>DATHDH010000138.1:0-3362 GCA_035319145.1 Dissulfurispiraceae bacterium | reverse complement strand
GGCCAGAAGCTGCATGAGGCGATACTGCGCACGATTTGTGTCCTGGAACTCATCGACCAGCAGATACGAGAATCCGTGCGCATACTTCTTGAGAATTTTGGGATTTTCTTCAAACAGCTTCACGGCCAGCATGATGAGGTCGTCGAAATCGAGTGCATTGCAGCGCTTCAGTTCATGCTGATATTTGAGATAGGCTCGGCCGAGCTTCTCATCGAAACTGAATCCATCGCCTTTGGCAAGAAACTCCTCAGGCGAAATAATGTGCGATTTAAGGATACTGATGCGGGAAACAACCCCTTTGTACAAGGCCTCGTATATGTTTAGCTCGCGGAGTATGTGGCGGATAAGGCTGTTCTGGTCATCGTCATCGTATACCGTGAAATCGCCTTTGTAGCCGAGGATGCCGATCTCGCGACGAAGGATACGAGCGCACTGCGAATGGAATGTGCCGAGCCATAGGTTCTTCGTGTCATGATCGACAAAAGGCGCAATGCGTTCCTTCATTTCCTGCGCTGCTTTATTCGTAAAGGTTACGGCAAAAATGCTGTTGAGCGGGATCTTTTTCTTTTTCGCGAGATAGGCATACTTACGGGTTATCATGCGGGTCTTGCCGCTGCCGGCCCCGGCGAGAACCAGAAGCGGCCCGTCACAATGCAGAACGGCTTCCCGCTGTTGCGCATTGAGATCGTCTAAGAGGGCATCTTTAGCCATGAGGTTACTCCTAAGTATAGCATATTTCGCGGCAAGCCGGGCTGCCGGCGGTTACTCAACCGTCACGCTTTTCGCGAGATTCCGCGGCTGATCCACATCGCAGCCGCGCAACACCGCCACATGATATGCAAGCAGTTGGAGCGGGACCGTCAGTAGCACGGTGTTCAGCAGGTCATTGGAACTCTCTATGGCAAAGACGTTCTGCGCAAGAGAACTGACATGCGCATTGTTTTTTGTGGTAAATGCTATCAATCGTCCGCCGCGGCTCCTCACTTCCTCCATGTTCGAGACGACCTTCTCAAGGAGCCTGTCTGCCGGGGCAAGAACAACAACGGGCAGCTCTTCGTCGATAAGTGCGATAGGGCCGTGTTTCATTTCTCCAGCGGGATAGCCCTCCGCATGAATATAGGAAATTTCTTTCAGCTTCAATGCGCCTTCAAGCGCAATCGGATAATAGATACCGCGGGCCAGATAAAGGAAATCGCGCGCCTTAAAATACTCCTTTGCCATCGCAGCGATATCAGTGTCCCGTGCCACCACGTTTTCGACCTTCGCCGGCAGTTGCAGGAGATCGTCAATGAGCGCTCCGGCGCGATCAGTGCCGACGGTGCCTTTCGCGGTTCCCAGGGCAACGGCGAACATGTAGAGGGCTATGATCTGGGTTGTGAATGCCTTGGTGGATGCGACGCCGATTTCAGGGCCTGAATGCGTATAGAAAACACCATCGGCTTCTCGGGAAGCGGTGCTTCCGATGACGTTGCAGATTGTCAGTGTCTTTGCCCCGAGGCGTTTTGCTTCACGCATTGCGGCCAGGGTGTCGGCGGTTTCCCCGGACTGGGTAATTGAAATCAGGAGGCTTCCGTTTGAGACTATCGGCGTCCGGTAACGGAACTCCGAAGCAATGTCTACCTCAACCGGTATACGCGCCAGCTCCTCAATCATATATTTGCCGACGAGCCCCGAATGCCAGGACGTCCCGCATGCAACAATGGTCACTTTTTCTATAGCGGCCATATCCTGCGCCGTCAGTCCGAACTCTTCTATGGCAACCTCGCCCCTGTCCGGCAAGACCCTGCCGCGGATTGTGTCCGCCATGGCGCGCGGCTGCTCATAAATCTCTTTGAGCATAAAATGGCGATATCCGCCTTTTTCGGCCATTGACGGACTCCACGAGATGGTTACTATGTTCTTCGACAGGGAATTTCCTTCAAGATCGGCGACGGAAACGCCGTTCTTGTCGATTATTGCCATCTCGCCGTTATCGAGAAACATGACCTGTTTGGTATGGCTCAGGAAGGCCGGGACATCCGACGCCAGGAAGTATTCTCCCTCGCCGAGGCCGATGACGAGCGGGCTCTCTTTGCGGACCGCAACGATTTTTCCCGGTTCCTTATCGCTCATAACCGCGCAAGCATATGCACCCTTCACCTCATGCAGCGCATTGCGCAGCGACTCTTCTAGCGCCCCGCCTTTTGCGTGGCGGCGTATCAGGTGCGCAAGCACCTCGGTGTCAGTCTGCGACGTGAAGACAAAACCCTCGCGCTCCAATTGCGCTTTCAGCTCGACGTAATTTTCAATGATGCCGTTATGAACGACAACAATGCCGTCGGAACGGTGCGGGTGGGCATTTTCATCGGACGGCTTTCCGTGCGTAGCCCAGCGCGTATGCCCGATAGCCGTAGTTGAAGCAATCGGAAGAGAGCTGACTATCTGATCAAGCTCCGCAATCTTACCCTTGCAGCGTCTGACTTCAATGCCAGACTCAGAAAAAAAGGCTATGCCGGCGCTATCGTATCCCCGGTATTCAAGCCGCTTCAGACCATCCATGACGACCGGAATCGCATTCCGGCTCCCGACGTATCCTATAATTCCGCACATGGTTTCGTTGCGTCCAGTTTTACCTGCGACGCTCTCCTTTCCGGGTCGTATTTCCTAAATGTTCTTTCTTTTGCCGGCGGGTTGCCCAGCCTTCAATGACGGTTTGATGCTGGCGGCTCAGGCCGAGTGCCAGCGGCGGTACATCTTTCGTAATCGTCGAGCCGGCGCCGATAAAGGCCCCAGCGCCGATCCGAACCGGCGCAACCAGCTGCGTGTCGCTTCCTATGAAAACGCCGTCTTCCACGACGGTTTTATGTTTATGGGCGCCGTCATAATTGCAGGTAATTGTTCCGGCGCCTATATTGACATCGCTCCCGATCTCGGCATCGCCGATATAGCTGAGGTGCGATGCCTTCGCTCCGGCGCCAATATGCGATTTCTTGATTTCGACAAAATTGCCGATTTTTGCCTTTGTCTCGATATGAGTGCCGGGCCTGATATGAGCCATCGGACCAACTGCAGCATGCGCGCCGACCGCGCAGTCTTCCATAACAGTTCCATCCTTGATAGTCACGTCATCCGCCAGCACACAATCGACGAGGCGGCAATTCGGGAAAATCACGCACCGTTTCCCGATGACGGTCTTCCCTTCGAGATGGACATTGGGGTAAAGAATAGTGTCGGCGCCTATTTTCACATCCGTGCCGATGAAAGTCGCCCCGCGGTCAAGGAGCGTAACCCCCTCACGCATCCAATGCTCGGCAATGGAGCTTCTCAGGATGGTCGTCGCAGCCAGGAGATCCGCACGGGTATTGATGCCGGTATATTCTTCG
>DATHDH010000137.1:0-10030 GCA_035319145.1 Dissulfurispiraceae bacterium | reverse complement strand
AGCCGGTGCGAGACGAAGGAAGGTTTCCTCGCTCATCATGCCTTCCGCAATGCCGTTGCCGGCGGACTGCTTGACACACATGTCGCATCGCAGATTACAGTGAGTCGTCACTTCCACAAAGAGTTTCGAAGGGTAAGGCTTCCCTGCACTGCCCGATCGGTTTTGTTCGATTGCGTCTGTGTCCTGAATACCGCTTTTCATCACTTCGCGCCCGCTCCCATGCCGCAAGATAACGGAGGGTCTTCCGCCGCCCGGCGAAAAGACCCTCCGTTTACTGCACTGCCGCTCCCGCTATTTCGTCTTCGATTGTAACGTGTTGATCTTTTCCTCGACCCGGGTCTTCAGCCCTTCCTCTTTCTGCTCATATTTCAGCGATTCCTGCCACGCCGCGAGCGCCGCGTCCGTCTTTCCGCGCGCAGCCTGAATGTCACCCAGATGCTCGAATAACACGGGATCATCCTTCACCATCGCCGCCGCCTTGTTCATGAGAGCAAGCGCTTCGTCGAGCCGTCCCATCTTGAAATAGACCCAGCCGAGGCTGTCGATCATGTAGCCGCTGTCGGGTTTCAGCTCCAGCGCCCTCTCGACGAGGGAAAGTGCTTCTTTGAGATTGATTCCCTTGTCGGCAAAGCTGTATCCCAGATAGTTCAACGCGTCAGCATGTTTCGGATTTGCCGCGATCGTCTTGCGCAGATAAGAAACCATATCGTCAAACCGGTGCATCTTCTCGTAGAGGACCGCGGTCGTAAAGAGAATTTCATCGTTGTCCTTGAAACGCGCTGCGGCATCCTTCAATACCGCCTCCGCCTTGTCGTACTGCTTCGTCTGAATATAGGCGTTGCCCAAATAGGCATAAACCTCAGACTTCCCCTTCTCGAAGGAAAGAACCTCTTCATAAACCTTGACGGCATCTTCCACGTGATCGGTCTTTGCGTAAATGAACCCTAAATTCATGAATGAGCTGAAGTGCTTCGGGTCGATCGCCAAAATGCCCTTGAACTGTGCGATAGCCTCCGGATACCGTTTCAGCTCCTCCAGCGCAACCCCGATATAAAATCGCGACGTCGTGTCGTTCGGCAATGCGTCCGCTACGAGTCTCAGCTCCGAGATCGCCTTGTCGAACTCCCGTTCCTGCAAGTAGAGCATGCCGAGCCTCATGTGCAGATCAAGATTTTCGGGCACTTGAGCAAGAAGCGTCTCAAGCTCTTCAATCGCCTTCTTGTACGACCTGTCGGAAACATACAACTGTGCCAGCCGCTCGCGGACAGACAGATTATTCGGGTTGAGTTCGAGCGCCTTGGTATAATTTTCTTCCGCGCTCTTCAGATCGGACGTCATTTCACCGATTACCGCAAGACTCACATATCCCGTATCGAATTGGGGGTTGATCTCTACCGCCTTGCGGAAATATTCCTTGGCCTTGGGGAAGTCTTTCTTTTTCAGATAAAGGGAGCCGACCGAATAAAGTGCCATGATATTGTCGGGATCCTTGGCGAGCAGTGTATCCAGGATTGCCCGGGCCTTCTTTTCCTTGCCCTGAGCCGAGTAGAGCGCACCGAGGAAAAGGTAGGGTTCTTTTCTCTCGGGGTCGAGCTTCAGGATGCGCTCATATACACCGATGGCCTTGTCCGTCTGTTTCTGGCTGTTGTAAAGCTCCCCAAGCGTCAGAAGGGCCGGAACATAGTCAGGCTTCTCCGCGCCGATGCGCTCAAACTGCTCCAGTGCCTCCTTCGTGCGCCCAAGACGAATGAGCATCTGGGCTACCCGCGTCCTGAGTTCGAGGGCGCCCGGGTCCGCTTCCATGGCCTTGAAGTAATGGGCGAGCGCATCATCCCACTTATTGGTAATCTCTGCCTCATATCCGAGGATAAACTCAAGGTAGGCCTGACTCTCGGATGCAACGGCGGCCGCCCGGCCGTCGTCTTTCACGACCGGCAGGTCTTCAGGCGATGCAATACTCGGAATAAGGATGACGAGCAAGCATGTTGAAATAATAAGTTTTTTCATCGTATTTAGTATCGCATACCGTGTTTTGAAAGGTAAAGAAAAAGGGGCCTCGCGGCCCCCCGGCATATTGATTACGCTCATTACCGGTGAATTAACAGGAACTCTTGCACTTGCAGGTGGTTGTTCCCTTCTTAGCAACTTTCCGGATAACCATGTGTTTCCTCCCTTTCGTAGGGTAACCAGCCGACTTCATGTCGGTTATTTGTTCAAATTATACCATATGCACAGCACTTGTAAAGGTCGCGCGCCGCCCTGTCCTGGGCAGCATTCCCGCCGTCCTCGGACATCATCTCGGCACGAAAACGGCACCCGCCACGGCACGATTCGAGATGCTCGCACCTCATGTCATGACAGGCCAATTCATCAAGCGGAACCGGTCTGATACGCCCCCACGCGAGCGTGAGCCCTTCGCCGACGCTTCCTACAGGCTGATCACCGTAAAAAGCGCACTTGCATATGCGTCCGTCGGCAAGCACCGAAGCAAGATGCAGTCCGCAGGCAAATCCGGGGCCGCCGCCGTGCAGTCCGCCGCCGAACCCGAATGCAAGGTATCTTCCTGCCTCTTCGGGCGACACGATGAGATCCCTGTTTTCGGTCAAAAAGCCGGAAGACGAGGGGATATCGACTGTCCAGTCCGTCACGCTCATGTCGCGGAAAAGTGCATCCATTGCCGTGAATTCGTCGAGGTTCTCGCGGTGCACCATTGTCGCAATCGAAACCGGAAACCCGTGCTGCATCGCCCGTTCCGCCGACCCCAAGGCACGACGGTAGGTTCCTTTGCCGCGCAGTGCATCGTGACCCTTTTCGAGCCCGTCGATGCTTACCTGGATTTCATCCACATGCAGATGCAAAAGCAGTTCATCGTCGAGCGACTGGCCGTTCGTAAAGAGGATCTTCCTGAAGCGGTACGACGGCAGCATATCGTTGAACCGTGCAAATTCATTATGCAAAGTCGGTTCTCCGCCCGTGATCAGCAGGCGCAGTCCCTGCATGTGCTGAAACTCGTCAAGCACCTTTTTCAGGCTCTCAAGGGGCATATCGATTCGCTCCGGATCGCCGACAAAACAGTGGCGGCACCGCAGATTGCAGCGGTTTGTCATCTGGAGTTCAAGGTAGCGCAGCGAAGGGACGGGCGACTGTAACGCCTCGGCCCTCGTCACCCGCACAGGTTCGGGCGTAATAATTCCTTCATCGAGGCAGAACTGCAGGAAATCCTCTTCAGCCGGGGTTTCTGCCCCCTCTTCCCCGGACGCGCGTTTGAGCCACGCAAACGCAGCCTCGTCCACCTCATAGAGTTCGTCGCGACCGATATCATAAACACAGGGAGACTCTATCAGCTTCAACGCACACGATGCCGAAAGGTAATAGCGCACAGATTTCAACGGGAAGGCGTCTGCGTCGATGTCGGCGACTGGGGTTGTTGCTGCGGCGGAGGCGACGCAGTCTGTGTCTGCCGAGGTTGTTGCTGCGCAGTCTGCATTGGCCGCTCCGCCTCCCGCGCCGCGGCGCGCTTTCTCCGGGAACGCCTGAACATAATGGTCACCGTGATGAGGCTGCCGACCAGCAGCCCCGCGAGCACCGACAGGAACATTACCACGGCAAGCGACGCCTGAAAAGTCCATGAAAGAAACGTGACCGAAACCGGCAGAGCATTCTGCACCGAAAAAAGGACGACGACCAACAAAATCGCGAGAGAAAAGACGACCGCAGCCATTACGACCCCCTTGCGCGCTGCCCGGCGGGAAATTCCCGTTGCGCATATTCTACCTCAAAACAGAGACGGATTATTGTGCTTACGAAAAAATGCGTGCTAAACTCTCCCCATCATGCACGAACTCACCCGAGAAGCAAAACTCTATCAACTGATAATCGACAGAATCGACGGCGATCGCCTGAACGACGCCGATTATCGAAAGAGCCGGCTCGCGCTTGTCGACCGAGGGATCGGCGGCTTCATCCTGTTCGGCGGAAACCGCGCTGACGTTGCGGCATTTGTCGCAGAGGCGCAGCAGTGTGCGAAGATTGCGCTCTTCATTGCATCCGATATCGAGCGCGGCACTGCGCAGCAGATTCGCGGGGGGACCGAGTTTCCCACACAGATGGCCGTTGCCGCGGCACTCGACTTGCGGAGACACGAAGACCGGTACCAGCTCGCGGAGGCGCTGAAACTGCTCGCCCGCGAAGCAGCGGAGATCGGTATCAACATGCCGCTGCTGCCGGTACTCGATGTGAATCTGAACGCCGACAATCCGATCATCTGCACACGGGCATTTTCAGATGATCCGCAGACCGTTTCGGACTTCGGAGCGCTTTACATCAAGATGCTCCAGTCGTGCGCTTTGATTGCCTGCGCAAAACATTTTCCCGGCCATGGAGACACCATCACGGATTCCCATCTCGAACTTCCGGCCATCAGGAAAGAGAAACAGGAACTTATGGACTGCGAGCTCAAGCCTTTTCGCGACGCCATATCCGCGGGGGTAAAGAGCATCATGGTCGGACATCTCCTGATCCCTGCACTCAGCGACAAACCGGCATCGGTTTCCGGAGAGATTGTTACGGACCTGCTCAGAAGAGAGCTCGGCTATGAAGGATTGATAATGACCGACGCCCTCACCATGCAGGCGCTGGCTGGGATAGAAGACCTCCCGGCGGCATGCATGAAGGCCGGCATGGATATCCTCCTGCATCCTGCGGACGCGGGGAAAGCCGTCGGGGAAATTGCAGCCGCGCTTGACAGGAATGAGCTTTCGGAATCCCGCATTGACGATGCCGTCGCAAGAATCATCCACACGAAACAGACGCTGAGAGGCGATATCCTCCCGGAGGCATCGGGCCATCTTGGCGCGACCGCTGCACGCCTTGCGGGACGGGCGCTGACGCTCATCAATCTGAAGAATCGCGTCCTTCCGCTCGACGACCCCGAAAAAGTCGTCCTGATAGTCTGCGGGGAAACGGCGCGACATGACGCATCGCCGATCAGTACGGCATTTCCGAACCATGCATCGCTTGAGTCGCCGAATATTCCGGATGACGCTGTTGTGCTCTTTGCCGTCTTTACCAGCGTGGCGGCATGGCACGGCAGCTCCGGCATTGCTCCCGAAGAACGTGCCCTCATGCTCCAGGCTATTCAACGCGCACATCGTTCTATCGTCATTTCGTTCGGAAGCCCTTATATTCTCCGTTTCTTTGACTCCGCCGATGCACTCATTGCCGCTTACGACTCGTCCCGTTTTGCACAGGGGGCGGCCATCGGCTGTCTCACCGGCGCATTCGGATTCCGCGGCACCCTGCCGGTCAGAATGCTCGACGGGGATACCCGTGGGCATTGATCCCGGCCCGTACCGCGCCATCTTCAGCAGCCGCCGCATAGCCTTCGTCACGCTCTTCGGTTTTTCATCGGGCCTGCCGCTCGCGCTTTCATCCGGAACGCTCCAAGCATGGATGGCGGTCGAAGGCGTCGACATGAAGACGATAGGCGCCTTCGCGCTTGTCGGGCTTCCGTATACGCTCAAGTTTCTCTGGTCGCCGATCATGGATCGCTTTGTGCCGCCGGTTCTTGACCGACGGCGCGGCTGGGTTTTGCTGACCCAGATACTGCTTGCAGCGGGTATTGCGGGCATGGCAATTCTCTCGCCGGTCGAACTGCCCGTAGCCGCAGCGGCGCTTGCGCTGTTCATTGCTTTTGCGTCGGCATCGCAGGACATCGTCGTCGACGCATACCGGACAGACCTTCTTGCGGAGAAAGAACGGGGGTTCGGCGCAGCGGTTTTCGTTATGGGCTATCGCATCGCCATGATCGTTTCCGGCGCCCTTGCGCTCATCATGGCTGATCAGATCGGATGGCGCGCCACCTACCTTGCAATGGCCGCTCTCATGGGTCTCGGCATGCTGGTATCATGCGCCGCCCCTGCAGCCGACAAAACCATCACCCCCCCGAAAGACCTCGCCGAAGCAGTCATCGGCCCGTTGAAGAACTTCTTCTCGCGCAGCAGTGCGGCCCGGTTTCTCCTCCTCATCGTACTCTACAAGCTGTGCGATGCATACGCAGGCGCCCTTTTGTCGCCCTTTCTCATCAGGGGCGCCGGCTTCTCGCTGACGGAAGTCGGAACCATCAATAAACTGTTCGGCTTCGCCTCGCTTATTTTAGGGGGGCTCTTCGGCGGAACACTGATGGTTACACTGGGGCTCTTTCGCTCGCTTATGCTCTTCGGCATCCTCCAGGCAGCGTCGATCCTCTCCTTTGCCGCCCTTGCATGGGTCGGAAAGAATTATGCGCTCATGGTCTTTGCAGTTGCATTCGAAAACCTGACCGGCGGAATGGGGACGGCCGCGTTTGTCGCACTGCTCATGTCGCTCTGCAACCAGCGTTACAGTGCGACACAATATGCGTTGCTTTCCTCAATCGCGGCACTCGGCAGGACATTTATAGCGCCGACGTCCGGCTATCTGGTAGAGGCGGTCGGATGGACCGGCTATTTCGTCTTTGCTACGCTCACCGCCCTGCCCGCGCTCGGAATCCTGTGGTGGCTGCGGGCAGATATCAAAGAACTGAAACAGGAGTAGACCATTACAGAGCGGAAATGCTGCGCCGGCCGCAATTAATTATAGTTTTTCATCATTTCGCGCGATAAACGACAATGCCTGGCTTGCCCTCAAGATATTGCCGCAGTTCCTCGTCCAGCACCCGTTTCTTGTCCGGCGATGAGGAGGCATGCCGGAGATACGAGACAAACGGGCCTTTCACGACCACGCCGACATGCGAGACATCAAGCCCTTCGGCTTCGGAGTATACGCCGATGTAATCGCCGGTGCGCAGCATGCCGAGCACTCCCTCATCTATCTTTTCCGACGGCAGATAGGTGACGGTCCGGACAATGGCTTCGATACCCGGCACCCAGGCCGAACCGTCCGCTTTCCGGTTCAGCTGCTTTTCTACGACAACCACAGCGGCGTCTGCGACTGTATCAGTAATATCGTCAATACGTTCCCGCTGATACGCCGTCCAATCCGAAAAAAAATGGTGGCGATGGCGATAATCAACAACGCAATGCCTGTAGCGGACGCATGAGAGGGCTTCGACAAAGTCTGCGAACGATGCGGAACGACGCATCGCCTCCAGATAATCGAGCAGTGTAAAGCAGTCGAGCGAAGCCAGGCTGATGACAAGCTGTTCCGGAACGGAAGCGCTTCCGACAAGCGTTCCAGCCTGATAGCCGATTCCCAGAAAATACTTTGACAGATACCCGATCCTGCCGCCCTCGCCCGGCAGCCTTCGGGCTGAACGAAGCAATTCATCGAGCGTCTTTTCGGTCCACTGTCCGAGATCAACAATTCTCCCTCTCACGCGGCCTCCGGCATGCCTTTCTCCGATAGAATAGGTATTCTGACTTCCTGCTTCTCCATGATATGATATCGGCATGAGAATAATCGACCTACATACCCACGGACTCGGGGGATATGATACCCGTTCCACCGATGTTACGCACCTTCTGAAACTGGCCGAACTGCATGGCAGCTGGGGAACATCCGAAATTGTGCTGACTGTTTACCCGGCGACAATACCCGTAATGCGGTACGTTTTGCAGGTTATCGGAAACGCCATGCAAACGCAGGCAGAGTCATCCGCGACGCCGGCAGAGAATGGAACACTACCGGCGCGCATTGCCGGTGTTCACCTCGAAGGTCCGTTCGTCAACCCCGCAAAGGCGGGCGCGCTGAATGCCATCGCCTTTCTGAATCCGTCCATCGACCGTTTTCGCGAATTGGCCGAAGGATTCGAAGAGATTATTCGCACCGTTACGGTTGCTCCCGAGCTTCCGGGTGCGCTGCAGCTGATTCGCCATATCGCCGGACTCGGCATCCGCGTCAACATGGGTCACTCCGCAGCCAAGTTCACCGAGGCAGAGGCGGGGTTCCATGCGGGGGCGAGCGGAATCACTCACCTGTTCAATGCGATGAGCGGATTTCACCATCGTGATCCCGGCCTCGCCGGCTTCGGTCTCATGAATCCTTCCGTATATGTGGAAGTTATCGGTGATCCCTATCACCTGCATATCGAAACCATCAAGCTTATATATTCGGTGAAACCTTCCGACCGCATCCTGCTGATATCCGACACTGTCCGCGACACGCATGCCTTTCTGAAGCCGGACGCAGTCACCGACGGATACGGCAGGCTCCTCGGCGGCGGCATGACGCTGCAGGAGGCCGCGGACCGCCTCAAACAGATCGGCATCAATGAAGAGGCCGTCATAAAAAGCGTCACCGAGAATCCCGCCAGGTATCTTGCACCATGAACAGTAGATGATCTTCTTCCAGCAGCTCATGAACGGCCTCACCCTCGGCAGCGTTTACGCGATCATTGCGCTGGGATACACGATGGTTTACGGCATTCTTGAGCTGATCAACTTCGCGCACGGCGAAGTCTATATGCTCGGCGCATACCTCGGCATCATTTTTCTCGCAGTACTGACCGCATGGGGCGTCACGGCAGTAAGCCTGCCGCTTGCTCTGCTTCTGACACTATTGCTGTCAATCATCGTTTGCTCCGCATACGGTTTGACGATAGAGCGGGTCGCCTATCGCCCGCTGCGCAATGCCCCGCGCCTCAGTCCGCTCATCAGCGCCATCGGCATCTCGATCTTCCTCCAGAACTATGTCATGCTCACACAAGGCGCCACCGATATGGCATTCCCCGTGCATTTCAGCGATGCCCGTCTTGAAATTGCCGGCGTCGACATCACATGGCTCCAGGCGCTCATCCTGCTTATTTCCTCTCTCCTGATGGTGGGGCTGCACCTCTTCATCGGCCACACCCGTCTCGGCAAGGCAATGCGCGCAACCGCGCAGGACAAGATGATGGCGTCCCTCGTCGGCATCGACGTCAACAGCATCATAGCGCTCACCTTCGTCATCGGCGCCGGGCTCGCCGCCGTTGCCGGCGTCATGGTTGCCGCGTATTACGGCCTGGTGAATTATTTTATCGGCTATATCGCCGGAATCAAAGCCTTCACGGCCGCAGTACTCGGCGGCATCGGAAGCATTCGCGGCGCGATGCTCGGCGGCATTGTGCTCGGTCTTGTCGAGAGCATCGGGTCAGCCTATATTTCGAGCGAATACAAGGATGCCTTCGCGTTCGTCATTCTCATTATCATCCTCATGATCAAACCGTCAGGCATCTTCGGCCGGGAAGTGGCCGAAAAAGTGTGAACGCATGAGTTCCCTACCCTTCATTTCGGACCCAGTCAGCCGTTCCAGCGCTGTTCGTATTTTGATTGTCGCCGTCTGGGCAGGGCTTCTTGTGCTTCCCTTTACGGGCCTGATAAAGGCTCTTTTTATTTTTGGCGGGATGCTCCTTGCCGGCGCCATATGGTCAACTATCCGCGCGTTGAGACTGCCCGCCCTCGGCTCGCCCGTTTCTTTCGACTTTCTATCCCGCCATGAACTGCCGATTTCGATGAGTGCGATAACAGTCTGTGCGCTCCTGCCGCTTGCGCTCGGCGACTACGCTGTTGACGTGCTCATCCTCTGCGGCATTTACATAATCCTCGCGATAGGGCTCAATATCATCGTCGGGTTTGCAGGACTGCTCAACCTCGGCTTTGCAGCATTCTACGCTATCGGAGCATATGCTTACGCATTGCTAAATACTAACTTCGGTCTCGGATTCTGGGCATGTCTGCCTGTCGCCGCCGCTGCAGCCGCACTTGCCGGACTGCTCGTCGCAATCCCTTCACTTCGCCTCAAAGGCGACTACCTTGCAATCGTAACACTCGGATTCGGCGAGATCGTCCGCCTGACGCTCAACAATTGGGATGCGCTCACGCACGGGCCGAACGGAATTACCAATATCGCTCGCCCCTTTTTCTTCTCTGCGCCACTTGACTCACTGCAGTCCTTTTACTACGTTGTGCTCTTCTTTGTCGTGCTGGCAGTGCTGGTGATGAGGCGCATAAAATACTCCGGCGCGGGCCGGGCCTGGATCGCCATCCGCGAAAACGAACTCGCCGCTTCGGCTTCC
>DATHDH010000136.1:0-4977 GCA_035319145.1 Dissulfurispiraceae bacterium | reverse complement strand
TCCTGCAAAACTATGTCATAAGGAGGCAGGGCGTCCGTAATAGATACCAGCTGATGCTCAGCGTTTCTACAAAGGGGGATATCATGCGCAACAGATATCTTAGCTTCCTCCCGATCCCGGCGCTCATCATTATCATCGCCTCGCTTCACGCCACTGTAAAGCCGACCGCGTTCTACGATCCCGGCTGGCTGATAGCCGGCATGAACACAATTTTCATAACTCTCATCTGTTTTGTCGTCTCCTTTATCGCATTGATCAATTACCGGTCCACGGGAAGAGTTCAGATCCTTCTGTTGGGCTGCGGCGTCCTGATCTTCGGAGTGGGAGGCGCTGTCGCAGGTTTTGTGAGAGATCTTCCTGATGGGGCGAACCTCAACGTAACCATCTACAATACCGGCGCGTTCGTGGGAGCCCTGTTTCACGCTTCAGCCTCACTAATTCTTATCTCCGGCATATCTCCTGACATAGGATCGAAACGAAAGAGCATCTGGCTTGCGGTAAGTTATTTCGGAGTTTTTGTTTTTATGGCCTTGCTCACGCTCGCAAGCATAAAGGGTTTGCTGCCGCCTTTCTTTATCCAGGGCCAGGGCGCCACGCCTATCCGCCAGGCCATCCTCGGGTCGGCTGACGTATTATTTGCTTTTACGTTTTTGGTGTTTCTTGCCGTATATGTCAGGAATAAAGAAGTTTTTCTCTACTGGTATTCCCTCGCCCTCGCGCTGACGTCCATAAGCCTGTCCGCATTCCTCATCCAGCAGTCCGTTGGCAGTCCCGTGGGCTGGGCAGGCAGATCCTCGCAATATCTGGCGGGCGTCTATTTCCTCATTGCTCTCACGAAGACCATCCGGAGCGCCGATGAGAGAAGAACGTCGTTTACAAATGTTTTCACCTCATCGCTTTCACCACTAGAGGAGAAGTTCCGCTTGCTTGCCGAGAATTCTCCTGACATCATCGACCGGATAGACAGCCAAATGAGGCATCTCTATGTAAACCTGGCAGGAGTCCGATTCTACGGAAAACCGCTAGGCTCGATAATCGGGAAAACGATCGATGCAGACGTTCCGGAACCGTATCGGAGCCAATGGGAAGCCCATCTACGGCAAGTTTTTGCAACTGGGCAACCGTTTGAAGCGGAGAATTATTACCAGGCGCCGGACGGCTGGAAATATTATCATTCACGGCTGGTCCCTGAATTCAGCGCGGACGGGTCCGTAACCAGTGTACTTGTCGTGTCCCGCGATATCACAGACCGCATCAAGGCAGAAACAGGTTTACTCGAGAGCGAAGAACGGTACCGGTGTCTGGTGGAACAAGCAGTTGACGGCATCTTCATGGCAGATGCCCGGGGACGCTATATCGACGTCAATTCAGCAGGCGCGCAAATGCTCGGGTACTCACGTGAAGAGATATGCGGACTAGCCGCCACCGACGTGATCCTCCCCGGGGAGACTGCGCGCATGCCCGGCCAGATGTCAGAGCTGAAGTCCGGTATGGTCGTCACGAACGAATGGCAGTTCCGCCGCAAGGACGGCTCAACGTTCACCGGCGAGGTCGTGGGTCGGCAGCTCCCTGACGGCCGTCTGCTCGGCATTCTTCGGGATGTTACTGCCCGCAAACAGGCAGAGCAGCAATCGAAGCTCGACCTCGATGCCATGACGAGATTGAACAGGCTCGGTACGTTGTTCGTACGCGAAGGCAATCTGAAGCCGGTGCTTGACGAGATAGTCGACGCTGCAATTGCCATTTCCGGCTCGGACTTCGGCAACATCCAGCTCCTGAATCCGGCATCCGGAGAGCTGAAGATCGTTTCGCATCGCGGGTTCCCGCAATGGTGGATCGATTTCTGGGAGACTGTTTCCAAGGGACAGGGCACCTGCGGCACGGCGCTCGAGCGCGGAAACCGGGTAATCGTCGAGGATGTTGAACAAAGTCCCATCTTCATCGGCACCCCGGGTCTGGAAATTCAGCGGCGCGCAGGTGTTCGGGCGGTCGTCTCCACGCCGTTGAAAAGCCGTTCAGGCGTGCCGCTGGGCATGTTCTCGACGCATTTCAAGACTCCGAAACGGCCGGATGACCGGACGCTGCAGCTGCTCGATCTGCTTGCCCGCAATGCAGCGGATATTATCGATTATGCTCAGAAAGAAGAATCGCTGCGGGAAAGTGAAGAGCGTCTTCGCGTCATTGCCCAGGCCGCTCACATCGGTTTTTTCGAGTGGAACGCTTCGAAGGACACTGCTTACTGGAGCCTTGAACAATACGAAATATTCGGATTCGAGCCATACTCTCCGATCACCTCGGACCGTTGGCTCAAGGGTGTGCATCCCGAAGACCGGGAACGGGTCATGCAGAATCGCGTTCGCCTGCTCGAGAGAGGTCGCGCCGAAGGTCAGGTGAAAGGACATAAGGACGAATACCGTTTCATTCATGACGATGGCTCTGTACATTGGCTAGAGTCGAATCTCTCGCTGGAGATGATGGAAGACGAGCCGATTCTCCGTGGCACGGTGTGGGACGTTACTGAGCGCAAGCAGGCCGAGGAGGCGCTCCGCGAGAGCGAGAAGCAGAAAGCGTTCCTGCTTCGTCTCAGCGACACGCTGCATCCGCTCCGTGACCCGGTCGCCATGCAGGAAGCCACAAGCCGGCTCACGAGTGAATATCTCGACATCGGTCGCATCACTTACTGCGAAGTGCGCTACGAGCCGGACGTCATCGTCTATGTCGCGCGCGATTGGCCCCGGCGTGCCATGCCCTCGCTTGCAGGCGGGCGATACAGGATGGACGACTTCGGGCCCTTCCTGGCCAAGACGCTCACCGCGGGCCGGATTTCAACCGTCGCCGACGCCGAGAGCGAGCCAAGCCTTTCCTCCGGCGAACGGGACAATTGGCGGGCCATCGGCGTTGTCTCCAACTGCAGCATTCCGGTCATGAAGGAGGGCACGTTTGTCTCCTACCTCACCGCACAGGACAATCGACCGCATTATTGGAGCGACTCCGAGATCAAGTTGCTGGAGCATGTCGCCGACATCAGCTGGACGGCGGTCGAGCGAGCCAATGCCGAAGCGGCGCTGCGGGAAAGCGAAAACCGCTTTCAAAGCATGTCCCAATTTTCACCTGCAATGATCGTTATAACCCGCATATCGGAGGGGACTCTTCTCTTCACTAATCCTACATTTGATTCAGCCTTCGGTTTTGCAGCAGGCGAGCTTATTGGTCGCAAGGCGCACGAATTATACGCAAATCCCAAGGACCGGCAAGAACTGATCAACATGGTGCAACTCAATGGATCGATTCAGGGTCGTGAGGTACAGGGCAAAAAGAAAGACGGCACAATATTCTGGATATCGGCCTCGACGTGCATTATTAATTTCGGAAGCGAACAGGTGTTGCTGAGTGCATTTCTTGACATCACCGAGCGCAAGCGAGCGGAGGAGAAGCTGCGTGAAAGCGAGGAGCGGATCAGCAGAATCCTGGCCAGCATCCAGGATGATTTCTACGTCCTCAACCGTGGCTGGGTGTTCGAGTTTGCCAGCCAGCGGTTCACCTCCAGGATAGGCAAGAATCCCGAGGACTTCGTCGGCAAAAATATATGGGAAATGTTCCCGAAACACGTCGGCACCAGCTACGAAGAGAACCTGCGTGCAGTGATGAATAAGAGAGAGATACGCCGGTTTGAGATGCACGGCCAGTACACCGACTCCTGGTACGGAATGACCGTCTTCCCTTCTGCCGGCGGTATCACATGCCTTGGAACCGACATCACCGAGCGCAGGAAAGCTGAGATAGCGCTGCGGGAGAGCGAGGAAATGCTGAGGACGCTGATCGATACCGCACCCATGCCGGTGCAGACATATGGCCCGGATGGTATCGTTAAATTCTGGAACAGCGCAAGCGAGAAACTTTACGGTTATACGGCTCAGGAAGCCTTAGGTCGCAACTTGGGAGACTTGATCATTCCGCCGGAGCTGCAACAACTATATCATCAAGCTCTGCAGCTCGGAGGAGCAAAAACGGAATCAGGCGAATTCCAGCCCTCCGGCGAAGTCGAGCTGCTCAGAAAGGACGGTACCCGCGTTACTGTCTACAGCGCGCACACAGCGATTTGCCGCAAGAACCAGCCGCCAATGCTGTTTTGTCTTGATGTAGATCTTACCAAGCACAAGCGCGCTGAGATTGCGCTGCGGGAGAGCGAGCAGCGGTTTGCATTGAGCATGGAAGCCACCAGCGACGGCCTCTGGGACTGGGATGCCACGACGGATGAAGTCTATTACAGCCCGGGTTACTACCGGATACTCGGCTTTGAGCCGGGCGGTTTTCCCAGCACGCTAGCGGCTTGGAAAGAGCGCGTCCATCCGGAGGATCTGGAGCGCGCGCTGCAGGTCAACATGGACTGCGTCAACGGCCGAACCGAAACCTTCACGATCGAATACCGGCTGCAAGCGGCCACCGGCGAGTGGCGCTGGATTCTCGGCCGCGGCAAGTGTATCACGCGCGACGCCCGAGGCCGGGCCATCCGTTTGATCGGCACACACATGGACATCACCGAACGCAAGCAGGCGGAAGAGGATTTAAAGAGGTTGAATGATGAATTGATGATATCCAACAAAGAGCTCGATGCTTTCGCGTACTCCGTGTCCCATGACCTGCGGGCCCCTCTCCGTTCGATGGAAGGATTTGCTAAAATGCTTACCGAGGACCATGCGGAAAATCTCGACTCAACCGGCAGGGATTATATCGGCCGCATTCGAGGCGCGGCCGAGCGCATGGCCAAACTGATTGAGGACCTGTTGCGGCTGTCTCACATTACCCGGCAAGAGTCGAAAATGACGGGCTATGATCTCAGCAATCTTGCATCGTCGGTAGTCCGCCAGCTTCAGGAGGCCGACCCGAAGCGGAAGGTCGATGTAGTCATCCAGGACGGCCTCCGGGCCCGTGTCGATCCCGACCTGATGAAAATAGCTATTACAAACCTGTTGGCGA
>DATHDH010000135.1:0-9633 GCA_035319145.1 Dissulfurispiraceae bacterium | reverse complement strand
GGAGCACATGCAGGGCGATCACACGCCTCTGAACAATACCTTTGGCTCTGGCAGTCTGGACATGGGGCATCGAGAGTGCATCGAGCACACTTGTTCGTGTAACTCGGGCAAGCGTGGAGGCCGCAGGCAAGGCAAGCACAGATGCCGGCAGGACAAGGAATCGAAGGTCGCCCGTTCCCGACGGCGGAAGCAGCTTCAGATACAGGCTGAAGAGCAGCATGGCCATGATACCGAACCAGAAGACCGGCATGCTCACACCGGCAATGGCAGCTGCCTGAACGATGCGATCAAGTATGCCGTCGCGCCGGAGCGCTGCTGCTATGCCGAAAAGGATCCCGAACGGGACTGCAAGCGTCATGGTCGCCATGGCGAGTCGGAGGGTATTCGGGAATTTCGTCTTTATCTCTTCCAACACCCGGCGATTCGTGTAGTACGACCTTCCGAAGTCGCCTTGTGTAAGAAGCGACAGATATCCGATATATTGCCGCGCGAATCCCTGATCTGTTCCCAGCTCCCGGCGGATGTTCTCCATGATTTCCGGGCTTGCCCGCTCGCCGACCAGATTCAGCACGGGATCGCCCGGTAGAGACTTCAGCATCGCAAAGCTCACGAGCGTGATGCCGAGCAGCAGCGGGATGAGGATGAGGAGGCGTTTCAGGATATAGCGCACCATACGTATACATCTAGAATACAGCAGAGTCTGGAGAGAATTCAGTAGGACTGAACGCGTCTGAAAAAAACGGCTATTCGTATTTTCTTGTGTAGGAGCAGCTAGAGCTGACCTGCTTCGATTTTTTCGATGAGTGTGTATATGTCGGCGCCGTAGGCCGGTTCTTTACCATGTTGCTGACGCGAAGCCCCTCGATGCTCACCACTCGGTTTTCGATGATGAGCCGATGGGACAGCTTGTGCAGAATATCCTTCCGCTGGTTTTTGATATGTTCATGCAACCGGGCAACTAATACTCGCGACTTCTGCCGGTTATTGGAGCCTTTTACTTTACGGCTGGGCCTGCACTGTGCTTTTGCAAGGCGTTTCTCAGCTTTGCGCAACCATTTCGGTTGCTCAATCTTCTCGCTGCTACTGAGTACCGCAAGGTCTTTCAATCCGAGATCCACTCCTACGCTGTGAGGAGACGCCGGCAATGGCTTCGGTTCACAGTCGCAAACCACCAAGGCGTAGTATTTACCCGATGATTCCTTGATGATGGTCAAGTTCTTGGGGCTGCCGCCGAGTAGTCGATGATGCTTTATGCGGATCGAGGTTTTCAGCTTCGGGATGCGGAGCTTGCCTTCGGCCAGAACGAAGTTCTGCGGCACTGAACACGCCTGCCGTGAGTGTTTTTTATGGAAGCGGGGATACTTACCTAAACCTTTAAAGAAGCGACGGTAGGCAGATTCGAGATTCAGCACTGCAGCCTGCAGGCTCTGGCTGTTTACTTCCGCAAGCCATGGATGCTGACGCTTTAGTTCAGGAAGCATACCCTTACAGTCAAAACCTGATACGGAAATCTGTTCGTTCTTCCACTTCTTCGCTCTGAGCGCCAGGAAGTGGTTGTATACAAATCTGCAGCATCCGAAGTGCTGCTCCAGAAATTGCTTCTGGTCTTCGGTCGGGTATATTCTGTATCTGTATGCCCTGTGCAGCATATCTCCATTATACCAGCATCGGCGAACTATCGTTCTCCGTAACGGCTCTCATCGCCTCATGGCGCCTACTGTCGGCCTGGTAATGAATTACCGAGGATTCCCGCCGTTATTCCTAAAAGAGGAGAAAACACAAGAAAATACGAATAGCCAAAAAAACGAAGAGATAATTCTTCATTAACTTTTCAATGAGGACCGGGAAGAACGGAATGCGACGCATTAATAGAAGGAAGCCTTATTCTATTTTATTGAGTCCGATTTTTCGTCGCCAAGTTTCTTTTCGATCTGGGTACAGATCCCCATTAGCATATGAAGTTCCCATTCGGTAAGACCTGCACGACCGATAAAAAATTTCAGGTTCTTCAATATCTTGTGTTCAAGACGCCGATCTCCGCGAGGGAAATATCCCAGGAGATGCAGGGTGTGGGCCATACGCCTATAGAAATGCCCAATCTGTTCTTGCGGCACAAGTTCGGGCGATTTATAAGGGGTATCATCGTTTTTCCCGTGAGACCGCCCTACTTTATCGAGTTCGTAGGCAACGAGCAGCACTGCCTGCGCGAGATTCAGAGAAGGTTGTTTCCGATCGGCGGGAATGTGCACGAGGAATCCGCACTGCTCAATTTCATCGTTGTACAGCCCTCGATCCTCCCTGCCGAACAGGAGTGCTACCGCGTTGCGCTGCGCCAGTGCATTGATGCGACGGGCTCCCTCTTCAATCGGAAGGATAAGCCCCCTCTGACGGCCTGTTCGGCGCGATGTTCCGACGACAACAGCCGCTCCCGTAAGTGCCCTTTCGAGGGAAGGATGTGTCGAGGCGTCGGCCAAAATCTCTCGTGCATTGTGCGCCAACCAGAGGGCTTCGTCACCCAACGGATCAGGAGGGTTCACCAGACACAGTGAACCGAACCCCATATTCTTCATGGCACGGGCAGATGCCCCGATATTGCCCGATTCGCGCGGTTCAACGAGAACAAATTGAACATTTCTCTTCCAAAGTGGAATGCTCATTCAATGCGGCTCTCTGCTCGGTCGGCTGCTTTATAGCTAACTATAATAACCATACGGATACTTCCTCATCGCCGCCGGATCGCGGTGACCGTCTCGCCTGCGATGCCCCAGTTGTCTGTCTCGACTTCATCTATTGTTACAATGGTCGTCTGAGGATTTTTGTTCAGAACCTTTACCAGCAGATCAGTTACGCCCCTGATCAATTCTGCCTTCTGCACAGCCGTCGCACCGTCCTTTGTAATCCTGATATTTACATACGGCATATCCCCTCCTCTGCCTGTGCATGCACAATGAAAAAAGGGGTGGAAGCCTGAGCATCCACCCCTTTGAGACTTTTCAAAAAAGAATTAGCAACCCTCGGCTGCCTTTTTCTTCTTCGGCTTGTCTTCCTTCTTTGCATCAGCCTTCTTTTCGTCGGCCTTCTTCTCGTCCTTCTTCTCAGCCTTGGCGTCCTTCTTGTCCTTCTTTTCAGCCTTCTTGGCGTCCTTCTTGTCCTTCTTTTCGTCCTTCTTGGCGTCCTTCTTGTCCTCAACCTTCGCCGGGGCCTCATCCTTCTTCGCGTCTGCCGCGAAGCTCAGCCCTGCGACCGCGAGGGTGAACAGAACCGCCACCACGAGTGCCAATATCTTTTTCATGTCTAGTGATTCACCTCCTTCCACTTGTGAGATAACCTGCTCTATTTCCGGTGTTAAAGCAACTCTAATGCCAACCACAACATCTTTATATTACAACAACTTTACAAAACAACGTCAACAGAAATGTTCCCCAGATCGGGAACCCTATCCTTAAAAAACTCTAGTCCATATCCTGCATGGGCTTGATAAACATAAAGTAAACCATTGTCCAGTTGCCGAGCACGATGAAAACGGTCGCAAGAATACTCTGTAATGCGAGGCCTGACACACCTGTCAGGGCATGACCAACCGTTCAGCCGCCGGCAAGGGCACCACCGACTCCCATGACACAACCGCCGAAGAAGACTCTTAAAAGCTCGTCAACCTGTTTTGGAGCGGTCAATTTGTATTCACCGAGGCCCTTTGCGCTCAAGAATGCCCCTATCGGGACGCCGATAATATAGAGGGCGCTCCACGATACCGAGCCATATCCAAGAAAGCTGAAAAGCTGGTCGTTCTTGGCCATACTGTCGCCCACAAGGGCAAACGTAACCATTTCAGCAAGAGGACCCGAAAATGAAAGTCCCCGCGCGCGTCCGCCCCATTGATAGGAGGTCCACCATGCGAGAACGATAACCAGTCCGACAAGAAGCCCTCCCACTGCCCAGGACCAGCCCTTTTTCGGCTGCTTCCCGAACGGGCCGCCCTTCCAGACTATCGGAACAATAATGGCCACAATAATTGCAATAAACACCCACTTCAGGTTGGGTGCGTTGAAGAGATCCCACAGGGCAGGGTTGGCAATCGCATCGTCTCCCTGACCGATAGATACCTTGTAGCTCTTCAACCACTTCATAAGAGGAGCAAGCGGACCATGATAGCTCATGATCAACGTAAACGCGAAGCCGACCGTAGCGATGAAGGCCGCAAACTGGCCTTCTCCCTGCTTATAGAGGACGCCGCTTCCGCAACCGCCCGCCATAACAATGCCGAGACCGAAAATATAACCCCCTACGATGGCCGCTATCGGCGCAAACGCCTGACGCGTCAAACCGTCTTCTCCCAACCATCCCAGATCCTCAATAAAATTGGACCCGATGATAGCAACTGCAAGCGCCAACAGCCAAGCCCGCAACAACGTCATGTCGTTCACAAAGATCACGTCTCTGAACGCTGAGTTCATTCAGTACCGGCCGCGCTGCAGTACAAAGCCGAAGACGAGACCGGTCAGGACGCCGCTCAGAATGACCATTATGGATATCGGCTGGACTTCCATGCTCTTTCCTCCTTTGTTATTGTCTGAAATCTTTGCATGACCGAAGGTCATGTGCCAAGTCGTGAAAAGCTTATACCTGCATAAATTCTTCTTATTCAAAACCGCTTCTGGCAAGGGTTTGCGGCAGAAGACACGTACGATTTTTTATCATACCCGGCATGCAAAAGTAAATATTGCACCTATAGAAAAGGCTGATACTATATATTAAGGCAATGAGTTGACGGCTGCTGCTATGACGCCTCTATTGCATACTCTCGTATGTTGCGGATCCTTCGGGCGGTCACATTTCGACGCGGGTCACTACACCATGGAGAAGATGCGGAGGCATTCGGTAAAACTGAACGAAAGAAGGACTCAGGCGTTTAATAATCGAAAAGACCTTCCAGACAGGATGGTGCGTCGCGATGTCCTCTACGCCGTAAAAGATGGTTCGCGGAAAGATGCTGGCTTCCCGCAGAATCTTGTCCAGATCCGGGATTTCCATATATCCCACCTGAATCTCGAAAATGCGCAGCCCCGGCGCAGCGTCTTCGCGGAAGAACCAGGCGATGCCGAAAGGATCATCGCGCCTGACCATGGAAACAACGATATTATCTTCATAGATAATGCCGTTTGAAAACATCGTATTCACCATGTACGGAGGCACCCGGTGAACGCCTCTCGCAAAAAAGAGCGCCGTGCCCTCTATCAGGTGAATACTCTCCCTGCGCTGAAGGTATTCACTGATGAACGGTTCTTTATCCATCGGTCTCATGCGCCGGTAAAGACGGCGCTGGCCGTTTGTATACAGCAGAATAACGCCCAATGGAATTCCCGCAAGAATAAGCGACCAATACCCGCCGTGAGGAATCTTGTAAATATTCGCCAGGAGATATGCGGCGTCCACGAAAAAAACTACGGCGCTGACCGCCGAAAGCAGTCTCTTGCCTTTCAGCCAGAATATCCAGGTCATGAAAATACCCGTCAGCGTCATGGTACCCGTAACGGCAAGGCCGTATGCAGCCGCAAGCTTACTTGATTCCCGGAATTCATACATAATGAGAAGGACCGCACCGAGCAAAAACCAGTTGACCGCTCCGATATAGATTTGGGACCGCATCTCCTTCGACGTGTAATCAATCTTGAACAGCGGCATAACGTGAGTCATTATGCTCTGATACACAATGGAAAACATGCCGCTGATCATTGCCTGCGAGGCGATAACCGTTGCCATGATGCTCAAGACAAGGAAAGGGACATACAAGACTGACGCCTGATGATAGACCATTTCAAACAGTACGTTCTTGGCCTGCGGCATCCCGATGAGAAAGGCCGTTTGTCCCATATAATTCAGCATGAGAGCCGTACAGACGAAATACCAGGCAATTGTAATCGGCTTGCGACCTAAATGCCCCATATCCGCATAAAGCGCTTCACCACCGGTCGCACAGAGAATAACCTCGGACAGCACGAAAAAGCCGGCTATACCATTATGCAAGAGAAAATCTGCAGCATAATAAGGATTGAGTGCCTTCACCACCTGCGGATGCTGCATGACGGCCGCAAGGCCCGAAATGCTCAGGGCAGCAAACCAAATCACCATGATGGGGCCGAAGGCGCCGGCGACTTTTTCGGTCCCCCTTCGCTGGATTGAAAAAAGTGCAATAGCAATGATCGACGCAATAAGCACAAGGATTCCCTGCTGCATATTTTCGAAACCCGGAATGAGAAGAATACCTTCTACGGCGGAGAGAATACTGATTGCAGGAGTTATAACGCCGTCACCAATTAGGAGAGAAATGCCGACAAATGAAAGAAGCGAAACAGCGGCCACCTGCCGCCCCGATTTCAGAAGCGGAACGAGTATCTCGCGAAGCACGATTGTGCCGCCCTCGCCTTTCTTGCCGAGGCTCATTGCAAGCCATGCATATTCAACTGAAACGAGAATCGTAAGCGTCCAGATTATCAGCGATAGGACCCCGATAAAATGATCTTCGGTCCTATCGGTCATTAGGAAAACAACCGCGAGGGTATAAATCGGGCTTGTCCCGATGTCGCCGAACACAAGCCCAAGTGAACGGATAACGCTGCGCACGGATGTTGCGGCCTGCATGACCCCTCCCGAGGACTACAGATTGGGCCGGGGAGCGCAATCCACTCCATCCGTACCCTTCCAAACGCCTGCGAGGTTAGCTGACGGGCTCGGACCTGGAAGTACCCTTATCCCGGAAAGGGATATGCGCCCCGAGTGACCGGTTCCCCCGCATTCATCACGGCCATGCCGGATGAATTTCGGCTGCGTTCTTAAATTACCTCAGCGCAGCTATGCATTGCAATGCAGGTCAGAAACCGCCATGCCCGATGCAACGTCAAGAAATGAAGGAACACCGCGCGAAACAAGATAGGGAAATATAGGAATATGGCCCTTGTTCCGCCAAGATCGGCCTCAACGCAAAATCGTCAATCTGAAGGACGCTCAGATGAAGCGCTGTTTCCGATCGAGCGAAATTTCGCTAATCTTCGATCAGACTTGCGGTCACCGTATTAAAAACATCCATCATTTTGACAATGCCGACAAGCCTCTTCTTGTCTTCAAGCACAGGGAGATAAGCACGGGCCTGAGTGACCATGTAATATGCGGCAAGCCCCAACGGATCGTCAGGATTCAGAAACAGTTCTGCCGGCTGCATGAATTCGCTGACAGGGCGCTCCATCAATTCAGCACCCGAAGACGAATACAATTCGGAGATTTTCGGCATCGGTTCCCCCGGACGCAGCCCCTTCAGCGAGGGAGACAATCCTCGAAGAATGTCGCGGATATCGAGCGTGCCGAGCAGGTTATATTTTTCATCAAAGACAAGAATGGCCCGCGGGAAATCTCTCACACCGACGGCATCGCTTGTCACTTTTATGATGTCGATTGCCTGACGGAGCGAAAACCAATATGGCAGATGAGGAAATTCGAATATGTCTTCCATCACATCTTTCACTGTCTTTACTGGCTCCATCCCGCCCTCCGGAGTATTGAGATTTAAGTTACATATTAGTACAGGAATGTATTACCAATCAACGCTTTCTCGCTGACAATATAACATTATGATGTTTTGTCGTAAGAATCGGGCTATGGTAACATGGACGTAATATGATTTTCTTGCGGAACTTATGTCCCGCACTTCGGCTCTCACTATGGGACTATTGGATACCATAAAATTCATGTTCAGCATGGCAGATGACGATAATATCGCAGCGGCATCGCTGCCGTTGAAAACCCGCTTTGAAGCGTTCAGAAGACTTCTCGACAACAATAATGCTGCGTTGACCACGATGGCCGATCTCGGCGAGAAGCTCTCCGGTGAATATCTGTTTGACCGAACGTACGTCACGAGCAAAACACGTGAAGCAGCCGAGCATGTCGGCGCCATGATCACAAACCTGAATATCGTCTGCAACAAACGCTATGAGGGCCTTCACGACTGCCATACGCGTATCGCCGGCGAATTGAATGATATTATCGGCCACAAAGAAACGATTGCAGATGACGTATATACCGTTTCGCTGGATGCCCTTTCCAGCCGTGACGCGGCGCGAGTAGGCGGGAAAATGGCGAATCTGGGAGAACTGCATTCTCAGGTCGGACTGCCCGTGCCGAATGGCTTTGCAATTACGGCTTACGCATATCGTCGCTTTCTGGAAACGAATCATTTGCCCGATAAAATAACCGAATATCTTGAACGTCTGGAATCCGGCGATCTGGCGGCCCTCGAAGCGGCAAGTGCATCAATACAGGAAATCGTTAAATCCTCTCCCGTACCGGATGATCTTGCTGAAGAAATCAAGAAGGCATACATTCAGATATGCTCCTCGTCTTCTGCATCACTGCCGGTCTCGGTTCGCAGCAGCGCACTTCAGGAAGACGGCGACTTCAGCTTTGCAGGACAGTACTCCACTTTTCTGAATGTGACCAGTACGGATATCATCTCACGCTATAAGGATGTCCTCGCGAGTCTCTTTAACCAGCGTGCCCTCTTTTACTGGAAATCGAAGGGGTTCCAGCAGTTCGATATGGTCATGCCGGTCGGCATACTCGCCATGGTGAATGCCCGAGCCGGCGGCGTTATGTATTCCCGCGATCCGAATAATCCGGCAGATGAAGCCGTTCTCATCAGCGCGGCACATGGTTTGGGGCTTCCCGTCGTTGACGGGACCGTCTCGCCCGAAACCTACTTCGTATCCCGCAACGGAGGGAAGGTCGCCAGAAATGCCCCGCAGACCCTCCAGCAACACATGATTGTCTGCACGGAGGCGGACGGCATTGAGCAGCGTCCGCTCGACGGCGCTATCGCCGCGATCCCCTGTCTTACGGACGACCAGGCGCGCCTTCTTGCCGGATATGCCCAGAAACTTGAAGCGCACTATGGGTGCCCGCAGGATATCGAATGGGCTCTCGATGCCGCCGGGACACCTATCCTGCTGCAATCGCGGCCTTTGAGGGTTTTTGTTCGCGAACAGGCTCGGCCGGTGCCTACCCATGTGCCCGGCTATGATATTGTTCTTTCTCGCGGCAGCATCGCATGCAAAGGCATCGGATTCGGTCCTGTTCATTTTGTCCGCCTCGACGAAGATCTGCAGACCTTTCCGAGCGGCGGTGTCCTGCTTGCGAAGCATACATCGACCAAATTCGTGACCGTCATGGATCGTGCCGCGGCAATCATCACGGATGTGGGGTCTACCACCGGTCATATGGCGTCGCTTGCCCGAGAATATCAGATTCCTACTATTTTGGATACTGCTGAAGCCACCAGGAAACTCCAACAGGGACAGCTGGTTACCGTTGACGCCGTCAATTGCAACGTGTACGCCGGAACCGTCGAGGAACTTCGCGAATTTGCCGAACGGAAAGATGACCCTATCAAAGGGACGCAATTATTCCTGACGCTCGAAAAGGCGATGAAGCTGATCACGCCGCTGAACCTGATCGATCCTCAATCCCCTGACTTCAGCCCGTCGTCATGCCGCACCCTTCACGACATCACGCGGTTCAGCCATGAAATGGCGGTGCGCGAGCTCTTCGACATCGAAAACATATTTGCCGATAACGTCGGGGCGA
>DATHDH010000134.1:0-4537 GCA_035319145.1 Dissulfurispiraceae bacterium | reverse complement strand
TCGGGCCGAAACCGCGTCGGGCAAAGAAGGTTATCGACGCACAAGGCCTCGTCGTTGCTCCGGGCTTTGTCGATACGCATGCGCATTCGGAATTCACTCTTCTGGCCGATGGCCGTGCGGAGGCGAAAATTGCGCAGGGGGTGACGACAGAGGTCAACGGCAATTGCGGCTTGTCCGCCGCCCCTCTTTATGGCGAGTGTCTCGAACGGCGCGAGGCGGACCTGGCCGAACTCGGCATCGCGGACCGCTGGCACACATTTGGCGAGTATTTTTCTCTGCTGGAAACTCGCGGGATAGCGTTGAATTTTGCAACGCTCTGCGGCCTCGGCAATGTGCGTGCGTCGGTTATCGGGTATGAGAACCGTCCCGCCTCAAGCGATGAGGTGGCGATCATGCAGGACATGGTCGCGCACGCCATATATCTCGGAGCCCGCGGCATTTCTACGGGGCTCATTTATCCTCCGGGGATCTTTACGACCAAAGATGAAATAGTTGCTCTTGCGCAGGCCGCCCGCATGGCGGTTCGCGGCCAGGCGCCGATTTATGCTTCCCATATGCGCAGCGAAGGCGATGCATTGCTTGAGGCCGTCGATGAGGCCATCGGCATAGGTACAGCATCCGGCCTTGCCGTCCACCTTTCTCACCTCAAGACTGCCGGAGAGGCGAACTGGCACAAGAGGGATGCGGTCATCGCCCGCATCAAGACGGAATTCCACAGACGCATGCGCATCACGGCAGATCGGTATCCCTACGTCGCATCGAGCACCGACCTTGACACGGTGCTTCCCCGATGGGTTCATGATGGCGGCGTAAAACAGGAACTGGCGCGCCTTCTCGAATCAGGAGCCCGCCGGCAAATCCTGTCTGAATTAAACAGTTTGCCTTCCTCGGCCTGGGAGGGTATTCAGATATCTACCACCGTGAAGGAGCAGAACAGCTGGATGGAAGGGGAGCGAATTCCCGCAATAGCGGAAAAGCTTGGCAAACCCGTCGCAGAGGCCGTACTCGATATCCTTGTGGAGGAAGAAGCGCGGACCGGCGCAATCTTCTTCTCGATGTGCGAGGAGAACCTTCAGCGATTTCTTCAGCTGCCTTACGTCATGATAGGGTCTGACAGCTCGGCCCGCTCTTTTTCGGGCGTCACGGCAAAAGGGAAGCCGCATCCGCGCGGATTCGGATCGTTCCCGCGTGTTTTAGCCAGATACGTGAGGGAATTGCAATGCATCACGCTTCAGGACGCTGTCCGGAGGATGACGTCTGTGCCCGCATACCGCTTCAGGCTGGCCGGCCGCGGGATGATCCAGCCCGGATTTTTTGCGGACATCGCAATCTTCGATATGACCAGGGTTGAAGACAGGGCCGATTTCAGTAATCCGTTTCAGCGCCCGTCCGGTATTGCCCATGTCCTCGTCAACGGCCAGCTCGCGCTTCATAACGGCGAAACGACCGGCTCGCTGTCCGGCAAGATCCTGCGATGAAGCCCGTTATCGGGATTTCGGCAGCTTTGGAAGAAGGGCGGTATCGGCTGAATGAAGAGTATGTCGCTGCGATTGAGAAGGCGGGAGGTATTCCGTTCGTGCTTCCGTGCGGCGCATCGGAGTCGGATCATGCCGGTATTATCGACGGTCTGGTCCTCTCGGGCGGAGGAGATATTGCCCCGGATCTTTACGGCGAGACCGTCTGCGTTCCGCCATCGCTTCTGAAGCCGGTCGACCGCCGGCGCACCGAATACGAACTCGGCCTGATGAGGATGATGCTTGACTGGCAGAAACCGGTGCTCGGCGTCTGTTACGGCATGCAGGTAATGAATGTGTATTTCGGCGGCACGCTCTATCAGGACATCACTATTCAGTATGTCCCGAATCGTCTTGCTGTTCTGGACCATCGGGACGGTACGCATACGATTAAGATGGTGCGTGATCCTGTCGACGATTGGCCGATGGCTCCGGGACAGTTCAGGGTGAATACGTGCCATCATCAGGCTGTAAGAGATCTCGGGGCGGGGCTGGACGCCTTTGCTGTTTCACAGGATGGCGTCGTAGAAGGTGTCACGCTGACGTCTCACCCGTACTGTGTCGGCGTGCAGTGGCATCCGGAACGCATGATGTATGATAAACTGTCGGAGAACCTGTTTGGGGCATTTGTTCTGGCGGCTAGGAAAATAGCCTTTTGCAGGGGGACATAGCTGAGTCACCGATCTAAATCGGGCTGATGGTCTTTTCGGCGGTCTCTATTTTGCGTGCCGTTTTTTCGGCATTTCAGGGATGTGAATAAAGATGGGTTCCCGCAAATTTTATCTCTTTATCATGATCGTGCTGGTCCTCCTCCTGGGGTTTATGACCTTTGAGGTCTTGCAGCCGTTTTTTCTGCCTTTGGCCTGGGCTGTCGTACTTTCGATCCTTTTTTTCCCGATGTATGACTTTCTGCTGCGCCATGTGAAGCTGAGGTCCATAGCATCTCTCATCACGGTGCTTTTCATCTGTTCTCTTATTCTCGGACCGTTTTCGTATGTTGCCTATGCCTTTATCGATGAAATGCGGAGCATCTCTTCGTCGTTTCAACTGACGAACAAACTGGCCCAGCATCCATATCTCCAATGGATTTACGACAAAATCATCCGTGTGTTCGGTGTGCCGGAAGCGCAATTCGACAAGGCAATAATCGAAAACCTCGGACATGTGCGCGATTTCGTTCTCGAAAAGGCGACAAGCGGATTCGGTGATGTCGTCCTGTTTTTTGTCAACTTTCTCCTGATGGTTTTCGCGATATTCTTCATGTTGATCGACGGTCCGCGCTTTCTCCAGAAGGGCAAGAATTATATGCCGTTCAGCGAAGATCAAAAACAGCGGCTGGGCAATCAGATTCATGATATCGTAGTATCGACCATCTATGGAGGGGTCATTGTCGGCCTCGTGCAGGGACTCATCACCGGCGTCGCCTTTGCGGTGCTCGACTTCAAGTCGCCAGTGCTCTGGGGATTCGCGACGGCAATCGCCTCCTTCATCCCGCTGCTCGGCGCCTTTGCAATCTGGGGTCCCGCGGTTGTCTTCCTCTTTGCGAAGGGGATGACATACAAGGCGATAGCATTGCTCCTTATCGGTGTTTTCGGTATCAGCCTGATTGACAATGTTCTGAAGCCGCTTATCATAGGCAATCGTGTCAAAATGCCGATGCTGATCATCTTGTTCAGCGTTCTTGGCGGCATAAAGGTCTTCGGTCTTATCGGCCTGATACTGGGACCGCTCGTGATCGCCCTGTTCGTCTCGGTTCTCGAGATATTCCGCACCTTTGAATCTGAGACATCCTCAACGCCTGAGTGAGACGGTTCCTGTGTTGCTGCATGGTCCTGATAGTATGTGGATGCGGTGCGCAGCAACCCGACGGTTATCTCCATCTACGTCTCGCCTCCAATCCTTCCACTCTTGACCCGGCACTGATTACCGACGTTGCTTCATCGACACTCGCGGCAAAGCTGTTCAACGGGCTTGTTCGTTTGAACGGTGATCTGGAGGTCATTCCCGATATATCCGAGCGCTGGAGCCTGTCGGACGACGGGTGCTTGTACCGGTTTGTGCTGCGGCCCGATGTAAGATTCCCTGACGGCCGGCCGGTGCGGGCCGACGATATCCTTTATTCATTTCAGCGGGTGGTGCATCCTCATACACGCTCGCCGAATGCGTGGATTTTCGAGAATGTGCTCGGCGCGGTCGAGTATCGACAGGGGAAAGCTGAGGCTGTCAAAGGGTTTAGGGTGATTGACGAACGTACGTTCGAGATTACATTGAGACAGCCGTTTTCTCCTTTTCTCCGCATGCTGACCATGTCCCCGGCCTTTATCGTGCAGCGCGAGACTGTCGAGCGGCTCGGCGCACAGTTTGCGCATGAGCCGTCGGGTACGGGTCCGTTTTCTCTCAGCCGATGGGACCCCGATCGTGAACTCGTCCTCGTGAAAAAAAATACATATTTCGGGGGGGAGGCAAACGTTCGGGGCATTTCATATCGAATCATCCCCGAAGACCTTACAATGCTGACCGAGTTCGAATCGGGCAACCTCGATATCATCCCGCTGCCGGCCGCGGCGTTCAGCAAATTCATGGCCGATATGCGTTGGAAGGATAACATCCTGACGCTTCAGGGAATGAATACCTATTATCTCGGGATGAATTGCGCCCGCCCACCTATGGCTGATGCGCGACTGCGGCGGGCGGTGTCGCTGGCTATAGACCGCAGGAAGATTCTCGAAACTTTTTACGAGAACCGCGGCAGGCTTGCATTCGGACCGGTGGCAGACCTGCTGAGACGGTGGCAATCGGCGTCGTCCGTGGCTCCCTTCGACCAGGCGACTGCCCGTTCTCTGGTACGCTCGGCCGGTGCCGACGGCATGGTACTGCAGCTTTATGTAACGGCAGATCAGGAGGTGATCGATCTTGCCGAGATAGTTCAGGCTTACCTGAAACAGGTCGGGCTCAATGTTCATATCAAACAGCTCGAATGGAGCGCATACAAAGCGGCGATCAATCAGGGAGAAGCCGATATC
>DATHDH010000133.1:0-2050 GCA_035319145.1 Dissulfurispiraceae bacterium | reverse complement strand
AAAGAATGCTATTTGAATTACTCAATAGCTCTCCCTTCGTTGCGTCTCAGTGCTCACCTTATCTCAAACAAAAGGAATTCAGCTTGAAACATGCCCCGTTATAGCAGGACAGGGAAAGCTCGGTTTCAGGAAGAATCCCTGCCCCTTACAACGATGGCAAAATAACCACCTCCATTAAATGAACTGCCCTGAGACACGCCCCAATTTTCTATTCTTTTACTGGAGCGGTTTTCGGAGGAAAATCAAGAATATCGATAATTTCTTTCTGTTATAATGCATGCAATCTTACCGGGCTTCTTGAATCTGAAGGATGCCGACCTCTGCTGGGTGGCATCTGTTGGAGTAATAATGATAAATTCACGGAGGAACTCACTTATGCATCCTGTGACAAGACCCTGGAAAGGAGCGTCTGGCTATGCTTAATTTCTACGCAGTGAAAGGCATACTGACCATAGCTGTCTGGATAGCGATTATCATTGTACTTTTGGATTGTCCGAAAACGAAGGGGCGAACATGGCTGCTATCATTTTCCGGTCTGTCATTGGGCTCAAACGCAGGATTCATGATAATGGGATTTCTCAGGCCATACTTTGGCATTTCCGGTGATATGATGACAGTCTTCTCTACCGTGCTGAATGCGGCAAGCCTTGCGGCCATAGCCTGTCTGTTGGCCTTTGTTCTTGACCTAAAAAATGAAAGCAAAAATCAAATACCTGCCGCGACAACCGTTTCTTATCCGCAAGAGCCGACTATGCAACCCCCCGCGCCTCCCGCGGGAACTGCATCGGACACAGACAATCCGCTCCATGGGATAAAAGGTTGGCTAAAAATGATTGTGGTGGTTAACCTTTATATTGGCCCGGCGCTTTTTGTAATAGGCCAACTCATTTCGTGGACATTGTACATTCAGTTGGCCCATAGATACCCGGGAGTCATTGTTGTCGGTCTCATCACCGCGGCCGGCTGGGGCTACATCGTTTACCGTGGCATTCAGGTTGCCAGGGACCTCAGGGACATCAAACCGAGAGCAGTGCAGAATGCCCGGTTCGTTCTGAAGTTAAGCCTTGCTTGGGCGTTGGTCAGCATTCCTATTCAATTTCTCAGCGGGCTGGATCCGGAGCGCCTCGTCGTTGATGCAATTAAGACGCTTGTCACAAGCAGTGTGAGTTTTGCAATCTGGTATTCGTATTTCAATTGCTCGAGAAGAGTCGAAGCTACCTATCCCGATTGGAAGGCATAGGACTTATTTCGCGTGCGGACTGTCCGGTTTATCGGCAGTGTGAAGGTTGATCTTTGACAGACCGAAGCCGAGTGCTCTCCGCCGCCATGGATAAGGAACGCTACTATCGAGTAAAACGTCCATCCGACCGCGCATCAGCCAGAGCGTCGAGGTTCTTCTGCAACCAGCCGATGCTGATTTCGGAGTCCGGTGCATCAAATTGCGGAACGTATGGCTTAATATCCAGGAGCGGTGTACCGTCGAGGATATCGAGGTCTTCGATATAAAGGGTCGTCCCTTCAATCCTTTGCAAACGAACAATCGACAGACCAAGCGGATTCGGCCTGCGCGGTGCGCGAGTTGCAAAGAGGCCGCGCTCTTCACTATCGAGAAACGGCCTGAGCCGACAGGTGTATCCTTCCGAGAGGTGAAAATGGTAGATGAGGATCAGATGTGAAAAACCGCTGAGATCCGCGAGGCAATTAAGAAAGACCGGCTCAAGCTCAATAGTCCCTTGAGTGCCCCTGGCCGACGAAGGTTGGATTGGCATACCGGCCGGATTCGCAAACGGAGAATGGATAACTCCAATCGGCCGGAACGTAACGTCAGTCATCCGACTAGAGCCTCTTTTTTTCGAACCAGAAGAAGAGTCCGCAGCACGCCAGCACAAAGAGAACAATAACGACCCAGTGATTGACGCCGAGTATCTGCGGAAGCGTTATTTTGCCGTAAACGCCCCAGGTCAAGACTGAGTCTTTCATGAACGGATACGCTTCTGCATATAAGGCCGCCCCGAGCAGCATGCCGAGGATGCCCCAAATCGCGTCCCAT
>DATHDH010000132.1:0-13104 GCA_035319145.1 Dissulfurispiraceae bacterium | reverse complement strand
CGATAACGGACAGGAGCGCACGGGTGCGTTCCAGCCCTGCTATCTTCCTGTCGCCTGATTCGATGGCCCTCATGCCGAGGCGCATTGCCTGAACAATGACGACAACGACGACTGCCAGAAGCGCAATTGCGACGAGCAGTTCAAGCAGGGTAAATCCGTCTGCTTTTGTTGTCCGAACCTTCATTTCCGATCTACCATTTTATAGCCCTGCACCTGAATGGTCTTCCCCCGGTTTGCCTCATTCCACGCCACCGTCAGCGTGACCTGATACAAATCGTATGGAATCGGCCGGTATCGTTCTTCCAGGATCTTTGCGAGCGCGACAGAGAAACGGTACCCGTCTGCCTCAGCGCCGGTCGGCTCGACATCCGGAAACTTCTCATCTTCGAGAATTTCGCGCATGTAGGCGGCGGCGCGTGTCGCAGCAATAACCTGCTGCTCGGATGCCGACAGATTGCGAAGATTCGCTGAGAACACCTGCATGACGACAACGACCGCTATCGCGAGAATTGCGAGCGCAACAAGGACTTCAAGGAGGGTAAATCCTTCCGGTCTACGCGCATCCGCTTTCATTATCCCGCAATGCATGCTCATTCCTTCACCCGCAACGCAATCGCGCCGACAATCGGATCGACCCCGAGCAGCATGGTCTTTTTTGCGGTCGACAGCACGACTGTGCCACCTTCGCTGGCGCCCGTCGCATGAAAGACAAAGCGATATTCTCCCCGCACGGCATCACCCTGAACGGGATCGGTGATTGTAACCGTTACATCATCCGGCCATTGGCGTGCTGCTTGCCCTTCCGGCCCATATTGCCGCGCATCCAAATTATAGACGAGCACGCGCCGCTCTCCGGTTATCATCGCCTGGGCGCGCAGCTGCTTGAATGCGGCAGCCATTTCACGCACCGTGGCATCGAGCCGGCTTGAAGGAAGCGCGCGGGTAAAGGAGACGCCCACGATCCCGGCCGTCAGAGCGATGATAAACAGCACGATCATCATCTCCATGAGGGTAAATCCCGATTGATTTTCTGTCCGTTTCATGCCCATTCCCTAAAACGGCAATTCCAGCAGCGACAAAATGGCCAGCAGAATCGAAAGCACTATGACTATCACCACCACGCCCATGGCGAGAATGATGACAGGCTCCAGAACGCTGATGAACCGCTTCAGCGCGACCCGAAGATTCTTTTCATAGGTCGTTGCGACCTTTATCAGCATCGTTTCGAGCTGTCCGGTCTCTTCGCCGACCTTGATCATCGACAGTGCAAGCGGCGGAAAAACGCCGCTCTGCGTTAGCGGAGCCGAGATGCCTTTTCCTTCTTTTGCGCCCCTAGCAATCCCTGCGAGACCGTTTGCAATAACCTGGTTTGATACCACCTCGCGTGCATTGCCGATGGCCTGCAGCAGCGGAACCCCGCTGGACAGAAGCGTGCCGAGCGTCCTGCAGAACCGCGCCGTCTCAATCTTTGTGATGAGATCCCCCGCAATCTTGAGCTTCAGGCGATCTCCCTGAAGTTTTCCCTCGGGCGTTTTAAAATAGTTCCATGCGATCATGCCGACTGCCGCGCCGCCGCCGAAGACCGCCCACCAGTAATCGCGCAACGTTGTGCTTATCCCGAGGACAAGGCGCGTCATGAACGGAACGGTCGTCCCCATTTCCGTAAACAGCGCCGAAAATTTCGGCAGCACGAATATCAATAGGACGAGAATGGAAATGCCGCCCACAAAAAGAAATATCGCCGGATAGATCATCGAAGTCACGACGGCATCCTTAAGCTCCTTACTCGATTCGAGAAACTCGTTCAGCTTTTCGAGCACAACATCGAGGACGCCGCCCGCTTCGCCGGCCCGCACCATGTTCACATAGAGCTTCGGGAAAACCCGCGGATGCTTCTGCAGGGCGTCTGAAAACGTGCTGCCTTCGCGGACGGCGCGCAGAACGGCCGTGATAACGCCTCGCATCTCCTTGCTCTCAGATATCTCCGAGATGATGTTCAGGCTCCGGTCGAGCGGGAGTCCGGCCCCGAGCAGCGCGGAGAGTTCGGTTGTGAAGACGAGCAGTTCCGCGCGGGCGGACCTGAGGGCAAGGCGGGATCTGAAGTCCTCTTTCGGCCTGCTGACCTGAAGCGGGATGACGCCGGTGTTGCGCAGCCGCTGAACAGCCGTCTGCTCATCAGGCGCTTCTACAGCGCCTTCCATGACGCCGCCGTCCCTCGTTGCAGCCCGATACGAAAAGACCGCCACTAGGCCTCCTGCGTAACCCGGAGAACTTCACTCAGGGTTGTTACGCCTTCGCGCACCTTGCGGACTCCGTACTCAAGCAGCGTTGTCATGCCGTTGCGACGGGCAACCTCGCGAATTTGGTTTGAATCCACATTCTTGAGCACCATGCGCCGGATGTCCTCGTCGACAACCAATAGTTCATAGATGCCGGACCTTCCGAAGAAGCCTGTTCCAGCGCATTGCTCGCAGCCCCGTCCCGTATAAACAGGAGCGTTTGCCTCAATGCCGAGCAGCCGCAGCTCCTCCTGCGATGCGGAAGATGCATCGACCTCTTTGCAGTTCGGGCAGATAACACGCACGAGCCGCTGCGCCAGGATGCCGCGAACAGTCGATGACAGGAGAAAGTGCTCTACCCCCATATCGAGCAGGCGGGTAATTGCGCTCGGCGCGTCATTGGTATGAAGCGTGGAAAAGACGAGATGGCCGGTCAGCGCAGACTGGATTGCGATTTCGGCGGTTTCGAGGTCGCGGATTTCACCGATCATGATGATATCGGGATCCTGCCTGACGATATGTCGAAGGGTGTTGGCGAAATTCAGGCCAATCTGCGGCTTTACCTGAATCTGGTTTATCCCCTTAAGGTGATATTCAATCGGGTCTTCAACCGTAATAATCTTGCTTTCGGGCGAGTTAATCTTGTCCAAGGCGCCGTACAGGGTTGTGGTCTTGCCGCTGCCGGTCGGACCGGTTACCAGGACAATGCCGTTCGGCTTGTGCACGAGCTGCATGAAGCTGCCGAGTGTCGCCGCGTCGAATCCGAGCTGTTCGAGATCGATCACGATGCCTTCCTTGCGGAGTATGCGCATGACGATACTTTCTCCATGCAGAACCGGAATGGTGGAAACACGCAGATCTATCTCCTGTTCGCGCACCTTGAGCTTGATGCGCCCGTCCTGGGGAAGCCGCTTTTCAGCAATATTGAGTCGCGACATGATTTTTACGCGCGACACGATGGCCGGTTGAAGCTTCTTGGGAATCGATTCAACATCGTGGAGAACGCCGTCTATCCGGTAGCGAACCTTCATCTCATCTTCGAACGGCTCGATATGAATATCGCTCGCGCGGCTTTCAACGGCGCGCGTGATAATCATGTTGACAAGTTTGATAATCGGCGCTTCGGAAGCCAGGTCCTTGAGATGCCCGACATCCTCCTCTTCCTCCTCGCGCAGGAGCTCAAGGCCGCGCTCGCCCATGTCTTCAATAATACGATTGATTGCCTGTGATTCCTGCTCGTAGAAATTCTTGAGATATGCATCTATTGTCGCGCGTTCTGCAGTGCAGACGACTATTTCGGCCCCGAGCACGACCTTCAGCGCATCAATGGTTGCCTGGTCAGAAGGATTCTCCAAGGCGACCTTCAGGACATTATTCCGGTATTCAAGGGGAACGATGCGGTTCTCCTGGATAAACCGCGATGAAATGCCGGAGAGTACCAACGGCACTTTCGGCATTGCATCGAGCGTTACAATCGGAACGGAGGCGGAAGGAAGATGAAGGTCAGACATACACTAACCAGGATTGACCGGTCACAGCCGGGGCTTACCAGCTCTTGACGTCCTGATCTTCGCCCTCGCCGCCGGGAGCGCCGTCGCGGCCATAGGTGTAAAGATCATAATCGCCGTGGTTGCCGGGAGATTGGTACTGATACGGCTTGCCCCATGGATCGAGCGGAACCTCGCTTTTCTTGAGATACGGCCCCTGCCACTTCGCCTCGCCCGGATTGGCTATGAGCGCCTGAAGGCCTTGTTCGGTCGTCGGATAATAGCTCATGTCAAGCCGGTATTGATCGAGCGCCTGCCCGAACAATTCTACCTGAGCTTTCGCTGCGGCGATTTTGCCCTTTCCCAGGCTCGGAAAAATCTTCGGGGCGACCAATGCGGCAAGCAGGCCGATAATGACCATGACGACCAGCAGCTCGATAAGGGTGAAACCCTGTCTGTTCTTTCGCGGAAAATTCATTTGCTGATCACCTGACTTTCATAGCCGGAATAGTGAAGTCTCGGCACCGAAGGCATCTTCATAGATAGTCTAGTACAGAGCTGCCGGTTCTTCCAAACCCGCATATGCGGGCTATCCCACGTTTGTCTTCCCTATTTTGAAATCCTTGATGCGAAGTTGCTCCATCACGGCTTTCAAATCGTCGATTGAAGCAAATCCATGCACCCGCACGGTGTAATACTCTCCGTCTTTGCCGAGAGTAACTGCATGAGAACCTGCAAGTCGCCGCTCGACGGTATTCTGCATGGCGACGGCCTGGTCTTTCTTCTTGAATGAACACACCCTTGCATGGTAGACGACGGCACCCTGTTCACTAGCAGATCCGCGCTTTTCAGAAACTGCGGCTGCTTCAGGGCGAGGTTTGGCTGTTTCTTCCTGATGTGACGAAATGGCCTCTGCCGGTTGTCCTTTTTCAGCAACTCTGCTTTTTCGATCCAGCTCATACATCAGCGGCGATTCCTTCGGAGGCTCGGGCGTTATCGTCCCCTCGGCAGGCGGTGGCGGCGGAGCCATCTGAGGAGTGGCTGTAGCAGGCTGCTCATTCTTCATCTGAGGCGTCGGTTTTTCCGGCGCAGGTGCGACCGGCTTTGCCTGAGCAGGGTTTACCTGGCTGGTTTTTTTTAACTTATCCAGCTTCAGTTCCTTATCCAGATTTTTGAACACATCATAGTATTCCGATGAGAGCTTAGACGCGTCCTCTTGATTGCGCAAAACACGAGGGGTCAGCAACACAACCAGCTCGTTTCTACTTGATGTAATTTGTGTCGTTCCAAAAAGATGGCCAAGAATCGGAATCTCACTTAATAACGGAATCCCGCTGCGAGAACTTTTGTTTGTTTCGCCGATTAACCCACCAATAACTATTGTTTGCCCATCCTGAGCTATAAGATTTGTTGTAACTTCACTTTTATCTATCACTACTTGTTCAGTCCCATATACTGCAATCGTTCTAAAATCCGAAACTTCTTGAGATATTTCAAGAGCTATAAGTCCGCTATCATTAACCTGGGGTTTAACCTTGAGAATCGTTCCGGTATCCTTATACTGGATGGTAGATGTCGTTGTATTTGTCACACCGGCTCCTGTACCAATTGGACTGGTCGTTGTCGAGGTAGCAATAGGCACCTGGCTGCCGACCTGAATTCTGGCTTCACGATTGTCTGCTACAAGTATTTGAGGGGCTGAAAGTATTTTGTTATCGCCCTTACCAAGATCTGCCTGCAAAGCAAGACGTGCATTACCATGAGAATCTCTCGCCAGATAACCAAATGCCCCGGCACCACTACTGAGATCCTGGAATCCCAGCGTGCCGCCGATATTGACATCGCGCTTGAATGGCTGAAACTTCAAATCCGTATCAAGATTCCACCGCACGCCGAACGTCAAGTTTTTATCCAGGGCCAGTGAGGCGACAACTGCTTCAATCATTACCTGTCTCGGTATATTATCAAGCTGCTTTACGGCGGCAAGAATAAGAGCATAATCGCCGGGCGATGCAAAGATGACGAGCGAATTCGATACCTCATCAGCCTGTATTTTCGTACCTGGGGCGACTACGGCCTCTCCCGATGCCTGCTGACCGAGAGCTGCTGATGCCATGGGCGACGGCTGCTGAGGCTGGGGGGTCGCTGAGGGTCTGGCGCCGGTCACTGATGGTATCCCACTACGAGTCGTAGTGGACGGGGCTGAAGATCCGAGCAGCACTTGCTGAAGGATCTTCGCCACATGTTCGGCCTTGCTGTTTTGCAGTGGATAGACATAAATTTTCGGCTGCGATGCGCTCTTATATGAATTGTCGTCAAACGTATTTACAACTTGCAGCAGGCGGCGGATATTGGCATCGGTGTCCGCTATCATAAGGATATTCCTTTTTGATATGTCGTAAATCGCACCGCCTTGTGTCAGCAGGGGCTGCAGAATGCTCATCATTTCGCTGGAATTGATATACGTAAGAGGGACAATCTGAATTAACGAAGTGCCTTTCAGCTCGATGCTGTTCGGGTCCTTGCCGAAGCGAATCGGCGCCGGCTCTTTGGCTATGTTGCCGATGGGAATTATCCGGTAGAGATCATTCTCTTCCACAATGGCGATACCGTTGAGGCGCAAAATAATCTCCATGACCGGAAGAATCTTTTCGCGTGGAATCGGGGTTGTTGTTCGGAAGTTGACCCGGCCCTTCACCTGCGGATCAATTATATAGTTGACCCGCAAAATGTCGCCGAAAACGGTCTGTGCAACCTCAAATACATCGGCGTCGTCAAAAAAGAAGCTTGAGCCGCCTCCGCCACCCATTATGGCGCGCGAAGCAGGCTGTCTGGGAGAAGAAGGCGCTGCCGGAGACTGAATAGGCCCGCCGCCGGGTTGAGCACTCGGCCGCCTCGTCGCCGGTTTAACAGCCTGGGGCTGTTGCGAAGCAGGAGTTTCCGGCATCTGCCCCATGCCGGGCGCGGGAGAACCTGGCATTACGGCCGGGGGTTGTGATTCCGTCCCAATAGTACCCGGCATTGGCTCAGCCGCCAAAGAAAATTGACAAGAAAAGAGCCCTGTCAAACCCAACGCCGCAGTGAGACACCCTGTCAAAAATTTTATTTTTGCGCTATTCTTCACTAATAACCTCTGGCGTGAATAATCGCTGCTGTTTTTTACAGCTGCTGCAAAACCTGCGGTTACGGTTATTAAGCTATTATATACCATTGATATCATTATTTTAATTAAGATTTATTTAAATTTTGCAATCTCAATTCAACCCTGTCCTCGGTCGCTAAAGCGTGCTTTCTCCCTGTCGCAGATACCACTTCCGAACTCTTATCTTGAAAAAATCATACCAGCTTGTTCTGAAATATCAATGTCAATATATTATTTTTAATTATCAACTAGATATAATAATGATTGAATTAAAAAAGGGCATTTACCACAAACAGCTCGTCATTTTTTCAACGCAGTATTCCCTTAACCAAATGATTGTTATAGGTCAACATATTGACGAACAGTGTATTTGGAAATTCAATGACAGGCGATATTCGCTAATACTGAGGGAGCACCAAACAGCGGGGAGAAAGCGAGGTCGAGCCCTACCAAACGCCAACTACTGGGAAAGCACCTACAAGCCCCTTCCCAAAGTCAATGAAACTCGTATCTACTCCGAGGCCGTTCCAAGCACCGTTGCCATTTATGTCAAAATACCATGTTCCATTCCAATAAACACCTATTTGCACTACACCTGAGCCCGTCCAATTACCCACTACAGGTATTGCGCCCGTCAAGCCGACCCCAAAATCAGGATAGTATATATCGATTAGTGGCCCATCCCATGCTCCGTTCCCATTTCTATCTAAATACCATCTACCGTTCCAATATACCCCTATTTTTGATATTCCGGATTCAGTCCAATCCCCAACCACCGGAATTGCTCCTATAAGCCCCTTGCCAAAATCTTCTATTTTACGATCGACAGACGGATTCCAAGCACAGTCACCGTCAATGTCAAGATACCAAGTGCCTTCTGCATAGACCCCAACACGCGTCACTCCGGATCCTGTCCAATCTCCCAAGACAGGGATGGCGTTGGGCAACCCCTTTCCGAAATCAGCACATACCTTGTCTATCACCGGGCCGTTCCAAGCTCCAGTGTCATTCATATCAAAATACCACGTTCCGTTCCAGAAAACACCGATACTGCTGCTCAGCCGTACTGCCGTTCCAGCCACCGAAAGAGGACTGGAAATATTGCCCGCCGCATCTCGCGCCCATGCATACAACATGAAGGATCCAAGCGCTGAGAGTGTATAGCTTGAAGGCGGGGCAGAACTCCATCGTGCATCAGCCGGCTGGGGCTGAGTAGCGCTTTCGGCAATAAGATATCCGGTTACGCCGCTATTGTCAGTCGCACTCAAAGCCAAAATCGGAACGGTCGCTCCATACACTGAAGAAGGCACTCTGAATTGTGTTACTGTTGGCGGTGTTGTATCCGGCAACAGCAGGTGAAACGCCCCTAAAGCATCCACCAATCCATAGCCATAAGTATTGTCGAGCCCAGCTGCTCCGAGATCAACAGCCGACTGTTTAATCGCCTGCTCAAGCTCAGCAACCGATGCAGACGGCTTGGCGTTTCTGAGCAATGCGATTGCGCCTGCTACATGTGGTGCAGAAAAAGATGTCCCGCTCCAATAAGCATAAAGGTTACTCCCGCGAGACAGATTGGCAGCTTTTATACTTGCCCCCGGAGCGACAACTTCAGGAAAGACGCTTCCGTCACACGCCGAAGGCCCCCTACTGCTGAAAGATGCGATAACATTGCTTGAATTAGTTGCGCCGACCGCAAAACCTGAGGGGGCATTGGCCGGGCTTTCACTTGTCGACACGGACGGGCCGTCATTCCCGGCGGAAAAGATTACTGATATCCCCGCAGCTTTTAACGTTTGCAGATACGGTTCAACTTCCGCAATACAGGCATTGGGGGTGCCGAATCCCCACGAATTATTCACGACATCCGGGGCATCATCAGTATCAACATTCCCGTCAGGATTAAGAATCCACTGAAATCCTTGAATAATAATGCTCTCGCTGGCCTGTCCAGCATCATTAAATATTTTCACTGCAATCCATTTAGCTCCCGGAGCCACACCGATTGATGTTCCTCCTGCGCTTCCTCCAACGATGACGCTCATCGTTGCCGTGCCATGTCCATGATTGTCGAATGGCGAAGGGTGCTCTCCGTTCGGGTCAAACCAGCTCGTATTGGCATAAAGAGGATCCCACCCCCGCCACGAATTTCTTACGTCGGGGTGATTCAGATCCACCCCGGTATCCATATTTGCCACAACAATGCCCCACCCCATATATCCCAGGCTCCAGAGAGAAGGCGCTTTGATCTTTGTAATGTTCCATTCGACGGCAGCATTGATCACAGCCCCCGTCTGAACCGGAGAAGGGATAGTAATGGTCTCATCTAAAGCCACACTGTCAACGCCAGGCAGATTCGCCGCGGAATGCAGCAAGCGAGCAGGGAGACGGACAGCAATCCCATTTACCAGCCAGAGAGGTCTGATTTTTCTTGCAGACCACTGCTGGAGGACCTCCATGACAGGTTTTTGAGTTGTTTCAGCTTTATCCTTGAGGGCTGCAACGATACTTGACCTGCGAATTCGCTTATCCTCGATCGCCATATGCGGGCGAATATCCGCTTTGTCAGCAAGCTGGATGATAATTGAGATTTCGTCGTCAGGGCGGGCCGCCTCAAGGGTTTTTTGGAGCTTTGGGCGCAATTCGCCGGCTGCGGCTGATGTGTATATAAGCAAGGATAGGTTGATCAGCAGTAAACAGAAGACACCGATTCTGAACGCATTCCGCTTCATAAATTACCTTGCCCGCATGCTATCCAACTAACGCAGTCTGTGAACTGGCAAATTTTACCAAACTCTATATATTTCATGTGGCTATTTTGCTTTTATCGTACTTAATGAATCACCCAGTCGCTCACACTCACCAGTTTCGGAGTTGGCCCATCCGTCAGCTGAGTAATATAACAGCCCTTAACTGCATATCGCTGTCCGGGGCCAAAACTAAAGCGCGGATACAGGGGAGCAATGCTTGCTGTCTCGTCCATCGTCTGCATCGTCTGCATCATGTCAATGACTTCCAAAAACCGTTCTCTCACAAAATACCCCTGCATCATAAAAACAGCCTGAGGCACTAGGGAAAAAATCGTCAACATCTTCACCTGTATTTCTGGATTTGCATCCTTCAGATGTGTTTTAGAAAACCAGCCTGTTAGAGATGGTTTAAATCTTTCAAAATCGTCCGGCAACCTATACGGATAGGTGATGAACGCATACTTCCTTATTGAGTCAGGAAGTGTGTATGTGGCTTGCCTAAGGAGGCTCGACGAAAGAAATACCACCCTTGGCCTATGCGGCATATTGGAAAGTGCGCTAACAAAGGTAATGTCCGATGGTTTAAGCCAGAGAAGGAAAACAGCTTCTTTATGATGGTTGACTATTTGTGCCCAAAAGTCTGCATTCACGACTTCTCCGGCAGTGACTATCCTATGCACTGTTTTCCCATAGCCAAGCTCCGACCATGCCTCGTCAAACCCCTTTGACAAAGACTGCTCCTGTCTATTGTCTCGATAAACTTGAACGATCGAAAGACCCTGGATATGCGCTTCGCGCCTATGGAGAAATTTTGCTGCAGCTTCCCCCTCCTGATAAAGTCCTTTGGAAAAATAAAGGGTATACCAGTCGGTTTCAGATAATACCGGGAAATCTGTTAATGGAAGTATGCATGGGATTTTGTGAGATTCGCAGAACTCATGCATAAGCCTCCAATCACTATTGCTGATACCCCCTAAGAGAGCGAAGACCGGATCCTTTTTATAGTATTCTTCCAGCTGACCTTTCCAGCTCCCTGAAGGACCTTTCAATATCCATTGAGAGAGCGTAAGGGTTCGGTATCCTTTTGCCATAGGATCGTCTTTTCCTGCAGCAATCGTCATCTTCGCCATTTTCGACGCTTTCCCGGATTTGCTCACGTTGGCCATCAGCTCCAGTGGTCCAAGTACGGCCTGCCGATCGATTGCGGGCACATCATCAGTAACGACTGTTGCAAAATGCAAATTCATATTCGTTACACCTGGTGGGACCGTTGTCGAAAGATTTTTGAGGTAAAAAAGGAGAATGGCCATATCGTCATCGTCCAAGGGGTAACGCGGCATAGTTTTGTTCAGCGACTTACCCAGGGGATTTACCCCGCCACGAATTGCTGTGGCAAGCGATATGTCGGTATATGCCGGTCGGCCGAACCCGGCAGCGGCTCTCTGAATGCTTTCTCGGGAGAACTTGCCCTGGCTGCCCATGGGAGCTTCCGCAACAGCGCGAAAAAGCGTATTGCCGTCTACCGGCGGAGTAAACACCTGCCCTTCAACGGAGCCGATGCCGCTGCGTAAATGGCAGCTGGAGCATGAAAAAGCCGTGCTGTCTACGAGGATGTCTTCCTGCACCAGCGCCTGCATCGGCTTGCCCGAAGGAAGAAGCCCTTCACGATACATTCTTTCGCCTCTTTGTAAGGCAGCAGCAGGTTCAAAGCCGGCAATTTTATTCGATTGTTCTGCAGAAAAGCTACTGGTGCAGAGCGTAAAGATACACACGCACAGCATTACTGCAAAGCGCACAGGCAATAATAACCCGAAGACCCATAAGATCACTGAGCAAGGGCCCTTTGATATTCGGACATCAGTTCCGATGTTGAGACGAGTCCTGAGACACGAAACCACCGTTTTTGAGCAGGAGAATATACGAAAGTCAAGGGGAAGTGCGCCATTTTATCAGCACTAAAGGCATCAAAAGCCTTCATAACGCGATCGATGTTTTCGCGGCTTCCCGTAAAGAAGTCCCATCCTGGTTTTGCCTTGAATTTCTTAAGATACTCTTTCAAAATCTTGGGGGTGTCGTGTTCCGGATCAATCGAAATAGAAACCAATTGGACGCTACCGGCTCCGGCTCCAAGCCTGGTCTGGAAATCGGCAAAGCTTGCCGACAAAACAGGGCATATTGTTGTGCATGTTCCGAATATGAAATCAAGAATAACAATCCTGCCTTCGCTGGTAAGAGATTTCAGTGCAACTGCCTTGCCGTCCTGATTGATGAGCGAAACATCAGGCATCACATAGTCATGCACGGTCCTTTTATACTCCGGCCTCTCAGCAGCACAAATAAGACTTTCACTACTACAAAGCATCGCGAATAGGATAATACTACAAAATACTGCCCGGAAAGCTGCTCTCATTAGTATTGACCTCCTATTTCAAGCCGACAGATGAATCAGGCAATCCTCTTCTATTTTCAGCGTGGGTCGATTTCCCCTCAGAGAAACTGAACCTCCACCTCACTGCCTCTTCACTTATTCAGGACTCACGGCATTCAGTTTTTCGCGGCATTGAACAGAAATTTTACCTTTATTGGCGGTGAGACATTTCTCTATAACACCTTTGCCGGGCTTCGTATCGGCACAAAATGTTTCAACGTCCTGCTTGCAGGCGCGCCGAAGCGATATTTTCTCGCGCATTAACTCCCGGGCCTCCAGTCTCTTGCCGCCCATTTCTGTTTCATATTTTTTGCATGGCTCGGATAGGGACTCTTCATGTCGCTCCAGGCAGGCCAAAACAGCGCCTCCTCTGTTGGGATCTACTCCCTTACAAAATCTTGCTATGTCAGCCGAACAATCATTGCTGTCCGCTGCGAATGTATTGAGCGGAGCTATCAAGCTAATCACTGAAAAGCCTATCGTTAAAATAATCATCAAATGAATATTCATTGTTTACCTCCCACAATGCTACCTCAAGAATAACACCTCTCGAAATTTTATCATTTTAGGTCCTAAGCAAATAGAATAGGGCAGAGGAGGCTACTCCTCTGCCCTAAAATTGGCTACCTACCAGCGGACAACGACTGGCAAAGCATTCGGCAGGGCCTTGCCGAAATCAGGGTACATGACATCGAGACCAGTGCCCGTGCCGTTCCAGCCATAGTTCCCGTTATTATCAAGAAACCACGTACCGTTCCAGAAAACTCCGACCTTGATACTCCCGGTATTATTCCAGTCACCCACAACAGGCTGTGCCCCCGTCAACCCCTTGCCGAAATCGGCAACCATAGTATCGGTGCCGGGGTTCCATTGCCCATTGCCGTTCATATCAAGGTACCACGTGCCGTCAGTATATACACCAACCTTATCTCCCAGCCCTGTGCTACCTGGCCAGTTGCCGACTACCGGGATCGCGTTAGGCAATCCTTTGCCGAAGTCGGGGATCATTCTATCAACGCTC
>DATHDH010000131.1:0-5505 GCA_035319145.1 Dissulfurispiraceae bacterium | reverse complement strand
CAAATATCGGAACGATCGACATCGTTCTGGGAGAGTGTGACAGATAGGAACTATGGGAACAGGGAATTTCTGCTGGCCATTCAATCCGCCTGAAAGCAGTTTCTGGATGATTGTGATTATTGTCGCGAAGGTCGCCGTCGTCATTGCCGTCGCCATGCTTCATGTTGCGTACTGTACATGGTTTGAGCGCAAAATCATCGGCCGCATGCAGGTTCGCATCGGGCCGAACCGGACCGGTTGGCAGGGCCTGCTCCAGCCGATCGCCGACGGTGTTAAACTCTTCTTCAAGGAAGATATTATCCCGCTTGCGGGCACGGGATCCACACGTTTTCGCTTTGTATTCAAGGTTGCGCCTCTTCTCATGCTCTTTGCAACTTTAAGCTCTCTGGCAGTCATTCCTGTCTTTGAGGCGTTTTACATTGCGAATATTAACGTAGCTCTCCTGTATCTTCTCGGCCTCTCCGCTATCGCTACATACGGAATCATTTTTGCAGGGTGGGCGTCAGACTCGAAATATGCCTTTCTCGGCAGCCTGAGATCTGCTGCACAGCTTATCAGTTACGAAGTGGCCATGGGCCTCAGCCTCATCGGGGTCATGATTCTTTCGGGATCGTTTAATTTCATCGAGATTGTCAAGGCTCAGCAGCATCAGTGGTATGGAATGTATGTCGTGCCCCAATTCCTCGGATACTTTGTCTTCATGGTATCCGCCTTTGCCGAGACGAACCGCACGCCTTTCGACCTTCCGGAAGCCGAAAGCGAACTCGTCGCGGGCTACTTCGTCGAATACAGCGGCATGCGATTTGCCCTCTTCTATCTTGGTGAATATGTCGCGATGATTGTTATGTCATGTATTGCAGTTCTCTGCTTTTTCGGCGGATGGGAACTGCCGCCTATAGTCTACAAGGTGATACCGGGATTGCAGGATATTCCTTCGTGGGCGAAAAATATGCTGGAAGCCGTCGTTTTCTTCTGCAAGGTCTACCTGCACCTCTTCCTTTATTACTGGATTCGCGCTACGCTTCCGCGGTATCGGTATGACCAGCTGATGGGACTGGGATGGAAAGTGCTTATTCCGCTGGCAATTGTGAACATCGTAATAACCTCGGTCGTCAAGTTCTTTTCATAGGGTTAGGGAATGACGCTACGCGACTTCGTACACCGTTTTTTACTGATTGAAATATTACAGGGTCTTCAACTGACGCTGAAGATGTTCTTCACCAAGCCCGTGACCGTTCAGTATCCTGAGCAGCGGCGCCACGTCTTCGACGGTTTTCGGGGTCGCCATGCGTTTGTTCGCGATGCCGTAACCGGCAAGGAAAAGTGCATCGGATGCATGAAGTGCGCGAACATCTGCCCTTCTCAATGCATTTCTATCGGCAAAGAGAAAATCGAAAACAAGCTCGTGGTAACTAAATACGATATCGAAGCGCTTCGTTGCATTTATTGCGGATATTGCGTGGAGGTCTGTCCGGTCTGCGCCCTAGTGCTGACGGAAGATTACGAATATTCGGCGACGCAGAAAGAAGAGATTTACTTTACGAAGGAAAAGTTGCTCAGCAACTGGGACGAATTTGCGTCACGCCTGCCGAGCGATACGTACTTTAATAAGTTCTGGCGTCCCGACGGTGTCGACAGCTCAAAGTGGACAAAGGCAAAACGCGAACAGGGACCGGTGCCGACACGTCCAGTTGCAAAGGAAACGAAGCCGCTTGAACAGACTGAGTCTGCAGTAAAGGAGACTACCTAAATGGTGCCGCAGGTAATATTTTGGTATTTCGCAGTCACCATGCCGATTCTGGCAATATTCGTCGTCAGGCTCAAGAACCCTATTCATTCTGTGCTTTGCATGCTCTTCTTCAGTTTTCATACTGCAGGGCTCTTTCTTTGTCTGAACGCAGAGTTTCTGGCAGCTGTGGAGCTGATTCTGTATGCAGGCGCAGTCTTGGTCCTCTTTGTTTTTGTTGTCATGATGATGAACGTTAAGGATGAACTTGCCGGGGAATTAACCCTTGGGGAATGGCCGATGGCTGCTGCACTCGGGCTTGCGACGCTTCTCATGCTGTTTTTTGGCATCAGCGGTTTTGTGCTCGGCCCTAGCGGGCCATATACCATTGAGGCAATCAGGGCGGAAACTAATACGAGGGCTCTCGGCAAGCTTCTCTTCACTGAATATATTTTCCCCTTTGAAGTTGCTTCATTTATCCTGCTCATTGCAATCGTCGGTGCAATGGTGCTCGCAAAGAAACGGAGGGATGACTGAACCATGGTTCCGCTGAATTGGTATCTTGCTCTTGGTGCAGTCCTCTTTATCATCGGCATGATCGGATTTCTCACGCGCCGGAATATGTTCATCATGCTGCTCTGTATTGAATTAATGCTGAACGCGGTCAACATAACGTTCGTAACCATGAGTCATTATCTGAACGATATTCGCGGACAGATATTTTCGGTCTTCGTCATGACGGTCGCTGCAGCCGAAGCCTGCGTTGGGCTCGCCATCATCGTCACGCTCTTCCGCAACAAGGCGACCATACAGTCGGACGAAATCAAGGAAATGGGTGGATAGAGCCATGAAAGAAGCCATACTGATACCGTTCATGCCGCTCTTGGCCTTTCTCATCAATATCATATTTGGACGTTTTCTTTTCCGACACAAGGCGCATGTCATCGCAATAGCGGGTGTTGCCATTTCCTTTATCCTGTCTGTCTTCGTATTTATTCAGGTGGCTCAGGGAAAGACGCTCAATTACGATCTATATCAGTGGATCACATCAGGCGGCTTTACGGTATCCGTCGGGTTCCTCATCGATCCGCTGACGGCGATTATGCTGATCGTCGTGACAAGTGTCAGCCTTCTCGTGCATATTTATTCGTCCGGATACATGCACGGAGACCCGGGCTATTATCGCTTCTTCTCTTATCTGAGTCTTTTCACCTTCTCCATGCTCATGTTGGTAACCGGCAATAACCTCCTGCAGCTCTATTTCGGATGGGAGGCAGTCGGCCTCTGCTCGTATTTCCTTATCGGATTCTGGTACCAGAAGCAGAGTGCGGCAGATGCGGGGAAGAAGGCATTCATCGTTAACCGGTTCGGTGATTTCGGCTTCGCCATCGGTGTTTTCATGGTATTTCTCTCTATCGGCAGCATCCAATATGCCGATATCTTTGCAAATGTCGGCGGGCTCCAAGGTAAGACCGTCCATCTCCTCGGATTCGACGTCGACCTGATTACGCTTATCGCCCTGCTGCTTTTCTGCGGAGCCGTCGGCAAATCGGCGCAGCTTCCGCTCCATGTCTGGTTGCCGGATGCAATGGAAGGCCCCACGCCGGTCAGTGCATTGATCCATGCTGCAACGATGGTTACGGCCGGCGTCTTCATGGTTGCCCGCTTTAACCCTCTCTTCAGCCTTTCTCCGACGGCCATGGTTGTCGTTGCCCTTGTCGGTGCGACCACGAGTCTCTTTGCAGCAACAATAGCGCTCGTTCAGAACGATATCAAGCGCATAATCGCTTATTCGACCTGCAGCCAGCTCGGCTATATGTTTCTTGCGTGTGGTGTCGGGGCATACGGCGCAGGCATCTTTCATCTCTATACCCATGCATTCTTCAAGGCTTTGCTCTTTCTTGGCGCGGGCAGCGTCATGCATGCAATGTCCGGAGAACTCGATATCCAGAAGATGGGCGGCCTCAGAAAGCACATGCCGGTTACATTCTGGACCTTTTTTATCGCCTCTCTCAGCATCGCAGGCGTTCCGGGGCTGGCCGGCTTTTTCAGCAAGGACGAAATCCTCTGGCTGGCCTATAACGGAGGCATAGTCGGCAAGATTGTCTGGGTTATGGGAACGATAGTCGCAGGGCTGACCGCCTTTTACAGCTTCCGCATCATCTTCCTCACCTTTTTCGGTACGTTCAGGGGAACGCACGAACAAGAACATCATCTCCATGAATCTCCCGGCTCGATGACTGTTCCTCTTGCGGTCCTTGCGTTCGGGGCGGTTGCCGCGGGTTGGGTAGGTATCCCCCAGGCCCTCGGCGGCAGTAACTGGATTGCCCACTTCTTTGAGCCGGTATTTGAGCATCCTCATGTCCACGGTTCGCATGCAGAAGAATATATGGTAATGGCGGTCTCTGTCTTTGTGGCCGCGTCCGGAATTATAGTTTCCTGGGTTTTCTATGTTCTGAAGCCGGAAATTCCCCGGCAGCTTGGTGAGAAATTCAAGGAAGTCTACACAACACTCTGGAATAAATATTACGTGGACGAGCTGTACGATGCAACGATAGTTCGGCCGACAAAATGGCTTGCATCAACCATTCTGGTCGGATTCACCGATGCGAAAATGATCGAAGGTATCGTCAATGGCGTCCCGAGCCTGATTGACAAGATGGGGAGATCCATTCGCAAAGTGCAGAGCGGTTATCTGCAGCATTATGCCATGGTGCTGGTGCTTGGACTGTTTGCACTCATCTCGTTTGTCTTTATTGTAACGCCGAAGTAGGAAAGGAGCCGCTTGCATGGCTGGACACGGACACGGAAGCACAGCACCGCGCAGCGATGTCAGCTATCCCATCATCGCTACACTCCTCGCGCTTCCTATTATGGGGGCTGCGATATATATCGGATCCCAGCTTGCATTTCAGCTGAAATACCCGATTCTGAGTACGCTTATTTTTCTCCCGATTCTGGGAGCTGCCGTCATTGCCGTCATAAGCAGAAAATGCGAGTCCCTGGTTCGCTGGGTTGCGCTTGCCTTCAGCATTGCTACCTTCATGCTCAGTCTGCCGTTGTTTACACACTTCGACAAGACGACAGCGAAAATGCAGTTCGTCGAACGCTCGGAATGGATTTCCGCCTGGAATATTTATTATTATCTCGGCGTTGACGGCATCAGCGTGCTGTTTGTTCTGCTTTCGGCTCTCCTCGGGATACTCTGCATTACCGTTTCGTGGACAGCGATAACGGTCCGCATCAAAGAGTTCTATGCAGCTTTATTGCTGATACAGGGCTCGATGGTCGGCGTCTTCTGCAGCATGGACCTCTTTCTTTTCTATATTTTCTGGGAAGCGATGCTTATTCCGATGTATTTGCTTATCGGCGTCTGGGGTGGGCCGAACCGCATTTATGCCGCGATAAAATTCTTCTTGTATACCCTCATCGGCAGTCTGCTGATGCTCGTCGGCATTCTTGTCCTCTATTTTGCGACGAACCGATCCTTCGACATCCCGGTCATGATGACCATGAAGTATCCGTTGCAAATGCAGATGTGGATATTCTGGGCCTTTTTTGCCGCATTCTCGGTCAAGGTCCCGATGTTCCCGGTCCATACCTGGCTGCCTGATGCCCATACCGAGGCACCGACCGCAGGCTCGGTAATTCTTGCCGGTATCCTCATTAAAATGGGCGCATACGGATTCCTGAGACTGAACATGCCGCTTCTTCCTGAGGCGACTGTCGCCCTGTCACCTTATATGATCGGATTATCGGTTATTGCGATCATTTACGGA
>DATHDH010000130.1:0-9685 GCA_035319145.1 Dissulfurispiraceae bacterium | reverse complement strand
CGATGAAGGAGACGGCAAAGAGCTGTGCAGGATGTCATGACGCATCGTATACAGTCGACAAGTTTATGCCGGGGACCGGCAAGACCGCGGACAACCTCTTTGTGCGTTCGCACACCTTCATCAAGAATCAGGAGCGCAAGGGGCAGACTGCAACCGGAGTTCCTGTGTTCTACAAATAGTTTCACAGTCCATGCACACTGAGAGGCGGGTCTCCGGACCCGCCTCTTGTTTTTTTGACGTGTCTCTTTCAATGGAGAAGGGAAAGGAGTTGATTATGCCGAAAGAAATTGTTCTGTTCCTGACGACCACCCCGTATAGTTTCGAAAATACCCACACTATTTTAAAGCTGGCTGACGCGGCACTGACGAAGGAGCACAGAGTCCGGCTTATCGCTTCCGGAGACGGCGTCTTTTCGATTGTACGGGGGCAAGTGCCCAAATCGCTTGCTGCGCTTGAAGGTCTCGTTGAGCGAAGCCTCAAGGTGGACATATGAACGGGTTGCATGCAAAACCGCGGTCTTGCGGCTGACGATGCAGTCGGAGGTGGAGAGATGAGTTCATTGAAGGGGTTCTTCACGGTCATTAAATCCGAACCGATATTTCTGAATATCGGGCTTTAGGGGGGGACGATGAATTCGTTCTGCGTTATTCTGAGAAGGCCTCCTTACAGATGGCAATTGATCTCGGGGCGGACATCGTATTGCTTCAGAATGGCGTCTATGCGCTTCTCTCTGATGCCGTCTTTGTCGCTGGAGCCAGGGTTTATGCTTTTGAGGAAGATTGCGCAATGCGCGGTATTGCTCCGCGTCCGGACGGCGGAATCAAACTGATAAACTATGCTGAACTGGTCGATGTCCTGCAGAGTAGTGATCATGTCATCGGCATGTTGTGATGATCTGGGTCTCTCGGTAGTGTGTCTATGCTAGAATAGCCCCATATGAATATCTGTCACATCTGCGGGTGCCTTCAGACCGATTGCATCTGCTGCGAGGCGTGCAGCCATATTTGTCCGAGAGATGCCGGAGCGTTGTACTGCCCGGTCTGCCTGCCTGCCCCGGTGAAGTGTGAGGCGAGTCAATCAAATTCGGAGGAGAAGCATGGCTGCTGACGAACATTTTTTCGATGTTGTCTGCGATGTTGATATGCAGGAGGTGCTGAACGCGGTAACGCAGTCGACCAAGGAGATCGAGCAACGGTTCGATTTCAAAGGGAGCAAGAGCTCGATTGAGCTTGACAAAGGGAAACGGACGATTACGCTGATATCGGATGACGATATGAAACTGAAGAGCGTTATTGATATTCTCGAAGGCAAGATGGTGAAGCGCGGTGTCCCGCTAAAGGCCCTTGGATACGGAAAGATTGAGCCTGCGGCGTCAAGTACGGTCCGCCAGGTTGTGACGCTCCAGCAGGGAATCCCGCAGGATAAGGCCAAAGAAATCGTAAAGCTCATCAAGGATACCAAGCTCAAGGTGAATGCGGAAATTCAGAAGGATCAGGTCAGGGTCCGTGGGAAGAAGATCGATGACCTCCAGGCGATTATCCAGCAACTGAAGGGCAGGGACTTCGGGATTGCCGTGCAGTTCACAAACTATCGCTGAGGGGGGCGCGTGAAAGACGCATTAAAAAAGAGTGTTGCAAAGACACTGGTAAAGTCGTTTTACAGCGGAGTACTTGTTACCTGCTATGAGTGCGACGGGAAGAAGTTTGTCGCCAATCAGCACGGCGACTTCGACGTTTATGAAGGCGAGTATGTGCGCGGTGAAAAAAAAGGCGTGCTGAAGGCCCAGTCGGATGAAATGCGCTCCATCATTGCTGCTTACAATGCACAGCATCCGAAGTAATTGAATAGCGAGTGAGCGTCATACTCCCCGGCAGGGTATCGAGTTGTCCGGGTCGTTAGAATGGGGCTCGGACTGTAGCGTCCTCTTCCTGCGCCGAGTGTCACGATGTTACGATTCAACCTGCCTTTTTTCCAGTGTTTCCAGGACCTTATTGCCATGCCAGTCGCTGGAGTCCTCTTGCACAAAATCACTGCAAATCCTCCAATCTGTCCAGATATTCCTCGCCTTAAGTTCCTATCTTCATGACATAGCGCATTGTGGCAGCAGTTCTTTGGTACACCGTGCTGGTCAGCAGGGCCTCTTATTATTTCAAATATAACTAGTTTTGCCGATAACATAATGAATGCGAGTTCAACGCGGCATGCATTTGATTCATGGCTGGAATGCGGGGCAGTGATAGGGTCAGAAAAACTCTGTAATTATGAGGTGTTACGGCATTCTGATGGGGCGGATGAACACTGACGAACAAAAGCCTCGCCTGCACGATTCCGACTCAGAGCATCGTGAGGCTGAAAAGCTTTATCGAACGGTGCTGGAGCATGCCGGACAGATCTTTTACGATCATGACCTGCGAAGCGGGAATGTCGCATGGACGGGGGCGCTCGAACGGCTGACCGGCTATACGTCCGACGAGTTTGCCGCGATCGATCAAAGGATGTGGGAACAGCTCATCCATGAAGATGATAGAGCTTTGGCCGTCTTGAGCCTCTGCGAAGCCGTGGAGCGCAAAGATCCCTATGTCTTCGAATATCGCGTGCGCCGAAAAGATGGTAGTTATCTCTCCGTTGAGACCAAAGGCTTCCCTTTAAAAGATTCCGCAGGGGTCGTGTGCCGCATGGTCGGGATTATCGAGGACATCACTGACCGCAAGAAGACCGAGGAGCAGCTCAGAATCAGCGAAGCTCGCTTCAGAAGCATTTTTCAAAACACCGTAGTTGCTGTAGCCTTTTCTGACAGCCGCGGCGATATTATTCTTACCAATAAGGCATTTCAGGCGCTGACCGGATTCGGGCGCGAGGAACTCATCGGCAGAAACTTCATGACGATTCTCAGCCCTGAAGGGGCGTATGATACCGAGGAGGCATTCCGGGTCCTCTCGGGCAATACGCAGAGCGAATATCGTCTGGAGATCCCCTATCGGCGAAAAGATGACGGCGTTACATGGTTCGACCTGGTTGTTTCGGTTATTCGGGACACACACGGAAGCCCGCTCTTTTTCGTCGCATTTCTCGTTGATATAACGGACCGCCATCGCGCCGAAGAGAAGACGAAACTGCTGACCGCCGCCGTGGAGAGTGCGACGGACTGGGTGCTTGTTACCGATCGCGAGGGAACTATTCAATATGTGAACAAGTCAGTAGAGCGGATGACCGGATATACGAAAGAAGAAATGCTCGGCAAAAAGCCGAATATCATGAAGTCGGGCAAACATGACAATTCATTCTATAAGAAGATGTGGGATACGATTCTTTCCGGTAAATCGTTCCAGTCAATCATGACGAACCGCAGAAAGGACGGAGAACTGTTTGAGGTTTATCACACAATCACTCCGGTCCGTGACGCAGGCGGAACAATACAGCACTTCATTGCGACCTCCAAAGATATAAGCGCCCAGAAGGATCTGGCAGATCAACTCCACTATCTTGCGTATTATGACGACTGTACGGGGCTGCCGAACCGGACGCTCTTTATTGATCGCGTAGCCCAATCGGTGGCACGATCGGATTTCAAGCAGAAGTTGACGGCTGTGCTTATTGCCGATATCGACCGGTTTGTTCCTGTCAACGAAGCCTATGGATTCGAGGTTGCCGACGCGGTTCTGAAAGAGACCGGGCGGCGCATTGCAGCAGCCGTGAGAGATGGAGATACGGTTGCACGTATAGGAAACGATGAGTTTGCGGTTCTGCTCGTCGATGTGGCGGAACTCGAGGATGTTGTGAAGGTGGTCGAGAAGCTCATGCATGCCGTAGAATCACCGATCGCTGTCGATGCGTTCCAGATACTCGTGACGGTCAGTATCGGAGTGAGCGTTGCGCCTGCGGATGGAACGGACGCCAAGGTGCTGATCAGAAATGCCGACCTCGCCTTACAGAAGACCCAACAGAAGGGCAAGAGGTCGTATCAGTTTTATACGGAAGACCTTAATGCATTCATATCCCGGTTTGTAAAACTTGAAAACGATCTCTTTCGCGCATGCAAGAACGAAGAATTCATGCTGTATTACCAACCGTACTGGGATATCGAGTCAGGCCGGATAACCGGAATGGAAGCGCTGATACGCTGGAATAGTCCGGAACACGGCATGGTCTCTCCCGGACGGTTCATTCCTGTTTTAGAAGAAACGGGTTTTATCATTGAGGTCGGTAAGTGGATTTCCCAAAGTGCTATAGAACAATTGAGAACGTGGCGGGAACGGGGCTGCCGACAGGTGCCTGTCTCCATTAACCTTTCGGTTATTCAGTTCAGACAAAAGGATCTTGCCGACATGATAGCCGGTCAGCTTGTTGCGAATAATGTGCCACCGTCTCTCTTGACGCTTGAGATAACGGAAAGCGCTTTCATGGAAGATGTCGGCAGGACACAGGCTGTTCTGAACAGACTGCGTGAAATCGGCTGCGACATTTCTATCGATGATTTCGGCACGGGATACTCTTCACTTGCCTACCTCAAAAGATTCCCGGTGAACAACCTGAAGATTGACATTTCGTTTATCAGGGATATTGCCACTGACAATGATACTGCCTCTATTGTTGCGGCGATCGTCAGCATGGCACGAACGCTGAATCTCAAGACGGTTGCAGAGGGGGTCGAGACGGAAGATCAGCGTAACGTACTCAGATTTCTACGTTGCAATGTCGGCCAGGGGTTTCTCCTTTATAAGCCGATGCCTCCCGAATTGATCGAGCCGCTGCTCCTGTCATCCGACTAGCTCACATCATGTGCAATTGACTGGCAGGGTCGATCTTGAAAAAGCACGGACTCTGCCGTCGTTGATGAGAGACGTCCGTCAGCTTGCCTGCGCCTTGATAAATTCCCGGTTCAGTTTCGCTATGAACGAAACTTTGATGCCTTTCGGGCAGGCTGCCTGGCATTCGTAATGATTGCTGCAGTTGCCGAAACCTTCCTTCAGCATAGTCTCCGTCATGAGGCAGACACGTTTTGCGGCCTCGGCCCGCCCCTGAGGCAGGCTGGCGAGCTGCATCACCTTCGCCGACGTGAAGAGCATGGCCGATCCGTTGGGGCATGCTGCAACGCACGCTCCGCAGCCGATGCACTCGGCGGCATCCATCGCGACGTCTGCGTCCGGTTTGGGAATAAGAATCGCGTTGGCATCGGGGACGCCTCCGGTGTGGCACGATGTGTAGCCTCCGGCTTGAATAATCCTGTCAAGCGCACTGCGATCAACGATAAGATCCTTGATAAGCGGAAACGCCTTTGCCCTCCAGGGCTCAATGTAAATGGAATCGCCGTCCTTGAACTTCCTCATGTGCAACTGGCAGACGGTCGTCCGCTCCTGCGGACCGTGCGGAACACCGTTGATAACCTGAGAGCAGGTGCCGCAGATACCCTCCCGGCAATCATGGTCAAAGGCAATGGGCTCTTTTCCTTCCCGCACGAGTTCCTCATTGACCTCATCGAGCATTTCGAGAAACGACATGTCGGGGCTGATATTTTTTGCCTGCAACTGCTCAAGTTTGCCGGGAGCATTCGGGCCTTTCTGTCGCCAAACATAGAGGTTCAGGTTCATATTATTTATAACTCCTTATTCCGAGATGTACGTTTTCAAATGCGAGCGGTTCTTTGTGAAGCTCGGGCTCCTTATCCAATCCCCTGAATGCCCACGCGGCGACGTAGCAGTAATTCTCATCGTCGCGTTTTGCCTCGCCGTCGGGCATCTGGTATTCAACCCTGAAGTGACCGCCGCACGATTCATTGCGGTGGAGCGCGTCACGAGCCAGAAGCTCGCCGAATTCCAGAAAGTCGGCGATGCGTCCTGCTCGCTCCAATTCCTGATTCAGGTCGGCTCCACTGCCGGGGACCTTGACGTTTTGCCAGAACTCCTCTCGGATTGCCGGAATCAGTTCAAGCGCCTTTTTCAGGCTCTGTTCGGTTCGGGCCATGCCGACATGTTCCCACATAACCTTTCCGAGTTCCCGATGAAATTCTTTTGCCGTTCTCTTTCCGTTGATTGCGAGCAGTCTCTTCGTAAGGTCCACAATTTCCTGTCGAGACTTGACGAATTCGGGGTGGTCAATCGTCACCTTGCCCGGCTTTGTCTGCGCAAGGTAGTTGGCGATTGTATAGGGGATGACGAAATAGCCGTCCGCCAAGCCTTGCATGAGGGCGCTTGCACCAAGCCGATTCGCCCCGTGATCCGAGAAGTTCGCCTCGCCGAGCACAAACAATCCCTTAAGATTGCTCTCTAGGTTGTAGTCCACCCAGAGCCCGCCCATTGCATAGTGAAGTGCCGGATAGATGCGCATCGGCTGCTTATAAGCGTTTTCGTCGGTGATGCGCTCGTACATTTCAAAGAGGTTGCCATAGCGTTCGCGTATCGTATCTTCGCCGAGGCGCTTGATGGCGTCGGCAAAATCAAGGTAGACACCGAATCCGCCGGGACCGACCCCGCGGCCGTCGTCACACGCCTCTTTTGCGGCACGGGATGAGATGTCACGCGGTGCAAGATTCCCGAAGCTCGGATATTTTCTCTCAAGGTAATAGTCACGTTCATTTTCAGGGATTTCATGCGGAGGCCGTTTATCACCCTTTTTCAGTGGAACCCATACTCTGCCGTCGTTTCGGAGCGACTCCGACATCAGGGTGAGTTTTGATTGATGTTCGCCGGAAACCGGGATACACGTCGGATGGATCTGCGTATAGCAGGGATTTGCGAAGAAGGCACCTTTCTTGAACGCGCGATAGTTCGCGGTAACATTGCATCCTTGTGCATTGGTGGAAAGGTAATAGACATTGACATATCCGCCGGTGCACAGACAGACGGCGTCTGCTGCGTAGCTGCTGATCTGTCCTGTCACCATATCGCGCACGGTAATGCCCTTTGCCTCGCCATCGACGACAACGAGGTCGAGCATTTCCGTGCGGGTATGAACGTTCACTGTTCCGGCCTTGACCTGGCGGGAGAGGGCAGAGTAGGCACCGAGCAGGAGCTGCTGGCCCGTCTGTCCCCTGGCATAAAAGGTTCTGGAAACCTGCGCGCCGCCGAATGAGCGGTTATCGAGATACCCCGCGTAATCCCTTGCGAACGGAACGCCCTGCGCAACGCACTGGTCGATGATGTTGTTGCTGACCTGCGCGAGACGATAAACGTTGGCCTCACGGGCACGGAAATCGCCGCCCTTGACGGTGTCGTAAAACAGCCTGAAGATGCTGTCGCCATCGTTCGGGTAGTTCTTCGCCGCATTGATGCCGCCCTGAGCCGCGATGCTGTGGGCACGCCGGGCACTGTCTTGATAGCAGAATGCATCGACGTTATATCCGAGTTCTCCGAGCGTCGCGGCTGCAGAGGCGCCAGCAAGGCCGGTGCCGACGACGATGATTCTGTATTTCCTCTTGTTTGCAGGGTTCACCAGCTTCATGTCCTGGCGATGCTTGTCCCATTTTTGCGCAAGCGGACCGGACGGGCATTTTCCATCGAGTATCACGGTCATCCTCCTATTTCACGACGCCGGCAAAGATTGACGCCGGAATCGATGCATATGCGATAAACAAAAGTATGGCCAGAAAGAGTGCGATTTGCTTCCAGAGCGGCAAGGTCTTATCCCCGGCAAGCCCGAGGCTCTGCAGTCCGCTATGAACACCATGTGAGACGTGAAGCGCGACGGCGCCCATCCAGACGATATAAAGCAGGGCAGTGCCCGCGTGCCTGAAGCTTGAGACGACCATGGTATAAACGTCGGGCCGGCCCATGGCATCCCTCAAAGCATGCGATGCTGTCTCCGGACAGATATTCTGAACTGTAAAATGGAAGATGTGATAGATCAAAAGGAGGCCGATGATCGCGCCGCTCCAGATCATGGTCCGGGAAGCAAGCGTTACTGCAAGGTAATCCCTGCGCGCATATGCAACGGGGCGGGCTGCCTGGTTTTCGAGCGTTACCTTGATGCCGAGCCAGATATGAACCGCAAATAAAAGCAGCATGGCACCGCGAAACGCCCAGACGACCGGTGGCAGGGCATGCAGTGTCTGGGCATATACGTTGATGCCGCCGGGACCGGCAAACAGGGAGCTGTTGCCGAGCAGATGAATAAACAGAAACGCTGCCAGACCCGCTCCGGTTATCGCCATTGTCATTTTCTGGCCGACCGGATGGGAAAAAAACTTCAGGCACGAACAGCAACAGCCGTTTGAAGCCTTCGCAATACTCATATATTTTCCTCCTGGCGTGCGGCTATTTCAGCCGGGCAACGCCGGTTTTCTTTGCTGCGGCAGCGACCGCTTCCGCTACCGCCGAGACGACATCTTTGTTGAAGTTGCTCGGAATTATGTAATCCTCGCTGAGTTCATCAGCAGTGATGATGTGTGCTATGGCGCGGGCAGCTGCCAGCTTGATCTGATCGTTCACGCTCTTTGCGCGCACCGATAAAAGACCTTGAAATATGCCCGGGAACCCAAGGCTATTGTTGATCTGATTCGGATAATCGGACCGTCCGGTTGCAACTATCTTGGCATAGGGAATAGCCTCTTCCGGAGCGATTTCCGGGTCAGGATTGGCAAGGGCAAATACAATTGGGTCTTTTGCCATATGCTTCACATCGTCGGCTCCGATTATATTCGGTCCGGAGACACCGACAAAGACATGGGCATTTTCCAGTGCCTGAGAAAGCGTGCCGCGGACATTCCGGGGGTTGGTCCTGGCTGCCATTGACGTCTTGTAAGGGTTCATATTATCTCTCCTGCCCCGATGCAGTGCGCCGGAGCGATCGGTGAGGACGAGGTCGGATATGCCGTATTTCAGCAGCAGTGTCGCCGCGGCAATGCCGGCTGCTCCGGCGCCGGCGATGACGACGCGGAACTTCCGAATATCCTTTCTCAGGAGCCTGCCGACATTAAGAAGTCCGGCCAGGATGACCACTGCAGTCCCGTGCTGGTCGTCGTGGAATACCGGGATGTCCAATGTTTTTTGGAGGCGTTCTTCGATCTCGAAGCATCGCGGCGCTGCAATGTCCTCGAGATTAATGCCGCCGAACGGGGTGGCAATGGCGCGTACAATTTTTACGATTTCGTCGGGATCCTTCGTGCGAAGTGCAATGGGGAAGGCGTTAACTCCCGCGAACTCCTTGAAAATGGCCGCTTTGCCTTCCATCACCGGCATTGCTGCGTACGGACCGATGTCGCCGAGGCCGAGCACCGCCGTACCGTCAGTCACAATCGCAACGGAATTTCCTTTCATGGTGTATTGATAGACGAGATCACTTGTCGCTTCGATCTTTTTGCAGACCCTCGCTACCCCAGGAGTATAAACAAGCGAGAGATCGGTAGTGTTTCTGAGAGGACGGCGGGAGATGATCTCTATTTTCCCTCCAAGGTGCGCTGCGAACGTGCGATCCATGACATGCATCACCTTGACGCCCTTAATGCGGCCGAGACATGCCGTAATCTGCTGTTCGTGATTCTCGTCTCGGGCATTGACCGTCACATCGCGAATTATGTAGCCCTTTTCCGTGCCGACGATATCCACGGAGCCGAGATCACCGCCGAGGCCGCCGATGGCGGTGGCGATCTTCGCGAACATGCCGATGCGATTTTCAATTCGGAGGCGAAGGGTAATGCTGTAGCTTGGACTCGTCGTGCGTTCTTTCATGAAATCGACCCTCGTGATAAGCA
>DATHDH010000129.1:0-2026 GCA_035319145.1 Dissulfurispiraceae bacterium | reverse complement strand
TCCTTTCACAACGATCCAGTGCTCAGCCCTGTGGTGATGCATCTGCAAGCTAAGAACCGCTCCAGGTTTAACAATAATTCGCTTTACCTGAAAACGATCTCCGGCATCGACTCCATCATAAGATCCCCATGGCCTGCAGACCTTCCGATGCAACGAGGATTCTACCCTGCCGCTGTTCTTCAGTTTGCCGACTATTGTCTTGATATCCTGGACATGCTCCTTGGATGCTACAAGCACAGCGTCCGAAGTTTCCACGACAGCGATGTCTTCGATGCCGACACAAGCAACGAGGCGGCCTGATGAGCAAACAAGAGAGTTCCTCACCTTTTCGAGCACGACATCGCCGCGCACGGCATTCCCTGATGCGTCCTTGGCGGATACCTGCCAAACAGCATCCCATGCACCAACATCCGACCATCCGGCATCAAGCGGGACAACGTATCCTTTATCCCAATCCGATGCGGAACCAACCCTTTCCATGACTGCATAATCGATCGAGTCCGTCGGACAGGTTGCGAAGGCCTCCCTGCCAATTCTGAAGAAATCGAGGTCTTTCTGGCCGCCGTCATAGGCTTTTTTGCATGCTGCATGAATCGCCAGCTGAAAACGCTCTATAGCTGAACACCACGTGCTGGCCAGCATCATGAATATGCCGCTGTTCCAATAATAGTCTCCGCTTGAGATATATTTTTTTGCAGTTTCACGGTCCGGCTTTTCGACAAAACGCACAATGGTCCTCATGCCGTCAGCCGCATTACCGCCAGCGTTGATATAGCCGTAGCCGGTTTCAGCCCTGTTTGGCACAACACCAAAAGTTACGATATTGCCGGCCAGCGCCGAGGGTACACCTTTGAGCACTGCATCTCTGAAGGCGGTCTGGTCTTCTATAACATGATCCGAAGGCATGACCAGGAGAACGGGGTCGCTCCCGTCAGCAGATGCATAAAGCGCAGATAGCGTAAGTGCGGGAGCTGTATTGCGTCCGAACGGCTCCAGAATGATGTTCATTTCATCCTCGCCGGTTTCGCGCATCTGCTCAGCCGTAAGAAAGCGATACTCTTCGTTGCAAATTACTATTGGCGAAGCAACCTGAACGGATTCGTCGCCAAGTGACCGGCAGCGTTTAAGCGTCGCCTGCAACAGCGTATCGTCGCCGACCACCGGCAGAAGCTGCTTCGGATAGTGTTCTCGCGACATAGGCCACAGGCGTGTGCCGGAACCACCGCAAAGAATGACCGGTTTCAGCATATTCATTGTGCCACCTCGCTATTGATTTGTTACTGCTCCGCCCTCTCGGTTACAGTCCGCAGTATCGCGGACCAAACAAGAAGGCTCTGTTTGAAAAAATCTTTTTATTATAGCGCTTCTACAGTAGAAGCTTCTATCTTGATCGCGACGCCCTGTCTGAGAATATCCACCGACAGCACCAGATGGTGCATGCCCTGCCGTTCGACAAGTATTCCCTCGACCCCGGCGAGAGCTCCGCTCCTGATTCTAACCCTGTTTCCTTCCTTGAGGTAAGGGTATGGATCGATGGCCTCCTTGCTTTCAACAAGCCGTTTCAAAGAAAGCACCACTTCGTCCGGAACAGGTTCAGGTTCGCCGGGCGTTTGTCCTATAAATTTGACTACTCCGGGCGTCTTGAGTACGGCAAGCTTTTCCTCATTGTCTGCATGTATATTGACAAAGAGATATCCCGGAAATAGAGGAAACGATACAAGCCTCTTCCTGTCTTTCCATTGCCTGAGCCGCTCTACTATCGGAAGGAATGAACCTATCCCGGACTTGGCCAAGCGATCGGTTACATTAAACTCATGGCGGGAGCGCACATGGATCGCGTACCAATTCATTAGTTCACTCCCGGATTGTTCTTCGGTCCTCATCATAGATAGAACACCTTCCTGCTGCCGAGATTGTTGTTCCGAAAGCTCTCCAACATCCTGTCATCAATTGATGAAACCAGCACTGCATCAAAGTCCAGCTTGTCGGCGTCTTCAGGAAGGTACACATGGTGACCAAAGAAGCC
>DATHDH010000128.1:0-2896 GCA_035319145.1 Dissulfurispiraceae bacterium | reverse complement strand
CGGCGGTTTCATCGAAGCGCCCCTTTTCGTCGTAGACGCGGAGGAGGAAGTAAAGCTTCTCCGGCGCATCTTCCGGCGCATTCCAGACAACCTGACCGTTCGGCATTGCCGGAATCACGGCATATGGCTGCTGCTGGCTGTTTCTGCCTTTTTCAAATATCCGCACCTCCGCCTTTTGAATCCAGAGGGCATAATTCGTGTACGTATAAAATGCGATCGGTGCTGTCCGCAGCACGCCGTTCGGCGTGGTCCAGATATTGAGCGCTGGTCGTGCAGAGAGCGGATCGTAGTGGATTCTGATATCCGCCTTTTCAAGGGCGACGTCGACGCAGCGCTGGCGATCCGCCTCGAGTCGTATATCTGTTGCATCGACCGGCTTGCCGTCAATGCTGATGCGGAACGGAACATCAGGGATCTTCGCATCAGCCAGCCCGCAGATCGGGGTCGCCTGCATCTCTTTCTTCTCAACCATGGCCGGCGCCTTGATGTCGTCAAACCATATGCGGATTTCGACGCGGCGGTTCTTCACCATGCCGTCCGGCGTCGCGTTCGACGCAACAGGGACCGATTCGCCCCTTCCTTCCGCCGATATGACAGGCGACTCGGCGGCCAGCGCCTTCTTGAATGCGGCGGCCACGGACATGGCACGAGCCTCGGAGAGCAGCTGATTGGACGCATACGTCGGCTTCAGCCGTGCGCTGATGCGCTCCGAATCCGTGTGGCCCACAATGGCAATGCGCACATTCTTCTTGCCCTTCAGTTCCGCTGCGAGCGCTGCAAGGCGCTTGCCCGCTTCGGAGGTCAATTCAGCGCTGCCGGACTGAAACAGCGCTGCCTGCGCCTCATCTTTCATGACGGCGTTGACCTGCGGCTCTCCTGAAGGCGCCGTCTTCACCGCTTCGCGGAACGCCTTTACTTCGCTGGCCGACAGCCCCGAAAGTTCGGCAACGCCCTGAAGCTCGCGCTCCGACGACGGCGGCATCGATTCATACTCCGTGGTGCTCCTGTCGATGATTTTGCCCCTCACATCGGCAGAAGAAATTCCTGCCAGACAGAGACAGACCAATACAGCAGCTATACATCCCTGAAAAGACCCTATTCTGTTCATTGGTATGGATATCCGTTTCGTTTTCATCGGCTGGTCACCACCTCTTCTTCAAAATAGAGCGGGTAGCGGCCGTTTTCCTTCTTCCATGCAGACTCGATCTGTTCCCGAATCGCTCGTATTCGCTTCAGGGCAAGGTCGCCCGGATCGGCTCCTCCACGGTATGCAATACGGACGACGGACGGACGTTCCTTCAGCTGATCCTGAAGGGCATCGATCTTCACCTTCCAGGTATCGAGCAGACGAGTTTCATTCGGCACGAATGCCGCATCCGAGACATCGATGCGTATTACGCGATGCACGGTTGCGCCGAAGTTCATCTTGATCATCTTGCCGCGGGTGATGCGGGAGACGAGCGGGTTCTCGGTCGTCACGCGATATCCGGTCGGCAATGTCCGTTCATCAAGCTTGAGGATGAAGTTCGAGCCCCGATCAGGATTCGGTATTTCCGGACACGGCACATGGAAGCGCCCTTCGGCATCAGTCGTGATAATCAGACCGCGCACCGTAGCAATGCGGACGTTTGCTATGCCGGGCTCCCCCTCGTCCTGATAGCCGTTTGCGTTTTTATCGTCGAAGACCTTGCCGATGATGTCGGGGCAGTCGAAGACCGGATCGGGAACGATGCGGACGGTTGCCGTCGCCAGATTCGAAACCGGCGAATTGGCGACGCTGTTCAGTGCCCATGCCTCATTGGTGTATTCGCCTTCGCCTACGCCGGTTCCGGGCATGAGGATGAGCAGAAAGGTCTTCTTCTCGCCCGGCTCGAACGTCAGGTTTCGCCACGTGAGGATGCGGCCCGACACCTCAGGTTCGGTACGCACGTTGTTGAGCGCGCCGCTACCCTGACGGTACTTGAAGCCTGGAGGCATGCGGTCGGTCAGATTGATATTGACGAGCCGCGACGCAAGGGTATTGGTCGCCGTTATGGTATACGGAACAAGTTCGCCGCGCTTTACATTGATGAGCGGCGTTGTTTTCGTTACGACAATCGCCCCGCCCAGGAGCGGATCGAGCGGGATATGGTTATTGACAATGCTTCCCGTGCTTCCTCCACCACGCGTAAATGAGAAATAATACGTGGTCGGCATGCTGCCGCTCGGCGCGGTGGGCTGGGCCTGCACCGCAGTAACGCCACTTGCCGGAAATGCGAGCAAACCTGCAGTCGGCAGAATCATCCCCGACGGAGCGGGCAGATACCCGGCCGGCGAGGTCACGCTCAGCGTATAGGTGCCGGCAGGCGCCCCAGGCAGCAGCAGAAACTGATAGTAGCCGTCAGCGCCTGTAACCTGTGAAACGTTTGCCGCCCCTCCGACGAGATGGATTGCAGGATCAAATCCGGCAGGCCCGCTGATGACGACCGTCGCGCCCCGCACGGGATTACGTGTCACTGCGTCGTACACGACGCCGCTCGGGTCGAGCGGAAGGCTCTGCTGCAGAATATTCGCCCCCGCGAGGATGGTCAGATTGCTGAGTGTGCCGTCTGTAGCGCTTGCCCCTGCGGGGTTGGCGGTCGCATCGACCGCTCCGTTGGTGAACGAAAGCCCTTGCTCATTCGGCACGGCATATCCATAAATAGCGCCGCTGACCGGTTCGCGGAAGCGAACCTGATAGCCGCTGCCCGGAGAAACGCTCGGGAAGTTGTAGCTTCCGTCTGCTGCGGTGACGGTGCTTCCGACGAGCACGCCGTTGAGAAGCAGTTCGACGGTCCAGTTCGGGACAGGCGTCTCACCTCCCTCAAAGACCCGGTTGTGATTGAGATCGCGCCACACGTGCCCCGCCAGCGAGGCC
>DATHDH010000127.1:0-59750 GCA_035319145.1 Dissulfurispiraceae bacterium | reverse complement strand
ACAAGATGTATGCGCCCGATGTCGTCGCCGCCGAGATGCAAAAGGGCATTGTGTGGGATATCATTTCCTGCGATGGCCGCGACTGCGGTTTTATTTCGTACGGGCCCGACGGCGGCACCGGACTGAAGCTCTCCAAAATCTATCTCGACGCCGCATCGCGCGGAAGCGGGGTTGCGGCAATAGCGCTCAGGCATGTTATCAGCTCCGCACGCGCTCTTCATAAATCATCCGTCTGGCTTACGGTAAACAAGCAAAACAGCCGCGCCATCCGCGCATACGAAAAGAACGGATTCCGAATTGCCGAGGCCGCAGTCTTCGACATCGGCGGCGGTTTTGTGATGGACGACTACATCATGCGGCTTGATCTGTAGGCCGGGGTGATATGCCTGTTGGTGCTTGAGAGCACTGACGTAAAAATCTATCGTGAAGTCGTCTATTGACGGGCAAGCGACCGTACTAGTTCGGCTATCTGCACGGCGGGAAGTACCTGCACTTGGTTTGTGAGCGAATACGCCTCTGCTCCTGGATATACCACATAGCCGCGCTTGCACGCAAGCCCGGCAAAAGCGCTCCAGAATCCGCGCCCGACCTTCGGCGCGGATGAGTATTTGATCTCTATTGCCACCATTCTGCCGCTGCTATCTGGAACTACCAGATCGATCTCCGCTCCTGCCGCTGTCCGGTAAAACCAGAGCGCATGCCCGGCAGGCAGCAGCCGTGCAATCTGCTCCACGCAGAACGACTCCCAGGAAGCCCCCAGATAGGGGACTCCTGCAAGCTGCTCCGCCGAGCTGATACCGAGGAGCGTGTGGCAGAGCCCCGTATCGCGAAGGTATGCTTTCGGCGACTTGACAAGCCGTTTCTTCACATTTGCATGAAACGGCTGCAGCTGTCTGACCAGAAACGTTTCCTGCAGCAGATCCAGGTAGCGTTTTGCCGTCGGCGGGCTGATGCCGAGACTCGCCGCAATCTGACTCGCATTCCAGAGCTGCCCATTCATATGCGCCAGCATGGTCCAGAAACGGCGCAGCTGTGGAGACGGAATGCGCACTCCAAGTTGCGGGATGTCCATTTCAAGGTAGGTGCGGATAAATGCCTCTCGCCAGCGGGCACTGGCCGTATCATCATCTGCCAGAAAACTGAGCGGAAAACCGCCCCGCAGCCATAGCTGCGCAAGGTGAGCGGAATCTGTTTCCGCGATCGTCAACGGCGAAAGTTCATGGTAGATGATACGCCCCGCCAAACTCTCTGAGGCATTGCGGATGAGATCGGGTGACGCTGAGCCAAGCAACAGAAAACGCCCGGCAGTACGATTCTGATCAACCAATGCGCGCAACACCGGAAAAAGCCCGGGCATGCGTTGCACCTCGTCTATGATAATGAGATGTCCGGCAAACTGCTGCAGGTAGAGTTCGGGATCGTGCAGCTTGTTCAGGTCGGAGGGCAACTCCAGATCGAGATAAATACAGGGCTTCACGCTCTGAGCCTGCACCGTGCGGGCGAGCGTTGTCTTGCCCACCTGGCGTGGGCCGAGCAGCCCCACTACAGGGAATTGTTGCAGCGAGCCCGTTACCTCAGAGAGCAGCCTCCGCTCTATCATCATTGAATATTAAAACACTAGCGTTTAATTTGCAAGGATAAATCAGGAAATGGGCCGCTCCCAGAGGAACAGGAATACGGCGGCTGAACGTGCTGCAGCAACTTCAACTCCCTGAATAAAATCGCTTGAAACTGACTTAGGGCGGCTGGAACTCGTTTCCTCAACATCGAGGTAACTTGCTCCGATACCCTTGAGCATCGGCGAAGAATTGATGCGCGCGTGCCAGACATTGCAGGAATGAAGCTGCCGACGTGGGATGAAGTCGAGAACCGAGTTTATGATCCATGGACCGTTGACAGAATCGTTGTCGATACGTCAGGTAAGTGCGTCGAGGACAGCGTTGAGGAGCTTTTCTCTGAACTATTGCGACTGGATGCCCAACCCTGCAATGCACTGGACCTTGCGCAAAAAGCCGCGCAAGGCAGATGATTTTGAACGTTATGTGTCAATGAGGAGATGAGTATGAAAATAGTAGACATAGATGAAAAACGAATCATCGGGTTAAGTACTCGTACAATAAATGCAAAAGAGATGAATCCGTCTACTGGAAGCATTGGACCTTTATGGAAAGAGTTTGATGAGAAAGTTGAAGTTGACTACAAGAATGGAAATCGCGTTTATGGGGTCTATTATCATTACGAATCAGACGCAACTGGAGCGTATTCAGTGTTGGCAGGGACCGATCAGCTCGACGCCAATTCATCTGCTAAACTAGAAACAATCACTATACAAAGCGGCAAATACCTCGTGTTCGCCGCCAAGGGTGACATCCCGAGAATCGTATTTGAAACATGGGGAAAGGTTTGGGAATGTTTCTCAAAAAAAGATGTTAAATACGAGCGTTTGTATACTACTGATTTTGAGCACTATGTGAATCAAAATGAAATTGAAGTTCACATAGCCGTCAATGAGCGAACGGGTACATAGGTAACACATTATTCTGGGTACATGTTCAGAAATAATATAACGGCGTTATCAAGGCATATGGTAAGACCAAGGCGGCGGCATCAAAACTTGAGACACTATGCAATGGATAGACAACAAACGACGGCAACACGGATTTATCCATTACCGCCCTGCCTCTCTGTTTCTGAGCTCCGCGACGTAGAACCGGCGGATCGAGCCGTCCCGAAGGGCAGCTCATCCGCACCCCGTTAAGCGATGAAATTACAATACCTCGGTGATTCACGTGACAGCTTTAAATGGGATTATCATGACTATTTAACGACAAAATTAAATTATCCATTATTCAATGTCGCGCTTATGCTGACGCCCGATGATAAGACAAATGAAGGCGCAACAAAACCACATATTTATAAATCACGTCCTGAAATAATCGACTTCTGCCACTGCTTAAAAAGAAGCAAAGACATACAACAGATAAAGCAATTGCCCGCTCGGACTGGGGCTGCTTATGAAATTTCACTGCATAAAAATACAACGGAAATTTCAAACAAAAATAGAAATGAATATTTTTCTGGCATTATCTGTGAGAATCAATAAATCTTCTTTCTTGATCCTGACAACGGGTTTGAACCACAAAAGAAATACAGCGCCAAGCATGTGCTCTATTCGGACATTGAAAACATATTACAACATATATCGGAACAGTCAATCATTTCTGTGTTTCAATACTTTCGTAGAATTCCGTTTGCTGATGACTTTGCGTGCATACGACAACGACTTAGGATATCAAAACCGTTAAAGGCATAAGTATGTGGACACCTTATGAGTAGCAAAACAGAAAAGCATACGAACCAAGCCCTTCTCGGGTGAATCGGCATTTGAATGCCGCATGCTTTTCAGTACTCACACATGTTGCAACCAATCCCGGGAGGTTAATGTGAAGAACATCCAAGGCAACCCAAACGAGATACACGAGCTCGCCCGCTATGAGGTTCGACCGGAAGCGCTCGATCAGTGCCTCGCTGCGATACATGAGTTTGTGGCGTATATTCGCGAGAATGAGCCAGGCTCTCTTCGCTACGAGGTATGGCAGGACGCCGGCCGTCCTACTCGTTTTGTGCACATTTTCGTCTGGCGGGACGCGGAGGCAAACCGGATTCACGGAGAATCTGCCGCCGTAAAGAAGTTCGCCGGCATTCTCTATCCCAATTGCCTGGCTCCGGTCGAATTCATCGAATACAGACAGGTCGATGCGAATGCAGCATTCAAGCGCATCTGATCTTCGGTTTTGAACGCCACCTACCCATCTTTCCTTGCCGATCAACAGGTGGCCTTCTCCGCAGTGATATCCAACGCCCTGATGGCGTATAATGCGTACATTCTGTGGGAAAGGCGGTACCTGACATGAATCGCGATAAATATCTGCTGGCGTTTGCGGTCGTTGTGATCGGGCTTCTCCTTGCGACGACTGCCCTGCCAATTGTTGCCGGTGTTGTCACGACAGGGCCGGGCCTGGTGATTCTTGCCGTCGCCGCACTCGGCGTATGGCTCTGGAAGCGCAGGAAGGCCGGCTGACCAGCGAAGATCGCGCGGGTCCCTCGGTACGGGGTATCGGGGTGCCTGCAAGCCGTGAGAACTCGGCCATTGTGCCTGTGACCGGGCATCCCGCAGCCGTGCAGCGCACGAGTCTTTTTTCTTGCAAAATTGGGGAGTTGCGTTGTATATTCCCGCATATAAATCCATTCCGGAGGGTTCGCATGAAGAGATTGGTTGTAGCAGTTCTGGTAGTCATGTTGGCGGTTTCATTTGCATTTGCAGCCCCGAAGTCGTATCAGGTTACCGGGCCGGTTCTCGAGCTGAAGGATGATGTCATCGTGGTGCAGAAGGGCAAAGAGAAGTGGGAAATCGCCCGCGACAAAGACACGAAGGTAACCGGCGATCTGAAGGTAGGCTCCAAGGTTACTATCGAATACACGATGAAGGCTGCGAAAGTGGAAAGCAAGGCTGACAAGAAGGCCGATAAAAAAGCAGACAAGAAAGAAGACAAGAAGGCAGACGCGAAGAAGGACGAAAAGAAGAAATAGTTTTCTCGCGCCCTATTTTTTGGAACGGCTCCGTTCAGCGGGGCCGTTCGATATTTTGAGCGCACCATGCAATCTCTTTTTCCGAATGCGAACCAAAAATTTCCTCGGAGGTTTTTCATGACACGTGCATTGAAAGTTGCACTTATCGGCGTGCTCCTGGTCGTTATGCTTGCTGCCTTGAGCGGCTGCGGGCTGAGTGCGGGCCAGGACGCATTCGATAAAGGGATGGCATATTTCAGCCAGGGCAATTATGAGCAGGCAATCCCCCATTTTCAGCGTGCGATTGATCTCGATCCCGAGTTTGTCGATGCCTATATCTATCTGGGCCGGTCACAATTAAACATGAAGCATTGGAGGGAGTCTATCGCACCGCTCCGCACTGCGTATCGCCTGGCACCTGATAGGACAAAGGGTGTGGTGCAGGATCTGATTATGGATGCGATTCTCGGCGCAGCGACGCAGGGACTGAAGCTCGACAAGTAGATTCGCAAGGCATGACGAAACGGGGACTGCCGCGGTTGCAACCGTGGCAGTCCCCGTTTCTTATTTCCCGCGCATCTTCAGAAAATTGGCGACGGAGCGGTCGTATGTCTTCTCGAATTCCTTGTTGAAAAAACATGCGGGCAGTTGATCCATTTTTCGGTGGTAATGAAGGCATTCACAACATTTGTGTTTTCGCGCGCAGGGTTCGTATGTGCAGTTGCAATGGACTTTGTTCTTCTCGGAAATGCATTCCATGTGAAGGTCTCCCGTTTAAAGTCTTTTGATGGGGGCGGATGAGCCTGCATTATTAATGACAGGTGCGGTATATCCGGATCCAAGCGAGATGATTCGCCCTTGTGCAGAATCCGAAAGCGTTCATGAAATAGCCGCTTTGCCGTACCGAATTATTTGCCTTGCCTGCTCGCGCAGGTCGTGATAACTCAGGCACCTCGTTTTGAACCGGACATGCCGAACCTGCTGTGCAAGGGTGCATGAATAACGCAGATCATCAGCACTGCTCCAGAAGGCATATCGCATTGGCGGCGATGCCTTCTCCGCGTCCGACAAACCCCATGGCTTCATTCGTCTTGGCCTTTATGTTAAGCCGGCCGGCCGGAATGCCAGCTAGGGTCAGGGCGTTTTTCATCGCTTCAAGATGCGGCGCCATGCGAGGCTGCTCCGTGAAAATAATACAGTCGATCCACGCAATGCGAAACCCTTCGGCAGTGGCCATCGCAATCACCTTTTGCAACAGTTCGGTGCTGACGGCATCTTTCCACTGCGGGTCGCTGTCCGGAAAGTGCTTGCCGATGTCGCCTGCACCGAGCGCCCCAAGAATGGCGTCGATGATCGCATGGCAGAGTGCATCCCCGTCGGAGTGCGCCAGCAGGCCATGCGTAAAAGGGATCTCCGCCCCGCCGAGTACGAGTCTCTGGCCAGCAACGAGACGATGCGAATCATACCCGATGCCGACCCGTGAGCTCATTCGACGGGCTCTTCCGCGCGCGGAGCGCTGAGCAGCGCTTCGGCAACGCACAGGTCTTCAGGAGTTGTTATCTTGATATTTCTGTAGCTGCCGACGACGATGCGAACCGTTCCGCCGTACCGCTCGATAACCGAGGCATCGTCCGTACCGATAAATCCTTCGGCCTGCGCCCGCTGAAGTGACGAAAAGAGCAGCTCTCTCCGGAAGACCTGAGGCGTCTGGATGGCCCAGAGTCGGGAACGCTCGATGGTTTTCAGTACGATGGCGCCGTAATGATCCCTTTCAGCGTCTTTAATGGTGTCTTTCACCGGAACCCCCAGGACGACGCCGTCGATTTCATGGAGCGCGGATATTGCGGCGTCGACGTGTCTCGTCGCAACGAGCGGTCGTGCTCCGTCGTGGACAACGACGATTTCGGTTTTGGGAGGAGCTGCAGCAAGGCCGTTCATCACCGAATCCTGGCGCTCCCTGCCGCCCGGCACCACGCGCAATATTTTCGGAATCTTGAATCGGTTGAGCAGTGCGACGGTCGACTCGATTTCATCGCTATGAACGACCGGAATGATTTCATCGATAAGATTGCTTGCCGCCAGGGCTTCGAGCGACCATATGAGCACCGGCTTGCCCGCCAAAGGGACGAACTGCTTGCTGCGGTCTCTGCCGAAGCGCTTGCCGATACCTGCGGCGGCGATTATGGCTACTGTGTGGGGGCTGGGATTACGCGATTTGTTCTTCATCTTTCAGCTTTGCGAATATCATACGCCCGGCAGTCGTCTGGAGAACGCTTGTGACGGTCGCCTCAACATTCTTGCCGATCAGTTTCCGGGAATTTTCGATCACGACCATTGTGCCGTCGTCAAGATAAGCGACCCCCTGATTCTGCTCCTTGCCATCCTTCACGATGAACAGGCTGAGCGCCTCGCCCGGCAGCACGACCGGCTTCAGGACATTCGCCAGCTCATTGATATTCAATACGCCCACGCCCTGAAGCTGGGCAACCTTGTTCAGATTGAAATCGTTCGTTATGATCTTTGCCGGAAGAATGCGGGCGAGCGCCACCAGCTTTGCATCGACTTCGCGGATCTTCGGAAAATCCTGATCGCTGATCTTGACGGTAACGTTCTGCATTTTCTGAATGCGCTGCATGATATCGAGGCCGCGACGGCCTTTTGTACGGCGCATGGGGTCCGGTGAATCCGCGATATATTGCAATTCATGGAGGATGAACTGGGGAATGACAAAGACCCCTTCGATGAATCCCGTCTCGATGACGTCGGCGATGCGGCCGTCGATAACCACACTGCTGTCGAGCAGCAGCTGATTCTCTTCCGGTTCGTGTCCCTTGAAGAGGCGCATGATTGCGGGAATGGTAAGATTTTTGCCTCTGCTGAGCCCGACGAAGAAGCCGCCGTACCCGAGAAATGCGGCAAGCCCGGATGAGGTTATTTTCGCAATGTCTTCGGCAAGGAGCGATTCAAGAGGGACCATCGTCATCGTGGCGAAGAGGAGGCCGAGACCGAGGCCGACAAAGCCGCCGAGCATGGCACCGAACGGGACTGTTTTCAGGTGCGCTTCCGATATCAGAAAGAGCGCACCTACCGTAACTCCGGCGATGACCCCGATCGGCAAAATCCCATGTCTGAGCCCAAGCACGCTTCCGATAATAATAAACAGGACACCGACAGCAAGTTTTGAGATGATTTTCAGCATAACTATTCTCCAGGGGCTTTAACGAGGCTCAAGGGTCGTATAAAATTTTCTGCCCCCGCGGTTTACAAAGAGCAGCACCGCTTCGTCAGGTCGCAACCTCGAAAAAGCTCGATTAAATTCGTTCAGGCTTGTAACCTTCTGGCGATCAATCTCCTGTAAGACATCGCCCTTTCTCAGGCCGGCATCTTCGGCAGCAGAGCCAGATTCTATCCTGAGTATAACCACTCCTTTTTCATCCTTGTCCAGGCCGAGCTGTTTGGAGATCGCCGGGGTGAGGTCGGTCACCGACACTCCCGAGAGGGCATTGCCGGCGCTGGAATCGCCCGGCACCGGGCGACTGCTGTTCTCGGCTCCGTCGGCCGGCAATTCGACGATAGTGACAGGGATAGTCATTTCCTTGTCTTTGCGGATAATCTTGATGTTCACTCCGGAACCAAGCTGGCTCTGCGCAACCATATTGCGCAGCACGCCTGCATCTTTGACCGGCTTGCCGTTATATTGTGTCACGATGTCGCCGCGCTGTATTCCGGCCTTGGCGGCAGGGCTGTTTTTTGCAATATCGCTCACCAGAACGCCGTCCGCCCCCTTCAGGCCGAATTTCGACGCCATTTCCGGCGTCAGTTCCTGAATGGTGACCCCGAGCCATCCGCGCGTAACCTTGCCTTCTTTCGTCAGCTGATCCCTGACAACGCGCACCATATTGCTCGGCACTGCAAAGCCGATGCCCTGGTATCCCCCTGTTTTCGAGAAAATTGCAGTATTGATGCCGATAATTTCCCCCTTGATGTTAACCAGGGGCCCGCCGGAATTGCCGGGGTTAATCGCCGCGTCGGTCTGGATGAAATCTTCGTAATCGGCGATGCCGACGTCCGCGCGGCCGACGGCGCTGATAATCCCCATGGTGACCGTATTGCTCAGGCCGAACGCATTCCCGATGGCGAGGACGAACTCGCCGACCTGAAGCTTTTCGGAATCTCCCCACGGCACCACCGGCAGGGACTTTGCATCGATTTTGATGATGGCGATATCGGTTTTCGGGTCGGCGCCGATCAGCTTTGCCTTGAACGTCCGTTTGTCGGTCAGGATAACGCGTATTTCGCTCGACTGTTCGACGACATGATTGTTCGTCACGATATACCCGTCTTCGGAAACGAGGACGCCCGATCCGAGGCTCTGCTCCTTGAATCGGCGATCCCGTCCATCAGGGAATGGGTTGAAGAAATCGAAAAACTCGTCGAAGGGAACCTGTTGGCGCTTCAGAATTTTTGTGCTCGAGATATTGACGACCGAAGGGGATACCGCTTTCACGATCTCGGAAAAGGCGCGGCTTGTCTCTTCGATCTGTTTCGGGACGCGGGGCGAAAAGGGAGAAATGCCTTGTCCGGAAGGGCTTGAAAAAAGGGAATACACCACCCCGCCGAGTATAAACCCGATGAGCAGGAGCGCGGGAATCCAGAGGGATCGCTTATTCATGCCCTATTTTAGCATGAATTTCCGCACGTCCCCAACGCGCAGCGTAATACGGTTCGAATCAAGATATTCAAGCAGCGGAAGCGCATATTTTCTTGATGTCTCGAGGATATCGCGAAATTCCGCAACGGTCATTTCCTTCTTTGCGGCGGCGAATGTCCGGATCCGTTCGATCATCTGCCCGTGCACGGCGACGGTGATGAACAGGGAGTCGTTGATGCGCACCAGTTGCCCCTCTTTCACCATCAATTTGAGGAGGTCGCCGAGTTCCTTTTCATCGACCCGCAGCTGCTGGGCCAGTTCGGCGCGCGACGGAGGCTGAAAGGCATCCTTATCGAGTGCGGCGATAATCTTCGAACGGAGCGCCTCATCGGATTGTGTGAGCGAAACCGAAAAGCTTGCGAGGCGAAGCATATCGCGATCAACGACGATATCCGGAATGAGGGGGACAAGGAGAAAAGGCCGATCTTCCCCCTTCAGGGCACCGCGCATTTTCGCCTTCAGCTCTTCCTTGGTAACCCCCTGTTTCAGCGGGTTTTCGCGATGAAACGCCGCGACAAAGCCGAGCAGCGACTCGCGGAAACGGGCGACGCTCTCCTTGTGAAAAAGTGCATCCTGCGCCTTGACGACAATGCCTTTGCCGATAAGCTGATCGGTCGCCGATTGCAGATCCGGCACATTCCCCTGCACCCAGCCTTCAATCTGAGGGATGGTGCAACCGCTGAAGCCGGAACGTTTTATCAGCATTTCGATCATGTCCCGCAAGAGCCCCCTTTCAAAAACGACGAGGTCTTCAATGCCTGCCTTTCTCTTTCTCCTGATTGGGTGAGGATCGAGAATCCCGCCGCCGCCGATCGTCTCAAGCGGCGAAAAACGCCTGATGATATAGCGATCACCCGAGAGGGCGACAAGCGGATGCTCAAGACGGAACTGACAGAAGCAGGACTCCCCCGCAGACAGTTCTTCGCGGTCGTATAAAATAACGCGGGCAACCGTTTCCGCAGTGCCGCAATAGAAATGCACGCGGCTGCGCGACTTTATGACCGGCGAGTCTTTCAGCAGATCGAGCTTTGCATCCAACGCTGCCGTCGGAACGAATCGTCCGGGGGGCACGACGACATCGCCGCGGTTCAAAAGATCGCGATCAACTCCCTGTAGGTTGATGCCGATGCGCTGCCCCGCAAAAGCCGATTCAACCGCCGCCCCGTGCGTCTGGAGGCCGCGCACCTTGCTCTCGATGCGGCTTGGCAGGATCTCGACCGCACTGTCAAGTGTGATGGTTCCGGATAATGCCGTGCCGGTGACGACCGTGCCGAAGCCCTTCAGCGTGAAGACGCGGTCAATCGGCAGGCGGAAAATGCCCTTCGTCAGCTTCGGCTGAACCGACATCGCCTTCTCATGGATTTTCACTTTCAGCAGATCGATGTTCGAGCCGCTTTTCGCCGAGACAGGAACAATATCCGCTCCCTCAAGAAACGTCCCGGCGACAAAAGCCCTTATCTCATCCGAGACAAGCTCTATCCAGTCCGGGTCGACAAGGTCGGCCTTCGTCAGCGCAATAAACCCGCTCTTGATCTTCAGCATTTCACAGATGGCGAGGTGTTCGCGGCTTTGCGGCATGATACCTTCGTCGGCGGCTATCACCATCATCAGGATATCGATGCCGCCTGCGCCGGCCAGCATATTCTTGATGAGCCGCTCATGGCCCGGCACGTCGACGATTCCGACGGTGACGCCGTCCGGATAAGAGAGGTTCCCGAACCCGAGATCGATCGTAATACCGCGTTCTTTCTCTTCCTTCAGCCGATCGGGGTCGATCCCGGTGAGGGCCTTAACCAGAGAACTTTTCCCGTGGTCGATATGTCCGGCGGTGCCGAGGATGACGTTTTTCTGCGGGGGTGCTGCTGCGCTGCGCCGAGGCTGCGAAGTCATCCGATGCGTTCCCGGACGAGGCCGGCAAATCCCTTCAGGACCCTGAGACCAAGCTTCTGGCTCTTTTCCGGGTGAAATTGCGTCGCGATGATGTTGTCATGCCAGATCATCGATGTGAACGGAATGCCATATGTTGTGGTTCCGGCAATAATGGCCGGATCTTCCGGCACCACATAAAACGAGTGCACGAAATAAAAAAACGATTGATCCGGAACATCGGCACAAATCGGAGGGCGCTTTTTGTATTCGACCGTATTCCAGCCCATGTGGGGAATTTTGAGTGTGGGATCATCGGGGCGGAAACGAACGACCTTCCCCTTGAAGATGTCGAGCCCGCGACACGTTCCAAATTCTTCGGACTCCGAGAAGAGAATCTGGAGACCGAGGCAGATGCCGAGATAAGGCTTGCCTTTTTTAACTTCCTCCACAATGGTGTCGAGCAGGCGCAGCCCCGCCAGGTTCGCCATGCAGTCGCGGAATGCGCCGACCCCGGGCAGAACGATACCGTCCGCATTGCGGACAAGCTCCGGGTCGGCCGTCACCGAGACATCGGCGCCGATTTTTCGAAACGCCTTCTCGACGCTTCTGATATTACCCATTCCATAATCCACTATCGCTATCATAGCCTTCATTTTACCACACGCTTATAAGGCATTTAATATTGTGCAGCTCGTCGGACGGCGCATGCATGGGGACAACGCGCCGGTCGTTCCAGGTCTTCATCGCAATGCGGCCGCCGCTTATTCGCACGCCGACCGCCCCGTCTGCATCGGTTCTCCGGATATCGGCGGCCGAAAGTACGGAGACGGTAATCGGATGGGGGTGGCCGTACGGATTGTTAAGTCCTGCGCTGATAACCGCATGCTCGGGAGATACCGCATCGAGAAAGGCGGCGGAAAGCGACATTTGGCTTCCATGATGGGGAACCCTGAGAATGGTGCTTTTCAGGCTGCCTGCGAGCGGTCCTGCGTATTCTCCGCGTCTTCGCCGATATCGTCGGTAAAGAGGATGCTTCCTCCCGATGTCTCGGACTTAAGGACAAGTGAATCATTGTTCTCTTCAGATGTCCGTTTTTCAGCATGGTATCCGGCACAGGGATGCAGCGCGATGAAGCGCGCGCCGCCGGCGGTGCTGATGATATCGCCGCGGGCAAGCGTGCGATGCCGGATATCCGGCGGTAGCGGCGGCGAGTATGCGAGTCGGCCGTTGTCCCACAGCTCCTGAACGCGGAGGTCGCGCAGCAGGGCGGACAGGCCGGCAGTATGATCGGGATGTGCATGGGATAGCACGAGGGCATCGATGGTGCGAATGCCCCGATACCGCAGAAGGCCGAGCAGCGGAAGCTGTGTTCGCCCCGTGTCGACAACAATCGTCCGCCCCCCTCCGGCCTGATTCGGAACGTCTGGGCGCGAAGTCTGCGGAGAGGGTAGATCTCGCGCCTGAATCGGAAACAGGAAAGGCCCGCACAGCAAGGGTCTTTCCTTTCATCAGTGCAAGATCGGATCAGCCTTGGGCGGCGACATATATGCAGCCATCGAAAACCCGGCTGTACAAGCCGCTATGAGAAGGACAAGAACACGCGCCCCTTGGCCGGTCGGCTGATACAGCGAGGAAGCAGCGAAGAAAAAGAGGCCGGCTACCGCCGACGCGAGCGGGAAAAAACGGATCGAATAGAATGCAGCAACTCCGGCAAGGAACGCTGCAAAAACGAGCATGGCTTCAGAATTCGGTGTTGCACTTCAGTCAGCCGGGTGGGATGCTCTGACGATGAGCGCGATTTTCGAGCACGGAAAGATCGGTTCGGCATCGGAGAGGGCGTTCTGATCTTTCGCAAGCTTTTTCTGCGCTTCGCGGAGACGTTTGGAGGCCTTCCAGTCCCCGCGGCTGCGATCCGCCGCCTCCTGCCGTTCGTCGACTGCGGCTTTAGCCCTTTTTGACCCTCGCCTGCACGCTTTCGACCTTGCGAGATTTCTTGGTGCCTTCCTTGCACCAGTATTCCTTGTCCTTTTTGCTGTATTTTTTGATCGGCTGATCGATCTTTTGAGACGGCAGCGGGTGTCCTGGAATTATTGTCCGCCGGGTGGCGATAGTGGTCGAGATCCCGATCCGAGTAGGAAGAAGCTCCTTCTGCAGAGAAGACGACCGAAGAGCAGAGCAGCGGCAAGAAGTCCGAATTTATGAACAGGCATTCCTTTATCCCCCCAGATGTTTTTGAATGACCGTTGCAATACGTTCCGCAGAGAATTGCGCATGCGCGGCATCTTCGCATTCGACCATTACCCTGATTTTCGGCTCGGTGCCGGATGCGCGCACAAGCAGTCTGCCGCTGTCGCCGAGCGACTTCGTCGCCTCGGCGATAACCTTCGCAATTGCCGGAATCTCCTTGAAGTCCTTCTTTTCGGCCACCGGCACGTTCAGCAGAACTTGCGGAAAGAGATCGATGCCGGCGGCGAGCTCAGAAAGGAGCCTGTTCTTCTTCCGCATGAGGTAGAGGACCTGGAGGGCCGTAATGGGGCCGTCGCCGGTTGTGTTGTAATCGAAAAAGACGAGATGGCCCGACTGTTCGCCGCCGAAATTATATCCGTGTTTCCGCATCTCTTCGACGACATACCGATCGCCCACTTTAGTCCTGACCACCTTTACGCCGTGGCGCTGCAAATGGCGCTCGATGCCGAGGTTGCTCATGACCGTTACCACTGCGGTGCTGTGGTTGAGGCGGTTTTCACGCTTCAGTTCCAGCGCCCACATGCTCATAATCAAATCACCGTCGACCGCCGCACCCTTGTCATCGACAAAGAGGGTCCTGTCGGCATCGCCGTCGTGTGCTATGCCCACATGGGCGCCGTGCTCCCGCACTGCGGCCGCGAGGGCGTCGAGGTGCAGCGAGCCGCAATCCTTGTTGATGTTTGTGCCGTCCGGTTCGTCATGAATGGATATGACTTCCGCTCCCAACTCCTTCAGCAGCGAAGGCGTAATTTTGTATGCTGCCCCGTTTGCCGAATCGATGACGACCTTCATGCCGACGAGATCGACGCCGCGTGGAATGGATGATTTGATGTATTCAATGTAGCGCCCGGCGGCGTCGTCCAGACGGAATGCCTTGCCTATCTTTGCACCGGCAGGGCGCTTGAACGGACAGGAGTCAGCCAGAACAAACTGCTCGACCTGAGCCTCCAACTCGTCGGAAAGTTTGAATCCGTCATGGGAAAAGACCTTGATGCCATTGTCTTCGAAAGGATTATGCGATGCAGAAATCGCCACGCCTGCATCAAGCCGCAGGGCGCGCGTCAGGAACGCAACACCGGGCGTCGGGATGGGTCCGACAAGAGTGACGTCCACGCCCATGGAGCAGATGCCCGAGGTGAGCGCGCTCTCGATGATATACCCCGAAAGCCGTGTGTCTTTGCCGATGAGAACTTCATGCCGTCCGATGGTTGCTTTTGCGCTTATTACAGCACCTATCGCCATGCCGACTCGAAGCACGGTCTCAGGCGTCATATGTCCCCTGTTCACTTTGCCGCGTATGCCGTCTGTTCCGAATAATTTCATTTGTGGGCCTTTCTGATTGTCAGCTTTACCGATACTTCCTGAACCTCCGCCCGGACCCCCCGTCCGTTGAGGTTCAGCCGGACATTCTGTGAAATATCCTCATCGACTCCGGTCATGTCGACGGGATCCGTACGTACCAAGGTTATTTTTTCGACTTCGCTCCGCGGGCCCTCGATTCGCACCATTGAAGGCGTCGCCGCAACGGACGAGAGTTCAAAAGAGCGTTCCGGGGTTCCGGTCACATAGGGTTTTACCGTAACGACGCGCGATGCCGTTTCATCAAGTGCTACCTTTAATGAGGACTCTTCGATAGAGATTACTTTGAGGCCCCTCGGCGCTCTGACCAGGCCGGGCTCGATCGAGATGGTATTTTCACCCCGCTTGCTGCCGGAGAGGTCGATAATGACGCGAATCTCGTTCGGTTGCAAGCGATATACGGCCTGCTCATATCCCTGGACGTTCACATTCACCTTGCGGAGATTCTGTCTCACGAGTTCCATGCCGACAGGTATCCCCCGGAACTCAACCGGAGCCTCGACGGTCTTTTCGATCTCGCCCCGGTATGAAACATAAATCCAAAGGGTTGCGGCAAGAAGCACCGAGAGCATCTTCAACCAGATATTTTTGGTAAACAGTTCCGACATCTTCCTTTTAGCCATTGCGATTCCCCGACGGCTTGGCCTTTAACGCCTCCGGCTTCTTCTTGGTTGTGAAGAGATCGGTCAGTATATCACGGAGGGCTCCCATATCGATGTGTGACTGCATCTCGCCGTTCATGGCAAGCGAGATCTGGCCGGTCTCCTCGGAGACGATAATTGCGACCGCATCGGTCTCTTCGGTAAGCCCGAACCCGGCGCGGTGGCGTGTGCCGAGCGATTTGCTCATTTCAGTGCCGAGTTTGATCGGCAGAAAGCAGCCTGCCGCGACGACCCGATTGCCGCGAATGATAACCGCGCCGTCATGAATCGGCGATGTCGGATGGAAGATGCTGAGCAGCAGGTCTTTGTTCACCTTTGCGTCGAGCGGGGTGCCGACCTCGACATAATCGTTGAGACTGACGTCGCGCTCGATGACCAGCAATGCGCCGATCTTGCGGTTGGCACAGGCTACGGCTGCGCGCACGATTTCCTCCAGAGACTTCAGTTCTTCGGCCGAGGTGAAGTTCTGGAAAAAAGAGGTGGCGCCCATATGCGCGAGCGTTCTGCGAATTTCCTGTTGGAATACGATAATCAGGACGATAACGACCTGCGACCAGAAGCTCTGGAGGATCCAGTCGAGGGTCGAAAGCTGGAAGTACTTTGCGAAGAACGATATGATGAGCAGAAATCCGACGCCGACGAGCATCCGTGCGGCTCTGGTCCCCTTGATAATCAGGAATACCTGATACAGGATAATCGAAACGACGGCGATGTCGAGGATATCCTGCCAGCGAATCAATCGTACAAAATCCAGCAACGACGCCCCCCCTCAGGCACTGCTCTATGATATTTTTTCGCGAAAGACCTTGACCTGCATCGATGCACGTGCCGCATCGACGAACGATTTCAATGCCGCGTTTCTCTTGACCGCAAGCGCCGCCTGACGTGCCTGGAGTGCTTTTTCATCGTCTCCCTTGGCTTCCTTGTCAAGCGGCGTCAGATCGACCGATGCCCAGACAAGCCGCTTCACTTTTTCCGAAACCATTTGCTGGCGGAGCATGCGCTCGAACTGGTCGGGCGTCAGCCGGTTCAATTCGAGCGTGCGGAAATAGACATCTTTCTTGAAACCTCCGTCGCGCTTGAAGCGCGGATCATTAACAATAGCATCCTGCACCTCGCCGTCGGAAACCGACAGCCCCATCTGATCCGCGGCGGCAAGGAGCACGCGCTCCTCAATCAGCATGTCGAGGACGGTTTCCTTCAGGTTGAGCTGCTTTTCGAGTTCCTCGGTAAACTGATCCTTGAATATCTGACGGTACGTATTCCGCGCATTGTCATAGGCGCGCCAATATTCTTCAATGGATATCTTTTCCTTCCCGATCTCGGCTACGACAACCGACGTCGATTTGTCGAGCGGGCCTACGCCCCAGAAAATGAACGTCAGAATGACTATGAAAAAAAGGATATAAAAATATTTCGCATGTTTCCGCATACCCTCCAGCATGATGGAAAACCTCCTCTAAGCCCCGTTCAATAAATAAACACCCTGCCGCTCCGGGCGCTCAACCGGGAACGGATTCTGCGCGCAGCGATACGATTGCGGGATCAGATGTCGTTGCTCTCGGCGCGAAGATCGACCGGCCTCTCGGGCACGACGGTCGAAATGGCATGCTTGTAAACGAGCTGCTCATTGACATCTTTCAGAAGCACCACGAAATTATCAAAGCCCCTGATGACGCCCTTCAGACGAACACCATTGGTCAGGAAGACGGTAACCGGAATCCTCTCCTTGCGGAGCACATTCAGGAAAGTATCTTGCAGATTCTGGGTCTTGTGTCCAATCATGAAGTGGCACCTCTTTTTCCCCCGCCGGCCCCAAAGGGCAGCGTACCCTTTTCGTGCGGCGCAGTCGGAATTCCAACGAATTCCTTATGGAGAATAGGTTAAATGATTAGTCGGAAGAAAGCAAGAACTATGTTATAATCCAAATAGATACGCCACTTACAGGAGAGACGCTTCATGCCTATTTATGAATACAAGTGCGACGGATGCGGACACGAATTTGAAAAGCTGGTCAGGCACGAACATGCAGTAACCTGCTCTCGGTGCTCATCGGAAAAAGTGACGAAGAAGTTTTCGGTCTTCGGCATGAGCGGGGTAGAGAAACAGACTTCGTCGGGATGCGCGACCTGCAGCTCCGGGTCGTGCAGCAGCTGCAAATAAGATCGGGTCCAGCGTGGGCAGGGAAGAAACGCGGACCATAGAAGAGTCCGGCTCGCAGACACGCGAGATTGTCCATGAGCCACCGCTCTATCAGGTTGTCCTCCTGAATGATGATTATACTACTATGGATTTTGTAATCCATGTGCTCGAAACGGTATTTCATAAGGCACCGGCCGAGGCGATGCGGATTATGCTGCATGTCCATAAAAACGGCAAGGGCATGTGCGGGCTTTTCCCGATGGAGATTGCAGAAATGAAGGTCTCCGCAGTACATGCACTGGCGCGGGAGCATCGATTCCCGCTGAAATGCGTAATGGAGAAAGAATGATAAACAAGGAACTTGAGCTTGCTATTCAGGCGACGATTCGTGAGGCAAAGCAGCAGCAGCACGAATATCTGACGGTCGAACATATGCTCTATGCGGTCATTCACGACGAATGGGGTATCGATATCATCACGAATTGCGACGGCAATGTGTTGCGCATGAAGGCGGAACTCGACGCATTTTTCCAGAAACATGTCGGCCGACTGACAGGGAAGGACGAGACATATCCCCAGCCGACCGCGGCGTTTCAGCGTATGGTGCAGCGGGCCGTCATGCATGTCCAGTCCGCTGAGAAGTCCGAGGTGGATTCCGGCGACATGCTGGCGTCTATTTTTGTGGAAGAAGATTCGCATGCCGTGCATATTCTCGAAAAAGAGGGCATCAGCAGGCTCGATGTGCTCAACTATGTTTCGCACGGCGTTACGAAAACCCGGCCGCAGCATTATCACGGCCTGGCCGGAGACGAAGAGCCGTGCGGCGAAGAGTGCAAGACCGGGCGGCAGAAATCGACGGCAAAGGACCCGCTGCGGCAGTTTGCGGTCAACCTCGTCGAGAAGGCCCGCGACGGGGGCATCGATCCGCTCGTCGGGCGCGATGTCGAGTTGAAGCGGACGATCCAGGTGCTCTGCCGCCGGAGGAAGAACAATGTCATCTTTGTCGGCGAGCCGGGCGTCGGCAAGACGGCCATCGTGGAAGGGCTCGCACGGCGCGTATACGAAGAGAGCATTCCGTTGCCGCTCAGAAACGCCAAGATCTTTTCGCTCGATATGAGCGCCATGCTTGCCGGAACCAAGTATCGCGGCGACTTCGAGGCCAGGCTGAAGGCCACGATTGCCGAGCTGGAGAAGACCGAGGATGCGATCCTCTTCATCGACGAGATTCATACCATCATCGGTGCCGGCGCGACAAGCGGAGGCTCGCTTGATGCCTCGAACATCCTCAAGCCGATCCTCAACTCAGGAAAGATGCGTTGCATCGGTGCCTGCACCTATGAGGAATTCAAGAATCATTTCGAAAAAGATCGGGCGCTCTCCCGCCGTTTCCAGAAGATCGAGATTCAGGAGCCTTCGCCGGAGGAGACGCTCGGCATCCTGCGCGGACTGCAGTCGTATTACGAACAATTCCACGGGGTAAAATACGGCAAATCGGCCCTGAAAGCCGCTGTGGAGCTTTCTGCAAAATACGTGAACGACAAATTTCTGCCCGATAAGGCGATTGACGTCATCGACGAGGCGGGCGCCTCGCTGAAACTGCTTCATGCCGAGAAGGGCGGCAGCGCACGAATGACGGTCGGCGTCGCCGAAGTGGAGGCAGTTGTCGCCAAGATGGCGAAGATTCCGCCGCGCACTATTTCGACCTCGGATACCGAAAAACTGCGCACCCTTGAAGACGAGCTGAAGGGCGTCGTCTTCGGACAGGACGCCGCTATTCACTCTCTCGTGGCTGCGATTAAGCGTGCCCGTGCCGGTCTGGGCATCCCTGAGAGGCCGATAGGCTCGTTCCTATTTACCGGGCCGACCGGTGTCGGCAAGACCGAGGTTTCCCGCCAGATGGCGAATGCACTGGGCGTCAAGTTCACCCGCTTCGATATGAGCGAGTATATGGAGAAACACGCGGTTGCGCGGCTCATCGGTGCGCCACCCGGCTATGTCGGATTTGATCAGGCCGGACTCCTGACCGACGCGGTGCGCAAACATCCGTACTCCGTGCTCCTGCTGGACGAAATCGAAAAGGCGCATCCCGATATCTTCAGCATTCTGCTGCAGGTGATGGACTACGCGACGCTGACCGACAACAACGGCAAGAAGGCCGACTTTCGCAACGTCGTTCTCATCATGACCTCCAATGCAGGGGCTATGGAGATGGACAGGGGCTCGATAGGTTTCGGGGAGCGAGTGACGGATACCGAGGACAAGAGTTCCGCGGCCATCAAGCGCCTCTTCACCCCGGAGTTCCGCAATCGGCTCGACGGGATCATCCACTTCCAACAGCTGGACAGCGCGATCATGAAACAGGTCGTGGATAAATTCGTCAGGGAGCTTCGCACCCAGCTGGCCCAGAAGAAAGTCGCATTGAATATTACTCCGGAGGTCCGTGACTGGCTTGCCGAAAAGGGATTCGACAGGCGTTTCGGCGCACGTCCGCTTGCGCGCGTCATGCAGACGGAAATCAAGGACAAGCTCTCGGAGGCGATGCTTTTCGGTCCGTTGCAGAAGGGCGGAACTGTGGCGGTCGTCCTCGAAGGAGAAACGCTTCGCTTCGACTTCTCCGCGGAATAGTGCGAATCGTATTCACCACCGGCGCGCAATATCCGGTCCCTGGCGAGCTGATATTGTGAGGCAGAGAAAGGCATCGTAAATGCCGATCTACCGCTTGCCTGATGAATTGATCTTTCCGCCGCCCTACCTTTCCGAGCCAGACGGCCTGCTGGCGGTCGGCGGCGATCTCGGTCCAGAGCGGCTTCTCCTGGCGTATGCGCAGGGAATCTTCCCTTGGTATTCGCAGGACTCTCCTATTCTCTGGTGGTCTCCTGATCCCCGTCTTGTGTTGTTTCCTGATGAATTGAAGATATCGAGGTCGCTGCGACAGCTCATGCAAAAAGGCAGTTTTGCCGTTACATATGACACCGCATTTGAGCGGGTGATCCGCGAGTGTGCCGGGGTACACGCAGACGACAAGGGAGGCACCTGGATTACGGAAGAGATGATCGAAGCGTATATCCGTCTCCATCATGAAGGTTTTGCCCATTCGATCGAAAGCTGGGCAGACGGGGAGCTGACAGGAGGGCTTTACGGCGTCTCGATCGGGGCGGCCTTTTTTGGCGAATCCATGTTCGCCAGGCGGAACAATGCGTCCAAAGTTGCGTTTGCAGCGCTCGTCAAACGGCTTGCAGCGTGGGGATTCTCGCTGATCGACTGCCAGGTGACCACCGGGCACCTCGTGCGTTTCGGCGCCCGTGAAATTCCAAGAGGTACGTTTCTGCAGCTGCTCGATGCGGCGTTGCGTGCCCCGACGCGGCGAGGGCTATGGGCTAAAACTCGGGATAGCGAAATGGATTCGCGCGGAGAACCTCATCAACCCTGAACGGTGAGCCCTTTAGACCGAAGACGACGAGTCCACGTTCCTCAAACCGCTGGCCGCGCGCCTGCCATATGCCGGTCCACGAAACATACAGATGCGTGCCGCTTTCGCGGATATCGACCAGCAACGGCTTGAACTCAAGCTGCACGGAATCGAAATTCTTCATCGACTCGCTGATCGTCTTGAACCCCTCCGGCGTCGTATAGGCGCGCATGGCCGACATGTCGCGCTGTGCATAAGCGTCACGTATCTTCTCGGCCAGCGCGAACGCCTCGGTTGCCGTTTTGGAATCTGCCGAGGGCTGCTTGACCGCTTTGCTGCTGCAACCCACACTGCAGATCACAAAAAAAGCAAGCACGAGCGCGAGTATTTTTTTCATCGAATCCTCCTCAGTGGCGATACACCGGCATTATAAATGATTTGCATCTCTTTGTTCACCACATCGAGAATGTGAGATAATACAAGATCATGAGTATCGTCTGCAAAAACAGCAAGGCCTATCACGACTATTTTGTCGAAGATACGGTCGAGGCAGGGGTTGCGCTCGTCGGAACCGAAGTGAAGTCGCTCCGCGCCGGAAGGGCCAATCTCACGGACAGCTACGTCATCCTCAAGGACAACGAGGCGTTGCTGCTGAACTGTCATATCAGTCCTTACAGCCACGGCAATATCTTGAATCACGACCCTGTCCGGACCCGCAAACTGCTGCTCCATCGCAAGGAAATAGAGCGACTCCGCGGCAAGCTGGTGCAGAAGGGCTATACGCTGATTCCGCTGAAAATCTATTTCAAGGGTCCGTATGCAAAGATCGAGGTCGGTCTGTGCAAAGGCAAGGCGCAGTATGAAAAGCGCGAGGCCATCAAGGAGCGCGAGGCGAAGCGCGAAATCGACAAGGCATTAAAGAGCCGCAGCCGGTGAAGGTAGAGAGCGCAATCTTGAAAGATCAGACTGCCGCGATAAAGAAGATTGCCGTGTTTGATTCAGGCATCGGAGGCATTACATTTCTCCGCGACGCGGTGAAAAGACTGCCGCGCGAGCACTTCGTCTATTTTGCCGATACGGAAAACGTTCCTTATGGTACAAAGAATGCCGAAGAGGTAAAGCGCTTCGTGCATGATGCGGTCAGGTTCCTCTCGACGAAGAATCTCAAGATGCTGGTCATTGCCTGCAATGCCGCCACGAGCGCGGCCGTCGGTGAGCTCAGGCAGATGTATTCCTTTCCGATCCTCGGCATGGAGCCTGCAATCAAACCTGCGTTGCACTATGCGGCCGGCAAGCGGGTGCTGCTCTTTTCGACCTCGTTGACCATCAGGGGCGAGAAGCTGCTGAAATTGATGGTGAAGCTCGATCCCTCGTGTCTTGTCGATACCGTGCCGTTTGACCTGCTGGTCAAAACGGCAGAGGCGTTCGATTTTTCATCTCCCGAGGTGCAGCAGGCGATCCGGGAGAAACTTGATTCAATCCCTCCGGCCGATTACGGTGCAGTTGTTCTCGGGTGTACCCACTTTATTTTCTATCGCCGGCAGATAGAGGAGATGCTGCCGGCCGGAATCAGCGTATTCGACGGCAATGAAGGCACGCTCAACAATGTGCTGGCAACGCTCGGCAGCGACAACTCCGAGATGTTCGGTCCTGCGGGAGCAATTTCCTTTTATGCGTCGTGCAAGGCAGTTCGCGGCGCGAAAGCGAAGAGACTGATGGAGCTTATCAACAGATGATGCGGGTCGCGGTCGTCGGTGCAAGCCCGAAGCCTGAACGTCACTCGAACATGGCAATGCATGCGTTGATAGAGCTTGGGCATGAGGCCATTCCTGTTGCGCCTGGTAGGACCGAAATCCTCGGGCGGAAGGTTTACCCGACGCTTGCGGAAGTCCCCGGGATTCTTGACACCGTGACCATGTATCTCGGCGCGCGGAGACAGGAAGCGGTCATTGCCGAGATGATCCGCAAGAAGCCGCGCCGTGTTATTTTCAATCCGGGCGCTGAGAACCCGCATGCATACGATAGCCTCAGGGCCGCCGGTATCGAAGTCCTTGAGGCCTGCACGCTCGTCATGCTCCGGACCGGTCAATTCTAATTTGCGCTATGCGTGGAGCCCTTCCTGTTGTTATGCTTTGATAATCCGGCAATGGTATAATAACTAGAGGCTTCATCCGGGGGCGAAAGGGCTCGACGGGGGTTATGAGGCTCAAGCTGCATGCCGTGGCTCCTTCACCACGTAAAAAGAGGGAACAGACACAAACGCCAACAACGAACTGGCACTCGCTGCTTAACCAATAGCAGCACGTCCCTTCCAGGTTGCCTGGGCCCGGATACGGACGTCATATTTCAGGCTGCCATCGGGTAGCGCCCTTCTGCCCTGGTGGGAGACTCAAGGGGATAGGATGTCAGGGGGCCTGTCTGCCGGCATGCTGATATCCGAACTTTAAATAGGCAGACTTTGCATGGAGATGCTTGAGAGTAGTACTTTCGGACCGGGGTTCAATTCCCCGCGCCTCCACCAGATGAAGAGACGGCTCAGAACGCTCCGCACCTTTGCGGGGCGTTATTTTTTCTTCACGACGTATCCGGTGGTGTCTTCAATCGACTCGCCGGTCAACTCCTCACGCTGGCGATTGAAGATGTATTTGGAAAGAGCGCTTATCATCAACCGGTTGTTGGCCGGAAGAAAAGCGCAGGCCAAGGCATTGCCGCGCTCCGTTCGGGTTACGCGCAGCACCCGGCAGTGAAAAATCAGGCATTGATCCGGGAAGTGCAGCTCAGGCAAGGCATAGCCGGTGAAGCGTACGGCAACCGAGATTTCATCTCGTTCGGAAACTGGCTTGTCCGTATAGAAACGCATGCCTTTTTCGGATATGTTGACGGATTGTTTCACAAAGGAACTATCCTTGAAGCAGTCGCCGCACTTCTTGCAGTCATCGTGTTTCAGGTACGAAATAAGGACCTCGCCGTCAACCCGATAGGCCTCGCGCCGTTCATGCCCTGATCGTTTTTCCCCGATATTCATGGAATTCAGGAATTATACTTCTTCCGGGGGGGATTTGCACAAATGCACGGAACATATGCGGCCGCGAATTGTGCCCGCTGTCGCGAAGTTCAGGACTGAGAGGCCCGGTTAATGCGCGCAAACAGGTCGTCAAAAAAAGCGGCATCGAACGTAAAACTGACGGTCAGGGCGCAAAGCGGCACCGTGCCGTTGTAAGCGGAGCATTTCACGAGGTCTTTCTCTGTAGTGACGAGCAGTTCGGCACCGTTTCGTTCAGCGATCCTGTTGAGGTTGACCAGGTCGCGAACACCGTAACTGTAGTGGTCGCGATATTTCTTATTTCCGTTGACAATGCAGCCGGTCGATGCAATCGTCGCATGGAACGATTGCGGGTTCGCAATGCCGCAGAAAACATATACCCGTTTATTCTGCAGCGCCGCTGTGTCCTTGCGTGTTCCGTCGGCAAAAATAAGTGCATCGGTCCTGTAGAAGGCTTGGTGCAGACCGGCGTGCGGATTGAATGTTGCAAGCTCCTGTACAAGCGGGGCGCTCTTCTGTTTGGTAATGACAAGCAGATGCGCACGCTTCAGCGCCTCAAGCGGCTCGCGGAGGGGGCCGACAGGAAGAAGCCGCCGGTTGCCGAACGGATTCCCTCCGTCTATCAGGACAATATCGACATCACGGGCAAGGCGAATATGCTGAAGCCCGTCATCAAGAATGAAAAGAATAGGGGATATGTCACGTTCCGCATAGACGGTGTCCGCAAGATGCTTGAGGGCGAACATGCCGCCCTCATAGCGATCAGGCGACTTCACAATCGGAACTCCAGGCAGCCGCCCGGCCATGAGTACCGGCTCGTCGCCTGCTTCCGAAACATTCAGCAGCAACGCTTTGCCTGTACCGACGAAGCAGGGGCCTTTTGCCGATCCGCGATAGCCCCGCGTCAGGATAACAGGAGCAAAGCCGCGCCGGACGGCCTCTTCGGCAACGGCGATGGCCGTCGGAGTCTTGCCGGTGCCGCCGACCGTGATATTGCCGACACTGATAACCGGGTTCGGCAATCTCTTTTGGTTTGCACGCATGCGCTGCTGGCTTCGCCTGAGCCCGCCAAGATATACACGTTCCAGAAGATTCATTCGTGCTCCAAGTTTACTCCGACCGGACGCCCGGCTGCAATTGCTCGTTGAGCGACGGCCCTTGACAGCAGGCAAAGCCTATACGTAACCTAACCGGTACGATATTATTGCATTCTCCTGCCACACGCACTAAACCCCTCGGAGGTATGCCGTGAAGAGCAGATCAATTCTTTCTCACCGTCTCACCGTCTTCTTTCTTGCCTGTCTCATCGCAGCATTTACGCAAGCGGCAGCACACGCATCAGGCTTCGCCCTCATCGAGCAAAGCGTCTCGGGCCTGGGAAACGCATATTCCGGCGGCGCAGCCGCCGCGGAAGATGCAAGCACTATTTTTTACAATCCCGCAGGATTGACGCGGCTGCAGGGGACCCAGATTCTGCCGGGAGCGCATGTAATCATCCCGTCGGCCAAGTTCTCAAATGACGGATCCACGCGCTTTACCGGAGCACCGCTCAGCGGCGGCAACGGCGGTGACGGCGGCGTCACAAAAGTCATTCCGAATTTCTATGCCAGCACCCAGGTCGGGAAGGTCTATTTCGGACTCGGCGTCAATGCACCGTTCGGGCTCGCGACTAAGTACGACAGCGGCTGGGTCGGCCGCTATCATGCGATTGAGTCAGATGTCTTAACCATAAACATCAATCCTTCAATTGCCTTTAAGGCGACCGACAACCTGAGCATCGGCGCCGGATTGAGCGCGCAATATCTGAAGGCAAAGCTTTCCAATGCCATAGATGTCGGCGGCATCAGTTTTGCCAGAAGCCGCAATCCCCTTGCATTGAGCCTCTCGGACGGATTCGTCGAGCTGAACGGCGACAGCTGGGGCTTCGGGTTTAACCTGGGCGCCCTCTACGAGTTTTCGAAGGATACCCGCATGGGCATCTCGTATCGCTCGCGTATAAAGCATAAACTTGAGGGCGATGCCGATTTCAGCGGAACCGATGCACTTGCCGCCGCTGCGGGCTTTTTCGACAGATCGGTGTATGCGAATATAATGCTTCCGGACAGTGCATCGGTCAGTTTCGTGCACAGTTTTTCGCCGCAGTGGACGGTCATGGCGGATTTTACCTGGACGAACTGGAGCCTGTTTAAAGAGCTTCGGGTGCAATTCGATCCCGTCGCCGGCAGGACAACAGCAGCCGACAGCGTAACGACCGAAAACTGGCGGGACAACTACCGTTACTCAATCGGCGTTTCCTATATGCCTGATCCGAAATGGACGTTTCGTAGCGGCGTCGCCTATGACACCGCAGCAGTCCGAAACGCGGAATATCGCACTCCACGCATCCCGGATGCCGACCGTATTTGGCTGGCTCTCGGCGCAGGGTATAAACTGTCGGACAATTTTGCCGTTGATCTTGGCTATGCGCATATTTTCGTGAAGGATTCGCGCATTGGCAAGACGGCAACCGGCCCCACCGACGAGAACTTTTTCCGCGGCAACCTTCATGGGAGTTATGATTCTCATATAAACATCATCAGCGCGCAGGCCAAGATAACGTTTTAGAGGCTATCGTGCTTCTGCACCATCAGTTTATCAGAACAGCTCGCCGGTTCGGCGAGAAGACGGCGTTTATCGACAGGTCGACCGACAAGCGGATGACCTATGCGCAGATGCTGATAGCGTCCATTATCTTCGCTGATAAGCTGAAGCGCTTCGATAAGGGCTATATCGGTATCATGTTGCCGACTTCGGCGGGGTGCGCCTTGTCGAACATTGCAGCACTCATGAGTGGTCGGGTGCCGGTTATGATCAACTATGCGACCGGTGCTGCTCGGAATGCCGTGTATGCTCAGGAAAAGTGCGGATTCCGCACCATCGTCACCTCGAAAGCCTTGTTGCAGAAGATCGATTGTCCCGAAGTCAACGGGATGATTTATGTGGAAGATATTGTCGAGAGCATCAGCGCGGCAGACAAATTGATCGCAGCGGCAAAGGCCATGGTGCCTTTGCCGCTCCTGCTTCCACTTCTCGGAACTGTCAGTGAAGATGAAACCGCGGTCATTCTCTTCACGAGCGGCAGCGAGAAAGACCCCAAGGCGGTCGAGCTGACGCACCGCAACATCAGTTCGAACATCGAGGGGTTTTCCCGCGCCATCTCGCTTTCGGACAAGGACGTCATGCTCGCAATTCTTCCTTTTTTCCATGTCTTCGGACTTACGGTCAATCTCTGGACGCCGCTCTTCTTCGGCATGTCGGTCGTTTCTTATGCCAACCCGCTTGATTTCAAGGCTGTGTGTTCGATCATCCGTGAAGAACATCCGACACTCGTCATTGCGACCCCGTCATTTCTGGCCGGTTATCTGAGAAAGTCCGAGACAGGCGATTTTGCAAGCGTTCGTCTCGCAATAGTCGGTGCGGATCGGTGTCCTGATCCCCTGCGCGAGGAGTTTCATGCGCGTCATGGGCTCCCTGTTCTTGAAGGCTATGGCACGACCGAAACCGCGCCGGTCATCTCGGTCAACGCTGCTGACGCAAATAAGCCCGGCAGCGTCGGCAAGCCTATTCCCGGGGTGCAGGTCCGCATCCAGCATCTCGAAACCGATCGCGGATGCACTGTGGGAGAACTGGGACGCATTCTTGTCAAAGGCGACAACGTCATGAAAGGGTACCTTGACGACCTTGAAGAAACATCCATCAGGATCCACAACCGCTGGTACGACACGGGCGACATGGGCTATCTTGATCCAGACGGCTATTTATGGCACGCCGGCCGCCTGCGCCGTTTTGTCAAGATAGGCGGTGAAATGGTTTCGCTTGTTCAGGTTGAGCATGTGCTCGAAAAACTCCTGCCCGAAGGGATTGCTTGCTGTGTCGTGGATGTTCCGGATCAGAAGAAAGGGGCGAGGATCATCGCTGTTGTCACCGACTCGCTCATCAATGAAAAACAGTTGCTGAAGGACATGGCGAAGCAACTGCCTCCGATTGCCTTGCCGAAAGAGTTCATGGTCATTTCCGAACTTCCCAAGATGGGAAGCGGGAAGATCGACTTCCGCGGCGTCAGCGAGCTCGTTGTAGAGAAGGTTGCCCACGCTCACGACAAAAAGCGCTGACACGGAATAGATATCAGAGCGGCGCGAAGGACAGCACCCGGTCGAGCGTCTTTTCGGTCGCGCCGGCGTTTTCTTCAAGGAGCGCCCTGGCACGCCCTCCCATGGCCCGCATCTCCGCGGGTGTTTGAAGGAGAGCGGTCAATTCCGCTGCAAGCCCGCTTGCATTGACCCTGCGCGCCGCTCCCGCTCCATAGAAGTCCTGAATGAACGGGAAGTTCTCCATGTGCGGGCCGCAGAGCACAGCTTTGCCCCAGAACGCCGGTTCAAGGGGATTCTGTCCGCCGTGCGCAATAAACGAACCGCCCATCACCGCAATGTCGCATGCGGCATAGGTCCGGCCCAGCTCTCCCATGACATCAAGCAGGATGACCGTGCCGCCGGACTCCGGTAGCTGGGCGTGCATTGCAGAGCGTTTGAGATACGCAATGCCTTTCTTGCAAAGCAGGGCCTCCACTTCGCCGAACCGCTCGGGATGGCGCGGGGCGAGGATCAAATTCGCATCGGGCACAGAGCCCCGCGTCTTGAGATACGCTTCGATGATGATTTCTTCTTCCGGATGATGGGTGCTGCCTGCGATGATGACCGGCCCGCTCAACATCGTGGTCCAGAGCGGAACCCCTCCGGCAATATGCAGATCAAACTTGAGATTGCCGGTAACGACGATCCGTGATTCGGGAGCTCCGAGCTGCAGCAGCCGGTCGGCATAGATGTTCATCTGGACACAGAGCGCCGACATCCGTCCGAAGAGCTTTTTCATAAAAAAACGGATCCGCCGATACCCGCGGAATGATCGCTCCGAAATACGGCCATTGACAAGAGCAACCGGGATGCCGCGCGCACTGCAGAGCCTGATCGCATTGGGCCAAAGCTCCGTTTCCATAATCACGAAGAGCACAGGATGAACCGCATCGAGCAGGCGGCGCAGGGCGAACGGAAGATCAAAAGGCATGTAGACGATCTCGACGGACGACCCGAATCGCTCTCGTGCCACCTGCTGTCCGGTATCCGTTATTGTCGAGAGGAGTATCCGCATGTCGGGACGTCGAGCCTGGAGTCCCCGAACGAATGGAACCGAGGCGATCACCTCGCCGACAGATACGGCGTGCACCCACACAACCTTCCGCTTATCTCCGTTCGCCGAAGGCGTTGTGCCGAGCTTTTCCTGAAGCCACCGTTTTCTGAGCGCAGCGGGTCTCTTGCGGTACTCGGGCCAGAACATGACAGAAAGGGCAAGCGCGTAAAGGAATGAATATCCGGGGATCATGTCGAACCTGCACCTGCACCACGCGCAAACATCTCGACGCGATCGGCAACTACGGCGGTCGCATGCTTATGCCGAAAAAGCTCGCGCACCAGTTCGAATTGTCGCAGGCAATCGGCGCGATACGCCGCATTGTCCGTCAGCCGCATGACTTCGGCAGCGATGGCTGCCGGATTGGCGTCATCTTGCAGCAACTCGACAATTCGAAATGGCGCTGCATCGGTGCCGAGCGTGTCGAGGAGGATGTTTGAAAGCGAAATGTAGCGGACTTTTACGATGCGTTTACCGAGCCAGAAGGTGAGCGGAGAAAGACGGTAGACGACGACATGAGGTACGCCGAGAAGGGCGGCTTGCAATGTCGACGTGCCCGATGCGATGATGCCGCATTCCGCCGCCATCAACGCCAGCAGAGCATCATCCACAATGCGCACATTGAGATCGGTCCCATGCTCAAGTCCGAAGCGCAGGCTGTTTTGCACCGTATGCGGCAGGTTCGGAGCAACCGGCACGACATATTGATAGTCCGGACGGGTCTGTTTCAACTGCCGGAGAGATTCCGTCAGTGCGGGAAGAAGCAGGTTGATTTCATGGCTGCGGCTCCCCGGCATAACGACAAGGAGCGGACGATCCGGATCGCAGCCAAGTGCGCTCTTTGCAGCACGTCGGAGCGCCTCGCTTCCGATATCGCCCTCTTGAAAGCCGAGAAAGGTGATCACGGCACGGATTTCATCGAAGACCGGGTGTCCGACGAACGCGCACGCCATTCCCGCGTCTTGGTAAATCTTCTCTTCAAAGGGCAGGATTGCCGCAAGAAAATCGGCTATGCGCACCATCTTGCGAACGCGCCCTGCGCGCCATGCCCAGACCTGCGGACTTACGTAGTAGAGAACGGGAATGCCAAGCGCCCGGGCTCGCGGGGCAATCTTCATATTGAAGTCAGGATAATCGATGAGAATGAGGGCCTGCGGTCGTTGCGACGCAAGTGAATCGAGAATTGCCGCATAGGCGCGGCGGAGCTGCCTGAATGTCCGGATGGCCTCGATGAGGCCGAAAGAACTCGCAATACGGGCAAGGAGCTTCACGCCGGCACGCGCCATCTTGTCGCCGCCGATACCGGATATCTCCAGCATGGGGTGGCGGGCCCGGAGTTCTGCCGCGAGCAGGGCTCCGTACATCTCGCCGGAGCTTTCGCCCGCAATAATCATCACTCGCTGGAAAGAAACGCTCTTTTCTGGTTCAGCCATTTGCCCTTCCGCATTGATGGCCTGCGCTATTTGCCGAGGCACTTCCTGATAACCGCCGCCGCCTCTTCGATCTCGGAATCTTTCAGTTCCGGATAAATGGGGAGCGAAAGAACCCGACTCGTCACCTGTTCGCAAACCGGGAAGTCGCCGGCGCGATACCCATACGGCTTCATCGCCTCCTGCACATGCAGCGGAATCGGATAGTAAACAACCGAGGGGATGCCCCGCTCTTTCAGGGCCTCGCGAATCTGATCACGTTTCGGACTCTGGATGGTGTACTGATGGTACACATGATACACCCCCGGTTTTTCGACCGGACAGGAGACCACGTCGGACAGCAGTTTCGTGTAAAGGGCTGCGGCTCGGTTGCGCGCGCTGTTATATGCGTCGATGTGCTTCATCTTGACGAGGAGAACTGCCGCCTGCAGTTCGTCAAGACGGCTGTTGTAGCCGAGGCATTCATGACGGTAGCCGCCCTTGGAGCCGTGATTCCTGAGCTTTCTGATTTCTTCGGCCATTGCCGCATCGTTCAGCACGAGCATGCCGCCGTCGCCGTATGCACCGAGATTCTTGCTCGGGTAAAAGCTGAAACACCCCGCTGCGCCGAAGCTGCCGGTCTTTTTCCCGTGGAGCATTGCCCCGAACGACTGGGCGCAGTCCTCCACAATTGCCAGTTTATGGTTCTCCGCAAGTGCGACAATGGCGTCCATGTCGGCAGGATGACCGAAGATATGCACCGGCAGAATAGCCTTTGTTCTGCTCGTTATCTTCGTTTCGATCAACTTGGGATCAAGATTGCAGGTCTCGGCTTCGATATCCACAAATACCGGCTTCGCCCCGACGTACATGATGGCCTCTGCGGTCGCAAAGAACGTGAAAGGCGTAGTGATGACCTCATCGCCGGCACCGATGCCGAGGGCGCGGATAGCAAGGTGCAGGGCATCCGTCCCCGAAGCGACACCTATCGCCTCTTTCATGCCATGATACTGCTTGATCTGCTCTTCGAGCGCCGCGCCTTTCTTGCCGAGCACATATTGCGAGCTTTCGAGCACTTCGTTGATGCTTCCGAGGACTTCATCTCGGATCGTCAGGTATTGCGTTTTTAAATCGAGCATTGCCCTCATGCCTTCTCCCATCGCTTCTTGATCTCATACCCCGCCTGCATGGCGACCGTCAGGGCGTCCCGGCCCTTAAGACCGCAGACACGAGGAGTAGTCCTCGTGCGTGTGCATGCAATAAAGTGGCGCAACTCCTCTTTTAGAGGTTCGGCGGGTTCTACCCGCATCACATCGTGGACGACCGCGCCGTCTTTGGCAAAGTAGCGGCGGATCTCCATCGACTGATAATCCATGACCATATGGCGATCCCGGTCGTAAACCGTCAGCGTCCTCGTCTTCTCGCTCGCAACCCGGCTTGCAGTAAGCAGCGCACCGGTGCCGTTATCGAAATGGATCCATGCCTTCGCAAGGTCTATCGTCTTCGTCAGAACCCGGACGCCTGACGCCTTGATGTCGATGATCTTTCGCCCCGGCATCAGGGAAAGAATAATATCGATGTCGTGAATCATAAGGTCGAGCGTTATATCCACATCCGTTCCGCGGCCTTGAAACGGCGATATCCGCTGGGCTTCGAAGAAGACAGGCTCCTGGACCAGCGGACCGAATGCGGCAACTACCGGATTGAAGCGTTCGAGATGCCCGACCTGGAGCAGGACCTTTGCAGTCTTTGCCTGCCGTATGAGATCGTCGGCCTCATCGACGGTGGTTGTGATTGGCTTTTCTATCAGGAGGTCTTTGCCGGCCGTTATGCAGTCGCACGCAATCGAATAATGATTAATTGTCGGAGTTACAATACTAATGGCGTCAACCGAATCGAACATTTGCTTATAGTCCGTGTACGCCTTACAGCCGTGCTGGCGGGCGATATCCTCTGCCTGTTTCTGATGGGTATCGGCCACAGCAACCAGCTTAACCCCCTCAAGCTCGGCATACACACGGGCATGATGCCTGCCGAGATATCCGACCCCGATCACTCCGACACGAACCGTCATTTATCCCCTCGCTCATAATTCTTCAAGATTATACGAACCCTTGCGGTGCCTGCCCGCTCTCCATCACGGCGCACAATTTCAAGTAGTTCACGGGACGCCGCTTCCCGAAAAAACCTTTCCCGCTGTCGTCCGGACGGGATCGTACCCAGTATGCGTCTTCTGAGCCGCCCAAGAAAGCGGGAATATCGTCCTATTGAAGCCGGATAGTGCTTCTTCAGCTCTGCGCTGATAGTCTTGGCTAATGCCGGGCTGGCGCCCCCGGTCGATATTGCGAACATGAGAGGCCCGCTTTGTGCCGCTGCCGGAACGATGAAGTTGCCGGCAGCCGGGCTGTCGGCAACATTTACAAGCCCCGGCGCTTCCTTTGCAACGCGTGCATTTACTTCGCGGCTCCCGGTGGCGGCGACAACGAGGAAGGCCCCCTGAAGGTCTCCGCTCCGATATGCGCGGTTTCTATGCCTTATCTTGCCGCAGGCCGACAGTCGAAGGAGCCCGGCGGTTATTCCCGGCGAGATGACCGTGACCGACCCGCCGGCCGCAAGCAGTGTGCCGATCTTGCGTTCGGCGACCGGTCCCCCCCCGACAACTACACAGGGCTTATCCGTCAGATCAAGAAAGGCTGGATAATAGCTGAGACGATGCCGCGTGCGCCCGCTCCCGCGACCGTCAGCGGGAGATCTTCCGAGCATCTGCTGCAAACGTACTGGCCGGATATTTCTCGATGAGGCGATTCAGCAGTTCTTTCGCCTTGTCCGTCTGCTTGAGGGCGAGATAGGACTTGCCTGCCAGAAAAAGCGCCTCGTCGGCGCGTTTATAATCGGGATAATCCTTCAAAAGACCTTCGAAACGTCCGACAGCCGCCTGATATGCGTCCTTCTTGTAATAAAACTGACCGACCATCAGTTCTCCGTCGGCGATTATCGTGCGGCATTTTTCTATGCGGATTTCCACAAATTCGCGGTAGGGATTGCGGGGATAAAGCTCTTTCAGGAGCAAGAACTCCTTAAGCGCGCGCTTAGCCGTGCCTGCGCCCCTATCGGGCGACGAGATCTGGGAGTAAAACGCCATCGCTATCTGATATTGGGCATATGAGGCATACTGATTGGTTGGATAGAGCGAGAGAAACTGCTGATATTCGGCAACGGCTGTGTCGGGGTCGCCATCCTTGACATAAGTATCGGCAGTCTTTAATTGCGCGATCGGGGCCATCCTCTTTGATGTGTCGCGGTTCTTGACCTCCAACAGCACCTTCCGAGCCTCTTCATACTCCTTTTTGTCGATAAGCTCGTCTGCCTTCTTTATCCAGCTCTCTGCGTCGAATGCCTCATCCCGTTTCACCTCGGACTTGCCGCAACCGGAGAGCCCGACCGCAATCATAATAATAGCAATACATATATATCGTTTCATGAAAACTATTAAAACTGGTATTCGATTTATAAGTCAAGGACTTTGACATTAGAAAAACCGTTCGGATAAACTGTAGGTCGGGCGGAGACCCGCTATCTCCATGACGGAGGGATTGGTGAAACCGAATACTGTCAAATATTGCATTTTCAGCGTGCTTTGTCTGCTTCTGGTATGGAGTTTATCGGCGAATGCCGCGGAACCGGCGACCGCAAAAGAGCCTGTCGAAACTCGCCTTGCGATATTGAAGGATCAGCTGCTTTCATACTTTGCCCCGGCAACGGGTAAGGTTACCAATGTCCAGGGCATGACCGTCCAGTTGGCCACGGAATCCGGCACCGTATTGAAGCCGGGCATGCGGCTGCAGTCTTTTCAGGAGGGGGTTGCCTTTGTCCACCCCGTAACCAAGGAGCAGCTCGGCAGGGTAGAAATGCCGGTCGGAAGCATTGAGGTCGTTTCGGTCTCCGGCAATACCGCCACCGCGACCATTCTTGACGGCAAGCCCGAAGCCTTCCGCGATGCGAAGGTGAAAGTACCTGCCACGAAAAGAAAAGTTCTCTTCTATCAGGGGATGATGGACTGGAATCTGGGAGACGCATATTACCAAATGCTGAAAGATACCGATCGCTTCGAGTTGTTTGATACCCCCCTGGAAACAGACGATCTCGCAAAGCTTACCGCCGAGGCGCAGAAGAAGGGTGCGGAGGCCTTGGTCGTTCTTTCTTCCGAGGGAAAGGCTGATGAGGTTGCGATCACCCAGAAGGTATATTGGGCAAAAGACGGCAAGCAGCTCTTCACAAACAACACTGCAGTCAGCGTGGCTTCGATACGCGAACTTCGCCAAAAGGCTGGAATAATCGGCTCAGGCGGCGAGGTTCTGCTTGCTTATCGACTGCCCTTTGCATCCCGGCGGCTCACTGCCGGAGACCTCGAGGGCGACGGCAATCAGGAGATTGTGCTCGTCGGAGGGAACTCGGTGCGGGTTTACAAACCCGATGTAGATCTTAAGCTGCTTTGGGAATTCGACATCCCCAAAAATGACGATACCCTCTGGATCGATACGATAGACATGCAGGGCAAGGGTCGGGACATGATCGCCATCACCGTCATCAGAACAAGTGGCAACACGGCCGGAAGCGATGCGATTGTTTCGAATATTCCCTTCGGACGCGGCGTCATTTCACAATTGTACGAGCTTCAGGGGAACACTGTTCGCCCGGTTTGGACCGGCCAGAATATGTTCATACGCGCCCTTGGGGGCGAACTGATTGCCCAGGAATTCGACCCGAGGGATGGGTACACCGGTCCCGTTATGGTGATGAAGTGGAACGGAACAACCCTGGTGAAGAGCCGAGAGATCGCTCTCCCGAAAGATGTGAATATTTACGATTTCCAGATCCTCACCGCGGCAAGCGGGACTAAAGCCATCATTGCCTGGGACGAAAACGGATTTGTGAACCTTTACAACGAAAAAGGCATCCGCATCTGGGTGAGCAAGGAAGACTTCGGCGTAACGCTCTATTCGTTCAAGCGCGAAGGCGGCTCGTTCATGAGCGAGCGGGGGAAGTGGACAGTGAAAGACCGATTGCTCGGTCGCTATGCCGAAGTGCTTGCGCCGAAACGCAAGCCGCTCCTGAGCTATGCGAAGGGACTCGGAAATTCCGCCACCGAGATCAAGAGCTTCTGGTGGAACGGTGTTTCTCTTGAAGAGCGTGTCTTTATCGAGGAAATGGGCGGCGATATCATCGATTATGCCCTATCAGGCGATCGCCTGTATGTTATCGGTAAGCCGCTCTTCGGCTTTGATTTCAAGAACCTCATGCGCGGCGAGAGCCCGTTCGGTTCCATGCTCTACGTCTTTTCAATCAAAGGGCGCTGACATGCAGCGGCATGTTATGGCGGCCAACCTGAGGCACCGGACATGAAACGGGCCATTCCCCGTCATATCGGCATAATTATGGACGGCAACGGTCGATGGGCCGAACTGCGCGGGCTTACCCGCCCTGAAGGGCATAAGCGCGGGGTGGAGCGCGCTAAGGAAATCATCCGGGAGGCAGGCGCTATCGGCGTAGAAGTCCTGTCGCTCTATGCCTTTTCGATAGAAAACTGGGCCAGGCCTGTTGATGAAGTGAATATCATTATGGGATTGCTCGAAAGCACCCTGCGCGACCAGATCGAGAGCTTCATGCGCGAAGGAGTTTGCTTTCGGGTTATCGGCAGTCGCGAACGCCTGCCGGAGCATATTCTTCAACTTATAGAAATGACCGAGCAGGCGACCGCAAAGAATCCGGGGCTGACCGCCCAATTTGCCTTGAGCTACGGCGGCCGCGACGAGATTCTCCGGGCGGTTCGGCGGGCGCTTCGAGAACGCCTCAGCCCCGAACAGATGGATGAGGCAACATTCAGTTCCCTGCTCGACACCGGCGGGCAGCCGGATCCCGATCTCATCATCCGGACGAGCGGCGAACTTCGGCTCAGCAATTTCATGCCGTGGCAAGCGGCATATTCGGAGTTTTTCTTCACCAACACGCTCTGGCCCGATTTCACTCCCGAAGAGTTCTTGGAGGCGATACATGACTACCGGATGCGCGAGCGCCGGTTCGGCATGGTTCGTATGGGAGCGATTTAGGTGCATAGAACGCGGGTCATCGTGGCCGTTGTCGCAATTCCGCTTCTCTATCTTTATGTAACAAAACTCCCTGCTATCTATTTCCTTGCCCTGATCGTAGTCGTGAACTGCCTGGCACTCCATGAGTTTTACGGTATGTACCGTGTCCCCGCGGCATTTGCCGCGTGCGGCATCGGCTGCAGCGGCCTTTTGTTTGTCCCGCATCTGTTTGCGCTCCCGCATCCGCTCAGCCTGCAGGCGCTCTTTTACGCCCCTGTGTTTATGGTTCTTGCATCATTGCGGCTTTTTGCCGTCCGGAACGCTGAAAATTCGCTCAGCTGCCTTGCTCCTATCGGACTCGGCATTCTTTACATTCCCACCCTGCTGGTTCCCCAATGGATGCTTCGCCTGCAGGGAATCGAGTGGATATTTTTTCTTTATCTTTCGGTCTGGGCGTCGGATACATGCGCTTATTACATCGGCAGGCAATTCGGCCGCCGGAAGCTTTACCCGGAAATCAGCCCGAAGAAGACCGTTGCAGGCGGCTACGGTTCCCTGTTGGGCGGCACCCTTGTCGGCATTGTCATGGGCATTGTTTCTTTGCCCTCCTGGGGGGCGGTCAAACTCGGGGGATTCGGTCTTGTTATCGGAGGCATTACCATCGTCGGCGACCTAGTCGAATCCATGTTCAAGCGCGACGCGGGCGTCAAAGACTCCGGCTCGTTGATTCCAGGGCATGGCGGGATACTCGACCGCATCGATAGCATCCTGTTTGCAGGCCCGGCACTCTATCTCCTTCAGCGGGTCTTTGCATGAAGAACATCGTAATCCTCGGGTCTACAGGGTCCATCGGGCGGAGCGCGCTGGATATCGTCCATTCATTTCGGCGTCAATATAGGGTTGTAGGCCTGGCTGCCGGGAAAAATATCGACCTCCTTGTGCAGCAGATCGAACAGTATCGGCCGCAGGTTGTTGCGGTCTCCGACGAGGCAGGGTACAAGCGACTCAAGGCCCTGCTCGGGCGAAAAAGGAGACCGGAGGTGCTGTGCGGAGAATCCGGAGTCTGCGCAGTCGCCGGCGTTCCGGATGCCGACATCATTCTTTCCGCCATTGTCGGATCCGCCGGGCTTTTGCCTACGCTTGCGGCAGTGCGGGCCGGTAAAACCGTGGCGCTCGCCAACAAGGAGGCCCTTGTTACGGCAGGCGGTATCGTCATGGCGGAGGCCCGCAGGAGAAAGGTTGCCGTCCTCCCCGTGGACAGCGAACACAGCGCCCTGTTCCAGTGCATGCACGGATGGAAGCGGCACGGGATACGGCGCCTCATTCTAACGGCATCAGGCGGACCGTTCCGGGGGTGGACTGCCGCCAGACTGCGAACCGTCAGACCTGAAGATGCGCTTCGCCACCCCAACTGGAGCATGGGCAAGAAGATCACCATCGATTCGGCGACCCTTATGAACAAAGGGCTCGAAGTGATTGAGGCGCATCACCTCTTCGGCATGCCGGTCGAACAGGTCGGCGTGCTGATTCACGCGCAGAGCATCGTCCATTCGATTGTGGAGTATGTAGACGGCAGCTATCTTGCCCAGATGTCGAAGCCGGATATGCGCGGTCCGATTGCCCTTGCCCTGGCGTATCCCGAAAGGCTTTCCGGCGCCGTCGAGCCGCTCCGGCTTTCGCAGCTTTCGTCTCTGACTTTTGAAGAACCGGATATGAAGACATTCCCCTGTCTCGGTTTTGCTTACGAAGCCATTACGGCAGGCGGTACCCTGCCGGCTGTAATGAATGCTGCAAACGAGATTGCAGTCAACGCATTTCTCGAAAAGCGCATCCGTTTTGTCGATATTCCCCGTGTCATCGAAACCGTCATGGGCGCCCACACGATAGCGCCTGCCGGAAAGATCGATGCCGTCATTGAAGCGGATCGGTGGGCACGCCGACGCGCGCAAGAGGAGATTCCCGCATGAGCATTATTGCCGCACTATTTCTTTTCGGACTTGTGATCTTTGTTCACGAACTCGGCCATTTCCTGATGGCGAAGATCTGCGGGGTTAAGGTGCTGAAGTTCTCGCTCGGCTTCGGGCCGCGCGTCATCGGCGCGACCGTAGGCGAGACCGAATACCTCATATCAGCCATTCCGCTCGGCGGGTACGTGAAAATGTACGGGGAAGACTCCGATGACGTCGAAGAAGGGACGGTCTTGGCGGACCCGGAGCGCTCGTTCAGGGGGCAGTCAATCTGGAAACGCGCCGCAATCGTTTTTACCGGTCCTTTCTTCAACCTCATAACAGCTGTCGTCATTTTTTTCGCGCTTTATGCTACGGGCATCCCGACACTGCAACCGGTTGTCGGGGAGGTCGTCCCGGGTTCTCCGGCCGAGCAGGCCCGCCTGATGAAAGGGGACCGCGTCGTCGAGGTTAACGGCAATCCGATCAAGCAGTGGTCGGATATGACCGACGTTATCTATGAAAAACCGGGGACGCTCATCTCGTTGAAAGTACAGCGCGGCAACGAACTCTTTGTCGTCCAGGTAGTGCCGGAGAGCAAGACCATAAAAGACATTTTCGGGGAAGAGAAGACCATCGGGCTCATCGGCGTAAAGTCAGCAGGAGAAACCGCGGAAATGCGGGAGGATATCCCTGATGCAGTGAAGCATGCCGTGATAAAGACATGGGACATCATTGTGTTGACCCTCACGAGCGTCGTGAAAATGGTCCAGCGCATTATTCCGGCCGACACTATCGGCGGGCCGATCATGATCTTCCAGATGGCCGAAAAGCAGGCATCTGCCGGTGCGCTCAACTTTTTTGTCTTTGCCGCGGTCATCAGCATCAACCTCGGCATTCTGAATCTGCTGCCGGTGCCGGTGCTCGACGGCGGCCACCTGCTCTTTATGGGGATTGAGGCCATCAGGAAGAAGCCGCTCAGCGAGCAGGCCATGGCGATTGCTCAACGCATCGGCATATCTCTGTTGATTGCCCTTATGGCGTTTGCAATGTATAATGACATCTTCCGCATCGTGACAAAGCAGGCCCTGCCCTGATATGAAACCGGCAACGATCAAGACCCTGAAATCAGCCGGAGGCGTCGTGTTCCGTTCCGGAAGCGGCGGGCCGGAGGTGGCGCTCATCGCTACGAAGCACCATACGGTCTGGACATTGCCCAAGGGATTGATCGATCCCGGTGAAGTTGCTGAACAGGCGGCTGTCCGAGAAATCAGGGAGGAAACCGGCCTCATCGGAGCGATCGTTGCGCCGCTCGGGGAGAAATCATTCTGGTTCTATCTGAAAAACGAAAACATACGCTGCAAGAAGAACGTTTCATACTTTCTCGTCGCGTATGCAGGCGGGTCGGTGGATGACTTCGGCCCCGAGGTGGACGAGGCCCGCTGGTTCCCGATTGATGCGGCGTTGGAAACAGTCTCATACAAAAGCGACATCGAACTGCTTCGGAAGGCACGGGAGCTTTTACATGCATACACAGAAAATCCTTGAACGGCAGGAACTGGCGCATGCCGTCCGCTCCCTGCAGGCGGCGGGAAAGAAGGTCGTCTTTACGAACGGCTGTTTTGATATCCTTCATGTCGGTCATGTTCGCTATCTCGCCGAAGCGAAATCTCTTGGCGACATACTGGTAGTGGGGCTGAACAGCGATGCATCGGTCGGCCGCCTGAAACCGGGGCGCCCCGTAACTACTGAAAAGGACCGCGCCGAGGTGCTTGCTGCGCTCGCTGCCGTGGACTATGTCACTATCTTTTCTGAAGACAGCCCTTACGAGCTCATTTTCTTGTTGCGGCCGGATCTGCTTGTCAAGGGCGGAGACTGGAGGCCGGAAGACATAGTCGGCTCCGACCTCGTTTCTGAAGTGAAGAGCCTGCATTTTATCGGGGGGGCATCGACGACCGGCATCATCGAGAGGATTTTGTCATCGGGATGCCATGATGCTACAATGAAAAAAAGTGATACGGGAGGAACACTATGACAGGATTGGTTCCGGTTGCGGGCTCGTACGAACCCGCCAAGGCGGCTAAGGTTTCGGATATCCTCCAGCTGGTCACGTTTGTACTCGGCAATGAAGAATATGCGGTGGACATCCTGAAGGTTCAGGAGATCAATCGCATGAAAGAAATTACCCGCGTGCCGAATTCACCCGAATATGTCGAAGGGGTCATCAACCTGCGGGGCAAAGTCATCCCTGTCGTGAGCCTCAGAAAGAAATTCTCCCTCGAAGAACGCGAGAATGACATACAGTCGCGGATTATGATTATGGACATTCAGGGCATTACCATGGGGCTTGTTGTCGATGCCGTATCGGAAGTACTCCGTGTCCCGGAAAGTATTGTTGAGCCGGCCCCTCCTATGGCATCGAGCATCAGCAGCGAGTTTATCAAAGGCATCGCCAAACTGGAAGATCGGCTGATTATCCTGCTCGATATGGATCGTCTTATCGGCAAAAACGAGGATATTGCACTTCTGGAAGCGGGAAAGTAGAACCGCCCGTCTCCGTCCGCCCTTTGTCAGCCTTCGCTGTAGCGAATGACGGCAGTCTTGCGGTGCGTGACCCGTTGATATATTTCATCAGGATAGCCGACCGCAACGACCGCATGCATTCCCTCTTCTTCCGGTATCCCAAGTGCCTTCTGAATCGAGCGATCCCGTTGCATCGCAGCTGAAGCAAAACCAATAAGGCATGTCCCGAGGCCGAGGCTGTGTGCGCCGAGCAGGATATTCTGCGTAGCAAGCATGGCATCTTCGGCGGGACATGATGCCCCGGGCCGCGAACCCACGATGATAGCCGCGGCCGCCCCGTGGAACAGCAGGTCCCTGCCCGTTTTCTCCCACTCGACCATCGCATCGTTCACCTTTTTGAAATGCTGGCGATAATACGCGTCCAGCTCTCCTTTGCCGATCAGCTTCAGCCCTTTGCGCATGACGGGTTTTGCCGCCATGGCATTCAGCTTCCGGTAGAAGGCCACAATCAGCTCGGCAAATCTGCGCAGCGAAGCGCGGTCAGGCAGAAGTGTAAAGGTCCAATGCTGGCAATTGGTTCCCGACGGCGCCGTAATGCCGATTTTGACGAGATCCTCCAGCACGGAGCGGTCAACAGTCTGTTCGGTGTAGTTGCGGCATGAGCGCTGAGAGGCCATCAGCTGTACCAGGAAGGCGGGATCGAACGTGCCCGGACGTATCCACTCTGTTTTGGGAGTGAAGCTGGAGAAGTTTCGCATCGATGGATCAAGAACCGGCACCTTAACCGCTCCGGCAGGACAGACGGCTTCGCAATGGCCGCACGAAATGGAGGCAAATGAGGTCATGCGGGCCTTGCCCCCGACCATCGAAAGGCTTCGCGTCGGACAGACGCGGATGCAGAGCCCGCATCCGGTACAGGCGTCCTGATTGATGATGACGGCGTTATGCCTTTCCATGAGCACCTCCTCACCCATTCTACACCTTCCCGAGGTTTTTGGTATCATGAAGCAAAGACATTTCATGGAGGAATGCAATGATTCGACATATCGTCATGTGGCGCCTGAAAGACGAGGCCGAGAGGGCCTCAAAGGCGGAAAACGCACAGAAGATGAAGCAGATGCTCGAAGCGCTCAACGGGAAGATTCCCGGCTTATTGAAGCTTGAGGTCGGAATCGACTTCAGCAAGACCGAGGCGTCCGGAGATGCCGTACTCTACTCCGAGTTTCCTGATCGCGCCGCACTCGATGCCTATATGGCCCATCCGGAGCACCAGAAGTGCGTGCAATTTCTGAAGGGTATTGTCGCCGAACGCAGACTGGTGGATTACGAAGGCTGAAATAGTACTGATGCGGCGCTGCCGCACTGGCAAAGGCACGATATGAAAGTTCACAAATAGAAACTGAACATCGTCATTCAGCAAGGCAGCCTAATAGGTGCGGGATGACCGGGCGCAAACGAGGTGCCTGAGTTCTCTTGGCCCGCGCGAGCAGGCAGGGCAATGTAGCTATTACGACATAATGCCTGTTGCACTACCAGTCCTTATTCTGCCGCACAAGGGCTAATCAGCTCGGTTGAAACCTAATGTCCCGCACCTGTCATAAATAATATGCGTTCGTGTCAGACCTTGATATGCAGCACGGCATGCTAAGTCGCTGTTTCGCCTTTCAATAAGTGCGCCTGTCTTCCGGACAGGGATATCTACGCGCTCTCCCTCATGCTGCACCTGAAGCTTGGTGAAGCCGGCCGGTTTTCGCCATTTAGGCATAACTTCGCCAGCACCTTGCTGGATGAGAGGCCGGCAGAAACAGTGATGCCGAGTTCCTGCTCTACGCTCGCCTGCATCTGCTGTGCGATTGACGAATACGGGCCGTGATAGTTACGCCTGAGCCTTGTCAGGTCCACAAAGGCCTCGTCTATTGAGTACTCTTGCACATCGGTAGAAAATCGGCGCAGGATCTCGAACATCCTGACCGAAAACATGCCATAGGTCTCATAGTCCGAAGGCAGAATCACCGCATCGGGACAGATCTTCTTCACATCCCAAAGCCGGACCCTGCGCCGCACCCCGCGGGCCTTGGCCTCGTAGCTCGCAGCAGCCACAATGCCGCGCTCTTTGCCGGTGATCACCGGCCTTCCTTTCAGCTCCGGATGCACCGCCTGCTCGACCGAGGCAAAAAAGGCATCGGCGTCAAGATGGAGGATGGCGCGAGGGTAGGAATGAATAGTGAGGGGAGAGGAGTCCATGACAAAATGATTTTATTGATACTTCCGCACGACGCCCGTCACTATGCCGGCTATTTTCAGCTCATGACGGGGGCGAATCGGCCGGTAATCAGGATTAGCCGCAAATAAGGTAACGACATCGCCTTTTTTGTGAAGACGTTTCATGGTCCAGGCTCCGTCGACCTCGGCGATGACGATATCGCCGGTTTTCGGGGAAAGACTCCGGTCTACGATCACCATATCGCCCGGCATGATGCCGGCGCCGCTCATCGAGTCGCCCGACACCTTGAGAAGGAAGGTTGCCTCCCGGTTTTTGAACAGGAGATCGTCCAGCGAAAGCGTGTCGGCCAGCTCTTCTTCGGCCGGACTGGGGAAGCCGGCCTCGACCGTGCCCAGCATGCGGGCGCCCCCTTGCGGCAGGCCCGGAATGAGCCGCTGGTTCTCATCTGTTTCGACAACACCTTCTTTCACCATCCGTCCTGCCCGCTTAAATACGGCATTTGTGGAGCGGAGCCCGACGGGAGCGCCGATTTCGGGGAAAGAGGGTGTGCGTCGCCGCTCCTTGTAAAACGCGGCTAGCGTCCTGACCCGTTCCCTAAATACCGCTGCCTGCTCTTCCCTGTTCATGGCATCATTTTATGGCGAACAATCGTTCGCTGTCAAGTGGCTTGCCTCTGAGTTGCCGACATGTCTTTTCGGTGCTATGCTTTGATTATCAGCCATAACCATACGCTCCAATCCTGCGGGATGTCCGGTCTCAACCAGAAGAAAGGGGGCAGCATGAAATTCGGCAGACTCAGCATGCAATTTGTGAGTTCCGTTCTTGTCGTCTGCCTGATAATCCCATATACGGGAACGGCTCAGACGGAAAGCGGGACAGCAGGACAGTTTTCAAGAGGGCAGCTTGCCCAGATGCTTGCCCCTATTGCGCTCTATCCCGACAGCCTCCTGTCGCAGATACTCATGGCATCGACCTATCCGCTCGACATCGTCGAGGCCGACAGGTGGGTTCGCGCGAATCCGAACCTGAGGGGTAGCGCCCTCGACGATGCGCTCATGGACATGACGTGGGATGTCAGTGTCAAGTCGCTCTGTCACTATCCAGCAGTGCTCGCGGAGATGAGTAAGAACCTCGATCGCACATCAAAGCTCGGCGATGCGTTTCTCGGTCAGCAGGACGAGGTGATGGATGCGGTTCAGGAGTTGCGCAGAAAGGCGAATGCGCAGGGGAATCTGAGGTATTCGGACAAGGAAAGAATCGTTTATGACGGAGATACCATCATCATCGAGCCAGCCTCGCCGGACATCGTTTATGTCCCGGCATATGATCCGAATCTCATTTATGGGCCGTGGTGGTATCCGGCATACCCGCCCTACCTCTGGAGTTATCCATGGTATCCGTTCGGCGGCATCATTGCGTTCGGGAGTGGATTTTTTGTGGGTATTGCCGTGGCGTCCTGGTCGTGGTGCAACTGGCATACCCACCATGTTCATGTGAATTTCAACAAAACCGCAGCTTTCAACCGGATGGGCGGCTCTGTCGTTGTTTCTCCCGGCCAGACCTGGCGTCATGACCCGGTGCATCGCAGAGGGGTGGCATATCGAAACCCTGCTACGAGCCAGCGTTTCGGCCAGCCGCTGCCGCGAGCGGGCGAGCCGAGGCGCGATATCAGAGGATTTGAGCGCCCTCCTTTCTCCGAGCCGCGACGCGATGTTGAGAGGATTGCTCCCGGTACGACAACTCGCCCGGCCCCTGTGCCGCAGCGGAACATGGGCGGGCAAGGGGTTGACGTGCGGCCGCCCGCGCCGGGAGGAGCTCCTGTACAGCCGGCCTTTCAGGGCGGCAGGCGGGATACGATATTCAATAATGTCGGCAACGGCTCACGCGAGCGTATGGCCGGAGAGCGGGGCCGCGAGAGTCGCGAAAGCTTCCGGGGCGCGGCGGCGCCTGCTGCCCCTCGGAGCGGAGGCATACAGCGCGGAGGGAGAGGTGACCTGCAAAGAGGGGGGGGGAGACGATGAAAACGGAATCGATACATCTCGTCGCATGTGCGAAAACACGGTTTGTAAAGATTATGTGCTGTCTGTTCGCTCTGATAGCGTGCGTGGTATTTGCTGTTCCGGTAGTTTCTGCTGCGCAGCAGCAAAAGATGTTTGCGACTCCCGAGGCTGCTGTCAAGGCCCTGATATCGGCGGTGAAAACGAATAACGAGAAAGCGTTACTCGTGCTGCTGGGGCCGGGGGCCGATTCGATTATTTCTTCCGGCGATCCGGTAGCCGATCAATTCGGCAGGGAAAGTTTTGTAAAAGCTTACGATGAAAAGCACTGGCTTGCCGACGGGGCGGGGGCCGTAAAGATCCTCCATGTCGGGAATAAGGACTACCCGATGCCCATTCCTATCGCCAGGAAGGGAAAGATGTGGTTTTTCGACACCGAGGCGGGAAAAGAGGAAATCCTCTGCCGCCGCATCGGAAGGAATGAGCTGAATGCGATAGACGTGCTGCGCGAATATGCGCACGCCCAGCGTGAATATGCCGCCAAGGATCGCAATGCTGACGGTGTGCTCGAATATGCACAGAAGCTTTCAAGCACGCCGGGCAGGAAGGACGGCCTGTACTGGGAGGCTGCTCCCGGACAAGAGGAAAGTCCGTTCGGCCCGCTTGTGGCGAAGGCCGCAACAAAAGGCTACACGCCGAAGGCAGGCGAGGAGACCCCGAATCCTTACCGGGGATATTTTTTCCGGATCCTGACCATGCAGGGGCCGCATGCCGGCGGCGGGGCCTATGAGTATATTGCGAATGGGAGGATGATACTCGGCTTTGCGATGGTTGCATATCCTGCGCACTACGGGACATCGGGAGTCATGACCTTCATAGTCAATCAAGAAGGCATCGTGTACCAGAAAGATCTCGGCAGCGATACGGAAAAGGTCGCAACGGAAATGACGGCATACGACCCGGACACATCATGGAAGAAAGCTGAGTAGGATAGCGACGGCAAGGGTTGAGTCTTCTTGGGCCGCGCGCCGGTCGAAAACGGCGCGCGGTTTTCCTTTTTCCGGATGCGATGCCTGCGGCCTCGCTGCAAAGAGGATTAACCGATCCCTTGGCCCTGAATTCCAGACTGCTCAGATTTTGTCCCATCCCGCATGCTTTCCGTACTTGTCTGCTCAGTCGGGCAGATTTTGACCGGCTCCGTCTTGCAGTAAGGATATTTAACGGTTTCGCATTCCCAGAAAACCAGGTTCGGGCATTGTTCCCTGCAGTGCGTATAATCCAATCTGTTGAAGAGACGGGTTATCGAATCGCCCTTTGAAACGAACCACTTGTCCTGCTCGAAATCAGCCTTAAGCCCCGAACGCTCCAGTACCTCCGCCACAGGGGTCTTTACGTTGGCGAGATAGATTTCGATGCCGCCCTTCCTTAATTCATGCAGGAGTTCGCGTAATTCATCGATGCCGGTCGCGTCTATTTTGTTGACCATCTCCATATCGAGCAGGATATATTTCAGGTGCTCTTTGAACTGTTCCGCTTTTTCGAGCACAGCCTTGCGGAAGAATTCCGCATTCGCAAAATAGATGGAGAAATCGGGCATAAGATAAATAATCTGCGGACAGACCGGCAGGTGTCTCGCCTCGGCATTCACGAAGACTTCCGATCGCGGGTCTCTTGTCAGCATGATTATGCGCGGACTCATCGACTCCCAGAGGAAAAGCAGCAGCGACAGCGCAATGCCGATAAATATTGCATAGTCGGGTTTTGTAATGATGGCAAAAAAGAACGTGACCAGCGCGACGATACCGTCGTGCTTGTTTGTTTTCAACAGTTTCCCGAAGGCGCTCTGCCGGACAAGCCCGATCACGGCAGAAATGACGATGGCGGCCAGCGTTGCTTTCGGAAGATGATGAAAGGCTTGCGTGAAAAAAACCAGAGTAAGAATGACGATGCCGCCGCAAATGACGTTGGAAAGCGGCGTTCTGGCGCCAGCCTGCAGATTTACCGCACTGCTGGAAAAGGAGCCGCTCACCGGATAGGCATGAAAAAACGATCCGACGATGTTGGCTGCTCCCTGGCCGACAAGCTCCTGATCAATGTCTACGGGCTGTTTCGTCTTTTCCGCGATCGCTTTCGTAATCGCCATGGCTTCCATGAAACCGACGATCGCGATGATAATGCCCGGACCGATGAGGCGAAAAATCGGTTCCAGGTTCGAGGCCGCCGATATGATGGAGTGGAAATCGTTCTGTTCCGGAGAGAGCATCGGCCCCATATACTGCCAAAAAGGGATCATGACCGAAGGCAGGCCGGCCGGCATGTCACCGATGGTTCTTACGCCATAGCGATCGATGGAAAGAAAATAACTGATCAGGGTCGTAACTATCAGGGCGATCATGGTGACCGGCAATCGTGCGTTGACTCGACGTCCGACGAAAATAATCGCAAGAGCAAGTGCGCCGATCGCAATCGTATAGGGATTGGCATGCGACGCGTTCTTTGCGATATCGACAAAAATCGGGAATATGAATTCGCTGTCTCTTACCTGGATGCCGAGCAGATGTTTCATTTGCGTGGTCGCAATAATGATTGCCGCGGCATTGGTAAAGCCGATAATGACTGGGTGAGATACAAATCTCATCACGAATCCGAGGTTGAACGCTCCCATGAGAAACTGGAACGTTCCGACAATAGCAGCAAGATTTATGGCTATGCTGATGAATTCGGGCGTGCCCGGCTTTGCAAAAGGGAGCACAGATGCAAAGGTAAGGATGCTGACGATAGCTACAGGGCCGGTTGCAAGCTGATTTGATCTCCCCCATAGTGCCCCGACTATCGCCGGGATGCTCGCTCCATACAGGCCGTAAATGGGAGGCAACCCGGCAATCATGGCATTGGACATTGATTGCGGAATGAGGACCGCCGCCACCGTGATGCCTGCCATCAGATCAACGGGCAGGTCCTCCATCCGGTATTTCGCGATCCACTGCAGAAACGGAAGAAATTTCTCTTTACGGCTCACTCTATATGCTCCTTGCGTCAGCGTTCCAGCGTTTAATACTCCACGGAAAGAATGATGAACGCCATCGTGCCCGTGGGACGATGAACGACAACCTCGTCACCTTCCGATTTGCGGAGGAGGGCCCTGGCCATGGGAGAATCAATACTTATATGCCCTTTATCGGCATTGCTTTCGTCCGGCCCCACAATGCGATATGTGCAAACTGCCCCGGTTGCATCTTCGACCTCCACCCATGCCCCGAAAAATACCTTTGATCGATCCGCGGGCTTGCGATCGACCACGACAATCTCGCCGAGCCGTTTCGTGAGAAGGCGGATGCGGGCGTCTATCTGGCGGAGTTGCTTTTTCCCATAAATATATTCCGCATTTTCGGATCGATCTCCCATAGCCGCCGCATCCGCCACGGCCTGCGTGACCTGGGGTCTCTTCTCCTTCCACAGATACGACAATTCGTCATGAAGCCGTTTTTGACCTTCCGGAGTTATATACGGCGATGCCTTGGGTTGAGGTGCCTTGAGCTGTCGTTTCATAATTCTAGTGTACGGGAAAAAGGCAGCGCATGAAAATCTCTAGCCCGCATTGTGCTCTTTGGGCAACCCTATCCAGAGCATCCGCCGGTAAAGGTTGTCGACAGCGAGAAGCCGCACGACTGCGATCGCCATTATTACGCGCGTCAGGAGTATCCACCAGAAATTCCCGCCGACGACGACAAAGAGCATCGTATCTTCGATAATGGCGTGCGCCAGGCAGAGAAATACCGTAACCAGACAGGCATCCTTGTGATTGAGCTGCCGGTTTTCGACGAACTGATACAGCATCGCCGCCCCGTAAGTGATACCCACGAAAACGCCGACCAGCCACGGGGCCAATGCGCGATTAGTCATGCCGATGGAGGTGGCTAGCACTGAAAGCCGGTTCCTTACGGCATCGGCATGTCGTCGGCCCGCAAGGAGTTCATAGCAAAATGTGATGGTAAAAATAATAAGCACGATCTGCAGCGATGTGATTCCAGTCTGCAGCAGGGCGCCCCACCAGCTGAAAGGCCCGTTGCTGATATGGGGTTGTAGTATGACTCCACTTACCTCCGCAGGCATAAAGGCATGCATCAGCGCCCCGCTTGTAAGTCCGATCACAATGCGGAACAGCGCAATTCTGACGGTGGCAATGCGGAGATTCGTCAGAATTCCAGTTTCGACAAAAAGGCTGTGGGCAATGCCGAGGACGACCCCGAGAATCGTCACCTGGCGCGACGAAAGATCCAGGGCAGCAGCGGTCGCAAGGGCTGCATAAATAGTGTTCGTGAATCCCGCGAGCAGCGTAATCGCAGCCTCGCCGGGCAATCCAAGCAATGCCGTCAGAGGAGCGAACAACGGAGCGATAAGCGTCAGCAGCCCGGCTTCCCGCAGAACAACCGTCAGCAGAGACAGCGGGATAAACACTTTGAGCATCATGCCCGAAACCTTAAGCGTGGGGGGAACTGCCCGCGAAAAGGAACGTGTAAGCATTCCAGTCATGGAGATATTCAGGACTTTTCGAGAAAGGCCCGGATGCGCCGGACCCCTTCGGCGAGCACAGCGACGTCCCGCGTGTATGCGAACCGGACATAGTCTGTCCATCTGTCGCCGAAGTCTATGCCGGGAGTGATGGCAACACCCTGTTCCTCAAGCAGCCGGTTGCAAAAAGAGAGCGCATCACGCGAATAGCGTGAGATGTTAGCCCAGATGTAAAACGCGCCCTGCGGCTGGGCCTCAATCTCGAACAGCGGGCCCATCGCCGCATAGAGATAGTCGCGCCGTTCTTTGAACATGCCCCGCGTCTTTCGGAGGTATGCATAATCGAATGCCTCAAGACAGGCATACTGCGACGGCGTGTTCGTCGCTATCAATAAATTCTGGATGAGGATTTCCGCCCTGCGGATCATCGATTTCGGCAGGATCATCCAGCCGACCCGCAGCCCCGGCATACAGAAGGCCTTCGAAAAGCTGTTGATCACGATCGCATCTTCCGAGAACTCCAGCGCCGTGTGTTCCTGCGAGTCGTAGACGAGTCCATGGTAAATCTCGTCGGAGACGAAACATATCTTCTTCTCGCGCGCGATGTCGAGAAGCGCCATAAGCGTCTCTTTCCGGTGAATATTGCCGGTCGGATTCGCGGGAGACGAAACCATGATCGAATTGACGTTTCCGGCTTCCTTGAGCGCATCGGGCGACAGCTCATAATTCGTTTCTTTCCCGACCGTGATGAAGTGCGGATCGATTTTGGAAAAATATGCGAAGTTCTTATAGCACGGGTACGACGGATCGGCCAGGGCCATGCGCGCTCCGCACTCACGCAAAAGCGAGAAGACGATCAGGAATGCGCCCGATGTCCCCGGTGTAACGATAATGCGCTCCGGCGAAACAGTTATGCCGTACGTGACATGATAATGCTCCGCTATCTTCTCGCGAAGCTCAGGGATGCCGCATGCGGGCGTATAGAAAAAACGGTCATCGCGAATCGCTTTGATAAACGCCTCTTTTACCGCCGGAGACGGCGGAATATCCGGCTCGCCGACCTCCATATGCACGGCGTCCGGGTTCTGTCGGGCCTTTGCAAGGATATCCATGACAATAAAAGGGGTGATTCGTTCCATGCGTCCTCTCGATCATGCAGCCTTTTGGTATTATGCAAGCCGCGCATCGGTTTCGGCAAGAAAGAGCGCCCCATAGGCAACGGGTTGCACGTTGTTGAATCATGCAGCCATTTATTTGCTATGATCAAGACATCGGGTGCAATGAGAATGCCGCGCATCCGAGATTGCGAAAGAGGATACTATGCCGGCCGAGATTCCCCTTGAAAAAGAACTGGCGCAGCTGCTTCTAACGACTGCGGTCGCACGGATGTACAACACGCTCGATGTCGCGCATATTGCGGACAAACTGTCCGATGACATCGTTTATGAAAGCCAGCAGGTGCTCACGCCCCTGCGCGGACGTGCCGAGGTGCTCGAATATCTGAACAAGAAGTTCGAGACGATCAGCAAGACCCCCAATTCATTGCTGTTCGTTGAACTAGCCTTTCTCGGGAATCTTGACGACTCGTTCGTGCCGATTGCATTTGCCCGCGAAGGACAGCCGTGCCTGATTATGGCGCAGGGCACGACTGACAACAGGCTCGCCCTTGTTCTCGTGAACGAACTCGAAGGCAGGATTTCGCGTATCGATCTCTGCACGGTCGCGCCGCACTGGTCACAGGCCGAGGGAACCGGCGAATATCCGAAATGATCGATACGATGCGATGCGCATAGGGCTCGATGCAGGCGGTACACACCTGGATGCAGTTCTTCTGGACGAAAGCGGGGTTCGGGCGACCGCAAAGGTTCCGACCAACCATTCGAGTCTGATCGAATCCGTTCTCGAAGCCCTCTCGGAAATTCTGCGCACAGCAGATACCGCAAAGATAGAGTGCATCAACCTCAGCACAACGCTCTCGACGAACGCCCTGCTTGAAGGAAAGACCGATCCGGTCGGTGTAATCGTGTCGGGAGGCCCGGGTATCGATCCGTCCGGACACCGAATCGGCGACGATTATCATGTCGTCGATGGAGCAATAGATCATCGCGGCAAGGAGATAATTCCCCTCGATGGCGCACAGCTTCAGCGTGCGATTGCCGTGTGCCGGGAGCGCTCGATCGACGCCTTTGCGGTCGTTGCAAAATTCTCTCCGCGCAATCCTGCTCATGAGCAGCACATGGAGGCATCCCTTGAAGGCAGCGGTGCCTTCATTACTGCAGGGCACCGTCTCTCCGGCCGACTGAACTTTCCCCGGCGAATCACGACGGCCTATTTCAATTCAGCGGTATCGCGCGTCTTCAGTGCGTTTGCGGATGCCGTGGAGGCAGGCGTTCGGAAGCTTACACCCCGCTCCCGCATCAATGTTCTTAAGGCGGACGGCGGCACAATGTCTCTGTCGGACGCCCGCGCACGGCCTGTTCAGTCAATTCTATCCGGTCCATCGGCGAGCGTTCTCGGTATAATCGGACTCTGCGACATAGCGCATGACGCCGTGCTGCTGGATATCGGCGGGACGACGACAGATATCGCGCTCCTTGCGGAGGGAACGCCGCTGCTGGTGCCGGACGGCATCATGCTCTGCGGGCGCCTCAGCTGCGTCAGAGCGCTGCTGACGAAGTCGATCCCGGTCGGCGGCGACTCGCTCCTCTCGGTGCACAACGGAGAAATCGCTGTCGGCCCTGAACGGAAAGGGCCATGCATGGCCCTCGGCGGTCCGGCCCCCACTCTGATGGATGCCTGCAACCATCTCGGCCTGTCGGCTCTTGGAAATACAAAAGCCTCCTCTGAAGGGCTCTGCTCATTAGGCGGCGATCCCTCCTCAGTCGCCCGGTCGGCGTTTGCCCGCGCCATTGATGCCGTTCATCGTGCGGCAACCGACCTGCTGTCGCATGTCAACGAGCGTCCTGTCTACACCGTTTACGAGGTGCTGCATCCGGTCGCGATAGCTCCCCGGCATCTTTACATTGTCGGCGGTCCGGCAAAGCCCCTTGCTCCGGCACTCGAAGATGCCTTTCAGTTGCCGGTAACCGTCCCTGTCTTTTACACACACGCCGGGGCGCTCGGTGCCGCCGCCGCCCGCACTACACGGGACATCGAGCTTTTTGCCGACACGGAGCGCGGCGTCAAGATCATTCCTCAGCTTTCGCTGACGGCGGAGGCGAGCAGTTCCTACGCATTGCCTGATGCCGAACGCGATGCCCGGGAACTTCTTTGTTCCATGATCGCCGGACAGGGCGATGCCGTGGCGTGCGATGTCCAGGTGCTTTCGTCGACCTCATTCAATATGATTCGCAATGGCCGCCTCGCGGGGAAAAACATCCGTGTTCAGTGCCAGCTCAGGCCGGGCCTTGTTGATGCGTATCGCGCTGCCATGCGGGGCTGCATATGAAGGCGGTGAACCGGCTCGGCATCATCGTATTCCCTGCTTACGACTGGGCCATCAGTCCGACGCATCCCGAGCGGGAGGAGCGGCTGCTGTATACCCAGGATCAGCTCAGGGAAGAAGGCATCTTCGACATCGACGGCATTGCCGAGTATAAGCCAGATATCGCCGCGCATGAAGATATTGCCCGCGTCCATTTCTGCATTCCCGATAGTGCCGCGGTTACAACCGAGTCGCACCTGATATCCGCCGGAGGAGCGATCCGGGCCGCCCGTCTGGTAATGGAAAACAGCGCGGACAAGGCCTTCGCACTCGTCAGGCCGCCGGGTCACCATGCGATGAAAGTGGTGCACGGCAACCGCGGTTTCTGCAACATCAACATCGAGGCCGTGATGATTGAACATGTGCGGGAACACTTCGGGCGCAAGCGAATAGCCGTTGTTGATACCGATTGCCATCATGGCGACGGCACGCAGGACATTTACTGGAACGACCCTGATACGATCTTTATCTCCCTCCATCAGGACGGGAGAACGCTGTATCCGGGGTCGGGACATCTCGGAGAAACGGGCGGACCCAACGCCAGGGGCAAGACCATCAACATCCCGCTGCCGCCGATGACCGGAGACGAAGGGTTTCTGCAGGTGATCGATCAGATGGTAGCGCCGATACTCGCGGACTTCAAGCCTGATCTGATCGTCAACTCCGCCGGTCAGGACAACCATTACACGGACCCGATAACGAACATGCGTTTTACTGCGCAGGGCTATGCAAAGCTGAATGAAAAGCTCAAGCCGGATATCGCGGTGCTTGAGGGCGGATACTCGATAGAAGGCGCCTTGCCCTATGTGAATTGCGGCATCGTGCTCGCAATGGCCGGGCTTGACTACAGCCATGTGCGCGAACCCGATTATGACCCGCTGTTTCTGCGCCAGGACCGCCGCATCGCGGATTATATCACGGGCATTACTGACCGCGTGCTCGAAAACTACTTTCATCCCATGGCCGACAGGAATATTCAGCCTGGGACCTTCGTAACGCGCGCAAAGAATATCTTTTACGACACCGACATGATATCCGACTACCAGATCGAAAGCGTCCTCGTGTGCGAAGCATGCGCCGGGCTACTCCGCTTCGAGAGCCGTTCTTCACTTCATGACCCGGCATACTGCATTGAGATTCCGCTCGGTGCGTGCGATCGCTGCAAAACCAGGGGCCTCGAAATGTTCGAGGAGGCGAAAAGAAAGAAAAAATTCTCCTTCTTTAAATTGATCAACCGACCGGACCGGCACTATATTCCTTAGCCCGCTTTATTCATACAATCGAGAAAACCGCCGCTCCTTCCTTGCTGCACGGGACTAATCAGCTCGCCTTGCAGGATGTCGCCGATGCGGATTGATCATATTTTTGCGAACATTGCAAGCATTTTTTTGCATTCCAGCGATTCTTTCTTTCCCTGTTGACTCCTTCCGCATGCCTTGATAGCATTGGTCAGGATCCTTGGAGGGCATTGTGTTGAGCGGTGGTATGGACGCTCGGGAACGGCATAAAACATCAGGAAAGGAGATGCACAATGGAAGCAGACAGCGGATATGGCCGTCTTGAAGATTTTATCGCCTTTGCAAAAACCGGTGCGAAGATTCAGGCAGCGGTGGATCTTCACAAGCAGGCCGTCATCAACAAAGTCCATCCCGGAAGTCATGAAGAAATGAGATCGGAAGTCGGTATGTTTCTTTATACTGCTGTTTTCGGCTTTAAAATCGGCGCCGAGACGCGCAAGGTTTCGAAGGTCTATATGGTCAGCTCTTCTGAGGAACCCGCTGATCAGACACGCATCGATACCAACATCGCAAACGAACGCCTGAAGACCGACTACAGGAGACTGCACGGAGCCGGCATCGAGTTCAAGGACGTCTTTTTCTAGGCGAGTCAGCAGGTGGAACGGTCATCAGGTTGGGACCGTTCCATCGAAAAGTAGCCCATCCCTCCAACTGCGGCAAGCATAATGAGCGTCCCAAGACCCAGAATGGCGCCCCCAATGAATTGATCTCGTCCGAGCAGCCCGAGGGCGCCGAGTATGAAATTCCAGTCATGAATGGTGTCCGCCCCTCCTCCCACGCTGACCAGCGGCAGGTCCATTGCGCGTGCGTCTTTCACGTAAACCGAGACATTCGTCAGGTTCTGTCCAAGCCACCAAAGCGTTGCTGCGGAGGCAAAGCGGGATTCGTACCGCAGAAAATACGCGGAGCATGCGGAAGGCAGCATCAGCTGAGCGATTGTCCCGCCGGCAATTCCAATGAATGTGCCGAACCAGCCGAACAGCAGATGTCCCGCCTCATGAATGATCAGATTCGCACCATTGATAAGGTGCCACTCCGAGGGCCGAATCGCGCAGATGAACCCGTAGACTGCAAGCGCAAGCGTCAGGCAGGCCCTGCCGATATTGACGGTCATGGGATGATACTCCGCAGAAGTGTCGGAGGGGAAAGCCGTTTGCCGGAGCGATGAAGCGATGCCTTATCGGAATAGCCGCACAACCTACAGCCTGACAGGGACCTTCCGCGACCGCAGATATTCCTTTGCCTCGCGGACGGTGAATTCGCGGTAATGGAAAATCGACGCCGCCAGCGCGGCATCCGCTCCGCCTTGCGTCACCCCGTCATAGAGGTGTTCAAGCGTCCCGGCGCCGCCTGAGGCAATGACCGGGATCGTCACTGCGTCGGCAACGGCACGCGTCAGGAGAAGGTCGTATCCGTCTTTTGTCCCGTCTTTATCCATGCTCGTCAGCAGAATCTCGCCGGCACCAAGATCTTCCATCTTGCGGGCCCAGGCAACTGCATTGATCAACTTCATCGTGCGGCCGCCATGCGTCGAGATCGCCCAGCTTTGAGACGAAACGGGCAGGTCCAACAACACATCCGCCATTACGGCGTCATCAAACCAGGGTTCTCCCGTTGCCCCGGCCATGTTGTCTGCAACGCGCTTCGCATCGATAGCGACCACGATACACTGGCTGCCGAAGCGTTCGGCTGCCTTCCTGATGAAATACGGTTCTTTGACCGCCGTCGTATTGATGGAAACCTTATCGCAGCCGGCATTGAGGAGGTCGCGGATGTCGTCGAGCGACTTGATGCCGCCACCGACGGTAAGAGGCATGAAGACGTCATTTGCCGTGCGCTCCACGACGTCGAGAATGATCTTACGCTTTTCGTACGAGGCGGTAATATCGAGAAAGACCAGCTCATCAGCTCCCTGCTGATCATAAAAAATCGCATTCTCGACCGGGTCTCCCGCATCGCGCAGGTTTTCGAAGCTGACGCCTTTTACAACGCGGCCATCCTTAACATCAAGACAGGGGATGATGCGCTTGGCAAGCATCTATGCGGCCTCTGCCTCGCGAATTGCTTCGGCAAGATCGAGCGTGCCGGAGTAAAGCGCCTTGCCGGTTATGGCGCCATAGAGCTTCGGGATTGCGGCGAGGCGGCGGATGTCGTCTAGCGAGGAAACACCGCCGGATGCTATGACGGGGATTGCAAGCCGCTCGACCAAATCGGCTGTTGCCTCAACATTCGGGCCGGTCAGCATGCCGTCTTTGGAAATATCGGTATAAATAATTCCGGCTACGCCTGAGTCCTGCATCCGGAGAGCAAGGTCCAGCGCGGGCACCTGCGTTACTTCGACCCATCCCTTCACGGCAACAAAACCGTTCCGTGCATCGATACCGACGAGAATACGCCCCGGATGCCTCCGGCAGGCCTCGGCAACAAGCTCCGGTTTTTCGATGGCAACGGTTCCCAGTATTACGCGTTCAATGCCTGTCGAGAGCAGCTGATCGATCCTCGGGATATCGCGGATGCCGCCGCCGACCTCAATCTCGACCTTCACGGCTTCGCGAATCTGGAGAATGCTCAGGAGATTTTTTTGATCGCCGGTAAAGGCGCCATCAAGATCGACGACATGGATCAGCTTTGCACCGCAAGACTGCCATTGCAGCGCGGTAGCGACCGGATTATGCGAGTAGATTGTGGAGTCATCCTGGCGACCCTGCAAAAGCCTTACGCAGAGCCCATCTTTCAGATCGATTGCAGGAATCACTCGCATCCTATTATCATAACAGAAAGGCGGACGTCCCGGCAGGAACGACGCCTTGCACAACAAACCATGCATATACGCATTCTTTTGATAGCGATAATCGTCCTGCTGACGATACCGTGCGGCGTTCGGGGCTTTTCGATACCCGAGCGGCTCGAATACGCACTCTCATGGGGAGGCATTACCGTCGGATACGCGACGCTTGAGGCACAAGAGACGTCCGGACTGATGCTTCTCTCTTCAACTGCGCGGTCGACGCAGTTCATTTCAACCTTCTATCAGGTTGAAGATCATGTGCAGGCGAGGCTGCAGCGGAGCGCCGGCACGAGCTTCGGCAAGCCGGAATCTTATCGCATACGAGTCAGGGAAGGCACCCATCGTCGCGACAAGGAGACAACATTCGACACAGCAGGCAAAAAAATCCTCTATGCCGATTATCTGAAACCTGAAAGCGTGACATTCGAATACACCCCAGGCGTGTTCGATCCGCTTTCGAGTCTTTATTATGTGCGCACTCTCGATTTGTCGGTCGGCAAGTCGATATATGTGCAGATGTTCGACAGCAAGAAACTGTATCGCATGGAAATCAAGGTCATAAAAAAGGAACGGGTCCAGACACCCGCCGGGATATTCGACACCGTTCTTATTCAGCCGGTCATGCTTTCGGAAGGCATTTTCGGGAGGAAGGGAGACCTTCTGCTCTGGCTCACCGATGACGACAAGCATATTCCGGTTCAGATGAAGAGCCGCGTGAAGATCGGTTCGGTTACCGGGCAGCTGACAGGCGGGCAGTACTGATTCTTCGATGTAAGTCCGGGCTCCATCCTGATGCGCGCACGCCTTGACTCGAAAATGTCCTTTTTCGTAACATATAAATCTTGAAGATGGGCCATTAGCTCAGTTGGTAGAGCAGCTGACTCTTAATCAGCGGGTCGGAGGTTCGAATCCTCCATGGCTCACCATCAGAAAAAAAGAGGCTTCGGTATTTACCCCGAAGCCTTTGTCGTCTTAAGAACTCCCTACAAGATCCATCAGGGCTTCTTCTATGCGCGGATATCTGAACTTGAAACCGGTTTCGAGCAGGCGGCGCGGTAACACATGCTGCCCCTTCAACAGGACATCCGCACCTTCGCCAAGCTGAAGCCGCAATACAAACGTGGGCACCGGGACGAATGCAGGTCGATGCAATGCTGCGCCGAGGGCCTTTGTGAGCCCGGCATTGGTCGTCGGATTGGGCGAGGTGAGATTGAAAACGCCGCCAAGCGCTTCATGTTCAATCACGAAGAGAAAAGCGGAAACCAAATCATTGATGTGCACCCAGGAAAAGGTCTGTTTGCCGTCGCCGATAATACCGCCGAGGCCGAGGCGAAACGGAATAAGCATCTTCTGCAGCGCCCCGCCGTCTGTGCCTAACACCACGCCAAAACGAAATATAACGGTTCGCACATTCAGTTCTCGAGTACGAGACGCCTCCCGCTCCCAGTCCTGCGCTACCAGACCAAGAAAATCGCCCGCCAGCGGAGAGGTGCTCTCATCACAGGGAACATTCGCGGGATAAATTCCGACAGCGGAGGTCGATATGAAAAGCTTCGGTCGCGACTCCAGTGCTCCGAGAGCCGATACGAGCATGTGTGTCGTAGCGACTCTGCTTGCGCGAATCTCTTTCTTGTAGTCCTCCGTCCACCGGGCTGCTATGGGTGCTCCCGCAAGATGAATAACGACATCTGCGCCCGTTAGTTTCCTGCGCAGCAGGTCGGGCGATCGAAATGCATCGCGACCCAGCGGAACCACCGTCCAGCGCCGCACTTCAAACGCGGCCTTCAGATGCGAGCCGACGAAGCCGGTTGCGCCGCTTATCGCAATAATCACAGAGTTTCTTTGGGGAGGATAAAGAAGAAATTGTTACCGAGATGCGTCGGCTCATATCCGACAACGCCCCCGTGTATTTCGACCGCATTCCGCACAAAGGCAAGTCCATGACCGCTTCCGGGCCGATCAACGGCATTGACGGCCCTGCCGCCTTCCTGGAATATGCGAGCTTGGTCTTCGTCGCTCAGATGGCTGCCGGTGCTGAAAACGTTGTACTTTATGCCGTCCTTGCCCTCGCCGAAATAGTTGGCAAGTATTTCGCGTCCATAGGAGATATATTTCTTTTTTTCACCGTGCTCGGTTGTGACTGCCTCCGTATATTTCACCGCATTTGAGAAGAAGTTCGCATAGACCTGCGCGATCAGACCGACATCGACCACGCTAATCGTCTCTTCGTCGGGTATGCCGCTGAAGCG
>DATHDH010000126.1:0-9597 GCA_035319145.1 Dissulfurispiraceae bacterium | reverse complement strand
ATGAAGGTTGCCGCAGTCATAATCGCTGCGACAATCGCGAGCAATGCAACGATCCCGATTGTGATTTTCCATACCATGATCATAACGTCATCGACATAAATGCCCGAACCGATAACCCATCCCCACGGCCGGTAGAGCCTCACAAACGAGATTTTGGGGGAAGGCTCCGCCCCGGGAGATTTCGGCCATACATATTCTACATACCCTTCGCCCCGACCCTTGCCCAGTTCAACCATCTCTCTGAAGAAGAACTTCCCGTGCGCATCCTCGAATTCGAGAAGATTTTCACCGTTGAGCTCCGGATATACTGGATGCATGAGCATCCGCCCCTCCAGATTGTTGATCCATATGTAGCCATTCTCGTCGGCCCCGAACCGGATGCTGCTGATTCTCGCTTTGGCCCTCTCCTGAGCCTGCTCAAGCGTAAGCTCGCCTAAAACAACACGGCGGTCGTATTCCGAGATTATCGTAAAAGCAATGCCAACCATGCTGGATGCATTTGCTTTTTTATCATCCATATATTTTTCCTTGGTAAGCGGCAGGACATAGGCAAACACCCCGATCATCGTCAGACCGACCGCCAGTATGGGCAAAGAGGCTATTTTCCAGAAAATGGGCAGATTTCGAAAGCTGAAGATCTCTTTAAATCCGGACTTCATGCATTCTCACTTCATACTTCAATAGCATACGCATCCTTTTTATATCGGACTATTACGCGAAAACTGAAAGCGCAAGGGCAGCAATAAAGGGAGAAAACGCCGACACATTCGGAACGGTTTGTCAGTCAATCGACCTTTGTTCGCGAACAAATGCGGCAGGTTTCACGGCAAGGGTGAGAATGTATGAGCCATGCGGCTTACAGCTGCAATCCCGTTGTTATGGCATATAGGAGGAATGCGGCACCGAGCGCTATGCGATAGTAGCCGAAATGCCGGAAACCGTAGCGGGGTACAATGTAGATGAAGGTCTTCACCGCAAGCAGCGCCGAGACCAGGGCGATGACGCCGCCTGTGAGGAGTACCATCCACTGGCCGTGGTCGATGTTCGCCGACGACTTGAGCAAATCATAGCCGGTTGCTGCGAACATGGTCGGGATGGCAAGCAGAAACGAAAACTCAGTCGCCTGTTTCCTGTCAAGCCCTGCCAACAGCCCCCCGAAGATGGCCGCAGCCGCGCGCGAAACGCCGGGAATCATAGAAAAGCACTGCACGAGACCGACAAGCGCGGCCCCGGCATAGGAAATATTTTCTGCTGCCGCATATCGAGACCTTTTATTCCCGGTCCATTTGTCGAGAACTATAAGCACAATTCCGCCGACAATAAGGGTAGCGCTGACCACATACGGATTGAACAGATAGTGCTTGATGGTTTTATAGGCAAGAAGGCCGACGACACCGGTCGGGACAAACCCGACGGCAAGTTTCATGTATATTTCGGCGCTCACGAAGAAGCGGTCGCGATACAGCATCAGGACGGCAAGGATAGCCCCCAGCTGAATAGCGATCTGAAAGGTCTTCACGAATTCGTCGCGGCCGATTCCCATGACAGCCGATGCAAGTATCATGTGACCGGTAGAAGACACAGGTAAAAACTCTGTCAGCCCTTCGATGATGCCGAGAATAAGTGTTTCAATAAATGTCATCATTCACCTGCCGCTCGAAATAATAAAAAACTGCCGTCGGGGAAAAGGCAATGCCTATCTGCCCAAAAATAAGATATGGCCCTACTGGTACGCTCCTGCCGTAAATAAATATCCTTAACCGGCATGCATCCGGATTCCGGCGAGCTCTTTTCGCTTTCCAAGCTGTTGTTTATCGAGAATCGATCCGACTGGGCAGGTCGTCACGCATTCGCCACAGAGATCGCACCGCTCGTTCAAGATCATTATCCTGCCGGACGGCATGAGGCGGGTTTCGTCGGCCCCCTCGGGGGTATGCATAACGACGGCGCTCCGCTTCACAAGGTCGCGGCAAACGGCAATGCAGCGGCCGCAGCGCACGCATTTATTGACATCGACCAGAATCGATTCATTGTCGTCCTGCACAGGCAGCGCATCATAGCGAGGGGCATCGGACGGAGGCGCTACCCCATGTTTGTACACAAGCTCCTGCAAGGTGCATCGCCCAGCCTTCTCGCAGCACATGCAGTCGTTCGGATGGTTGGCGAGAATCAATGCAAGCGTTGCCCGTCTCAGCAGTGTCAGTTCATCGCTTTCGGTCAGAATGTCCATCCCGGCGAGCACCGGCGTGGAACAGGCAGCCACCGGCATCTGATAGCCCTTTATCTCCACGAGGCAAAGACGGCAGGCGCCCTGAGGAATAAGTCGCTTGTCGTGACAAAGTGTCGGGATAAAAATGTCGGCGGCCCGGCATGCCTCAAGTATGGTGATACCGGACGGACAGTTCATTTCAACACCGTTCACTCGGATTGCGATAATATGTTGCACAGTATCCTGATTCATATGCGAGAAAACATTTTAACTATAGTAATGAAGCCGCCGGAGCCGAGTCAAATAAACTCATGCTCGCACTAACGTCCGGCATTGACCGAGCCCGGGAAGTTTATGAATTCATGTGCGCCAGGCGAACGGTCGGATGACACCGGGGTTTTGCAATCGCGCCCTTTCCTGCTAAACTGTGGGTATAAGGCGCCTTGCATGATGCGCTTGTTTCCGCCGCGAGGCATAGGCCGCCGCGGAGTGAGACGACGATAGGCGTCCAGTTTCGCAGCCGGTTGTTTCTTCGTTTCAGCGTAACCGGGTGCAATCGGGCAGGAGCTGGCATGTCTGCTGACTATTCCGGCCAGATGTCTGATCGCTATCAGATTCTCTGTGACACCGTCAGAGGATATCCGGGTTTGTTGCCCTCTGCCGAAGCCCTTCACAAGGAACTGATCCGCTCGCCCCGCCGTTGGCATGCCGTTCTTGACGACATCCGCTCATACTCATTAAAGAACTTTTTGCTCCATGATGCGCATGCCCAGGGACCGGCCGCAATGCAGGCGATTACCGTTCTCCTTTTCGAGGCGATCGAGCAAGCCGATAAAGAGATTTCCCGCAAGGCCATCGACGCGCTTATGTTCTATCTCCAGAAGATACTGCTCGACGGGAATCGTCCGCTTCACGATTACCTGCCGCTCCTGGAAACTGCATGCATGCGGCTGTCGAGGCTGGACACAGATCGTTTCCTTATGGTCTGCATCAATGCCCACCCGCTGAAACGCCTCGCGCAGCGCATCCTCGACAAACAGCCGGCGGAAGGCACGCTCCGTTCTCTCAATGATTTGCTCCTCCGGTCGTTCCGTGAAACGTACCAATTCTGGCTGAATCAGAAAGACCCGATCGGCTGGTTCGAGGATGTTCCGGCATTCGGTCGTCATCTTCCGGCATTCAGGGACCTGATGAAACCGGTTTCGCATGAGAACCTTCGCGGCTTACTGCAACATCTGGTCGCGATGGATCAGCCGGGAGATCGGGACGGAGTGCATCGCCTGAGCGACCTCCTTGCGCATCCGGGCCACCTGCAGATAGTCACTTATTACGAAGAAGGCACAGAAAAGTTGCCTGCGGACGAAAGTGGTGCAATCAGGATTGCTTATCTCCTCATGATACTTGAATCTCCGGGCCTCGCTTCGATTTTCGAAAACACCATCCGCGAGATCGGTAGAACCGTCTCAGGCATGCTCAGGACGGGTTCCGCCGAGACGCTCATCGGAACGCTGTCAACGCCCCTCGATATTTTGCGACGGAGTTTCGACTCGTTTCCCGATGCGGTTTTACAATGCATTCTGACAATCGGCTCCGAAATCCACGCCCTCGGAACCAGCTCGCTCGTCGAATGGTTCAACCAATACTGTCTCACATTCGGATTCCAGCAGCCGAATGTCTCCGGGATCACCGACGACTGGCAGGTCAAGGTCAACAAATCGCATGTGAAAAATATCCGCGTTTGGCTCGAACTGATCGAGCTCTGTCCCAAATGGTCGAAGTCATTGCTGGCTGGTCTGCTCATCAATCTTAAGCTCGGCGGTGTGCATATCAACGATACGGACCTCTTCCAGAAAGATATCACCAGTCTGCTGAACAGCGACATTGCGCCGGTCTACCATCTTGTAAAACAGCTGGCCAAGTGCTTCCCCGCCTATTTCAACGTCATCAATGCCGAGGGTGCGCTCCGCGATGTATCCACAGCCCTTGACGATGCAGCAGGAACCCGCGACCCGCTTGTTCATTGCCTCAGGAAACACTGCCATGTCGAGAGCAGTTCGGTAATCGTCGATTTCATCGAGGCGGCGATAGAGTTCTGGCGAACCGGCGATAAGAACGTCTTGAAACCCTATCTGCCCGAAGACGTATTTGCGGTCATTGACCCTTCGGGTCCGTATGTCATTGATCTGCACCGGCTGATACAAGGACTCTTCTCGACGCTGCATATCGAATCCGTTCCCGATGTGCTGGAACTATCCGACACCGTGCTCCATGAGTATCTCGAGACGGCAACCACGCCTGAGCGCGAGCGCAAGCGAGCCGATCTCCTGATTCGCTTTTACCGTCTTCTGCGGCAGAAATACCGCCTCGGAACGCATGATCTGAAGGAGCAGCTGATTTCCGCCACCGGGATGGGGCTGCCGTCGTGTGACGAATTGACTGCTGCACTCGAGAGCGAGAGTATTCAGGTGAGGCTCTCTGCCGTGCTCCACTATCTCGACCGGCTGAAGGAGATCATCCTCTCGCCGGAACGCTTCGAGGCGATCGAGGACATTGCCCGCAAGCGCCATGTTGCGGCCGGCATTCCCTCAATGTACGGCCGATATGTCGAGAAGAAATTCAATGCGCTGGCCCTTACGTTCCGGCTCGAAAATTATGCCAACACGCTTTTCGATGAACTGATACGGACCGTTCCGTTGCGTTTCATCACCCGCGCAACGCTCTTCCAGATCGAGAAATACGCGAAACTCTTTTTCCACGCGCTTACGCTCGACGGTATATCATCGCACCGCCTTGAAAATACTTTTGAACTGCTCTCGGGAGCGCTTGAGGTGCGCCGTTTCTCGTATTCCCAGTTTATCGACATATTCAGGGGCTTTTCCGAGGGCGTTCAGGACATCTTGAGTACCTATTACTCCGGTATGCTCAAGCCCCACCTGCAGACGATTGTGCTGCGCATCGGCAGCGAACGAATCGTGCCGAAGTACCACAACGACGGCGACAAGAACGAGCACCAACTGGTGAATACCGTCACCGAAAAGCTTCTCCGCGAACTCGTCGCTCTCTCTCCCGGCCTGCAGCAGCTCGACACCTTTATCAGCGCAATACTGAGAACCCTGCACGAGCAATCCGATGTGCTCGACGAGATGCAGCTCGATCTCCTCATGAGCTATGATCCAAAAAAAATTGTCTCCTCGATACATGCGCCGAACCGGGCGACAAAAGACCGCATTCACCTGGGGAACAAAGGGTACAACCTTGTAAGGCTCTCTTCGCTCGGCGTGCCGGTGCCTCCGGGATTTCTCATTACCACGGAAGTATTCCGCTGCATGCCCGCAATTCAGCAGTTCAGCTACACGCGCGAACATCTGAAAGATGAAATACGAAAACAGTTGAAGCGACTGGAAGAGTCTACCGACAGAAGGTTCGGAGATCCGTACAAACCGTTGGTGGTTTCGGCGCGCAGCGGTGCAGCGCTCTCGATGCCAGGCATGATGAACTCGTTTCTCAACGTCGGCCTGAATCTCGAAACCGTCGACGGGTTAATCGATCTTACCGGCAAACCATGGTTCGCCTGGGATTGTTACCGGCGATTTCTTCAATGCTGGGGCATGTTTTTCGGCATGGAGCGCGATGTGTTCGACGCCATTATCGATTCCTTCAAGCGCCGCCACAAGGTCGATATGAAGATCCAGTTCTCGCCCGAACAGATGCGGGATGTCGCAATGGCCTATCGGGATCGAATTCTCGCAAACGGAATCTCGATCAGTGACGACCCGTATGAGCAACTCGAGACAGCTATTGCTCAAGTCATCCAGTCATGGGATTCCCGGAAAGCATGCGCCTATCGACAGATCCTCGGCATCTCGGATCAATGGGGAACAGCGGTGCTGGTTCAGGCCATGGTCTACGGCAACCTCGATACGAATTCCGGAACGGGCGTGGTCTTTACCCGCAATCCGCGCGAGCTCTCCGACCGGGTCATGCTCTGGGGCGATTTCGCGATGGGCGCGCAGGGAGAAGATATTGTCTCGGGCCTGGTAAAAACACTGCCGATCTCGATTGAGCAGAAGCATTTCGAAGAGCGCACCTATGACATCTCGCTCGAAGAACTCTTTCCCGAGATTTACGGGTCGCTGCTCAAGACGGTCAAGCGTCTCGTTTATGAGGAAAAATGGAGCGCCCAGGAGATCGAATTTACCTTCGAGGGCAAGGCCGCCGCTCAGCTCTTCATTTTGCAGACGCGCGACATGTCGGTGATGCGCCAGGAAAGCGTATCCGCTTTCATTCCGACCCAGGAACTGACGGCCGGTTATTGCGCCAGCGGTATCGGTGTCGGAGGGGGGGCACTGAGCGGACGGGCGGTCTTCGACATGCAGGATATCGACCGTTTCAGGAGTCAGATGCCTGCGCTTCCGTTAGTCCTCGTGAGGGCAGACACCGTGCCCGACGACATTCAACTTATATCCGCCACGGATGGATTGCTTACAGCGCGCGGCGGCTCGACGTCGCACGCTGCAATTATAGCGAGACGCCTCGGCAAGACCTGCGTTGTCGGATGTCCGAAACTCGTCGTTTCCGAAGCGGAAAAAAGCTGTTCCCTGAACAAGGCGACTATCGGTTCCGGCGACCTCATCAGCATCGACGGCCGGAGCGGAGGCGTCTATCTTGGTAATCATCCGTCTCAGGAAGTAAGATTGGCAGCAGAATAATGCGCTCAGGAGGCTTGCAATGACGACAAAAGGTATTAACATGCTTTCCGGAAAGGCCCCCGTACTCGGCATCAACGGCCTCGGACGGATCGGAAAACTCACTTTGTGGCACCACATCGGACAGCGATCCTTTTCGGGAATCGTCGTCAACATCGGGCGAAAAGTCGGTATGAGGCTTGATGATATCGCGCTCTACATTGAGAAGGATTCTTCTTACGGACCCCTGCAGAAGTATCTTTTCGGATACAAGGCCCAAAGGCTCATTACGAACCTGAACGAAGACAAAGGAACGATGCTGATAGACGGAATTCCGGTTACTATTCTGCGCGAGACGCGCAACCCGAAAGAAATTCCCTGGCGGAACCACGCCGTCAAGCTTGTCGTCGACGCGACCGGCAAGTATACCGATCCCACTTTGATGCCGGATGTGAAGGGCGGTTCGGCCCGCGGGCATATAGAGGCGGGAGCGGATAAGGTAATTGTGTCGGCTCCGTTCAAGATTAAGGAAAAGGGGCGCCAGATACCCGACGATGCAAAGACGCTCGTCCTCGGCATCAATGACCACGAGTTCGATCCGAAGAGCCACAGCGTCATCTCCGGGGCGTCCTGCACAACAACATGTCTTGCTTACATGTTCAAGCCCCTGCTCGATTATTTCGGGGTCGAAAAGATTCTCAGCGTTTCCATGGCAACCGTCCACGGCAGTACCGGGTCGCAGGAGGTCCTCGACCGCCTCCCGGGCGAGGGGTCAAAAGATCTGAGAAAGAACAGGAGCATCTTCAACAATATCATTTTGACGACAACCGGAGCGGCGAGGACTCTCGGCCTCGTGATTCCCGAAATGACGCGAATCGGTTTCATTGCCCAATCGGTCCGAGTGCCGGTTTCGACCGGTTCGCTCATCATTCTCGTCATTGCGCTGCGCGACGAAAACGAAAACCCCGTAATTACCAGAACCCTCGTGAATGACATTTACCGCGACGCGGAGAAGAAAGACCCGAGAGGCTTCGTCAGATTCACCGAAGAACAGAATGTTTCGTCCGACATTATCGGAATGTTCGGCCCTGCGACCATCATCGAAGGCAACGAGACGCATACCCGCACCGGCATCGTGAATCTCGATCTGAAGACATTTCTGGCGTCTGCCGGCGTTCAACTGCCGCCGGACGCGCCGACTGCCGTGAAGGTGCCGATAACGCAGGCGGTCATTTACGGATGGTATGACAATGAACTGGGCAGCTACACAAACATGCTCGGCGGCCTGACCACAAAAATAGCGCAGAGCGTTTATTAATAAAATGACTTCGCAATCCGGTGCAATTCCTGCGCAAAATTAGTGCAATATTTGCAGCACATTGCTGCGCAGCGACTCCAGAAGCTAGTTCTTACTGAGATATTTTATTGATATTACTGCTTATTAATCTCATCCTCTAGCATGGCACGGATACTGCTAATTTCCTGAAAAAACTTAAGGAGGATTGGCAGGATGAAAGCAAGAGCTCTGATTATCGCGGCGTTGGTGCTTTCCCTCGCGGTCGCAGGTTCGGCGATTGCGATGGGGCCGATGGGCAAAGGTATGGGAATGGGAATGGGCATGTGCCCGATGATGGGCGGCGCAACGCCGGCGAATCTTACGCCGGAACAGGCCGCCAAGTATCAGGCGTTCCAGAAGGATACGGCTCCCCAGCGGGAAAAGATCGCCAAGCTGCATCAGGAAATGTGGAACCTCAGGGCCCAGGCAACCCCTGACTGGAATGCAATCAATGCAAAACATCAGGAGATCTTTCAGCTGAAGACCGAGCTTATGCAAAAGGCCCAGGCCGCAGGCGTTGCCGGTTATGGCATGGGCATGCGCGGCGGCATGGGGATGCACCGGATGATGTATTAAAAAATTCTGTTCACTCGGGATTCTGAAAGGGTATAATCCGACAGCGGTCGCTCAGTGCTGCGACCGCTGTCGGACAGCCACGGAACTCATGATAAAACATCTTATAACGTCGTTTTTTATCGCTCTGCTTTTCCTGTTCCCGGCTGCTTCGGCACCGGCCGCCGAGGAAGAAACGCGTGTTCCCTATGACGAAAACACCGAACTCACCGTGCGCGGAACGGTCATGGAGGTTTCTCCCGCAACGATGCGGGGGCCCGTGACACTTCAGGTGCAGGTCGAAACGAAGAGCTACCGGGTCTTTCTCGCCCCGCGATGGTTTGTACTGGAGCAAGGGCTTACCCTGACCCCGGGGCAGAAGATAGAAGTCACCGGCTCGAAATTTTTCAGCAGGGACGGTGCAGTTTCTCTCAGTGCCACTCGCATTCGGTTTCTCGACAGCGGCAAAGAGGTTTTTCTCCGCGATGACTCATGCAGACCGCTCTGGATGCAGCATCGTCACGGCAGATTCGGCAGATAACCCCCTTCTGTAACGGTCGTACCCCGTCTGCATCCGGATTTCCAACCACTCCCCGGCTGTTCAGAAATACATTCTGCCTCCGATATATAATACTGTGCCCCTCAAGGAGCACTCGTCAGTTACTACCGTTATTTGGGGGAGTCGTTGGCAGACAACATTGTCGTCAGTTTCGAACAGGAAAGTGTAACGCTTGTCTATGCATCGGTTTCCGGCAACGCACTGACTGTTCAGAAAAATATTTCCATGCCGCCGTCGGATTTCCCTGATTTTCTCA
>DATHDH010000125.1:0-18674 GCA_035319145.1 Dissulfurispiraceae bacterium | reverse complement strand
GAACTGAAGAAAGCAGCCCCTGATCTCGGGCCGGTTCTGGACGGGCTGCAGGACAACCCGCTCTCTGCCTCGCTTGAAGTCAGGCTGCACAGAGAGGCCGTTGAGACTGCAACCGTGAAAAAAATGCGCGAGGAACTGAAGGCACTCAATGGCGTCGATTCGGTCTATGACGGCGAGAAGATCGCGGCAACCATCACTCAGATAAAAAATGTAGCTGTTTCAGTCGGGCTTGGGTTGTTCGGACTGGTGGGCTTCGGCATCGGGTTCGTTATATACAGCAGCGTCAAGAACCTGTTTTACCGCAAACGGGAAGATATCGAGATCCTGAAGCTGCTTGGTGCGTCGGCCGGCTTTATCCGCCTCCCGTTTCTCATGGAGGGCGGCACCATCGGGATTGCCGGCGGCTTGCTGGCGTTTCTCGCGGCCTATCTCTGCTACACGCTGCTCGTCTCGAATTTCGGCATTGAGTTTCCGATGCTGAAAGCATTGGTGTTTCCCATTGAGCTGACGATTGCCCTGCCGATTGTCGGCCTGATTTTCGGCATCGCTGGAGCACTTGTGGCAATAGGCAGGATACGGTTTTCCTGAATGATCACGGCGCGGCGCGCATGACAGACGGCACCTGGCGGCTCTGTGCGGTTCTTTTTGCAGTGCATTTGATATATTTTGCAGTCGAGCCGACTGCTGTTTTTGCTGCGAGCGCAAAGGAACAGTACAACAAACTCGACCGTGATATCCGTCAGCATAAAAAGAAACTCGAACAGACCCGCAAAATCGAGGCCTCTGTCGTCGAGGATCTGAGACGAGCCGCCGAGGAGCTGCGCGAGGTGGATCGCCGGCACCGGAAGCAGCGGGCGAATATTCGCACCATCCAGGAGAAAATCGCAGCAGTTCAAGACCAGATATCCCGTTCGACAGCGGCGCTCGATGTCAGGCGCGAACATCTCAAACGGCGCCTGCGCGCCATCCAGCGAGCGAATGCCCAGAGCGATGCCCTCCTGATTCTTCTTTCGACCGATGATTTGGGGCGTTCCATGCGGCTGATGCGCTATCTGCGCGACATTTCGGCAAGGGACCGCGAGCTTATCGCCAAATATCAGGAAGATCTCACGAACCTTCACAAGGAGGAAGAGCAACTGGCCCGGCTGAAGGGATCGTTGCAGGGAGAGGAAAAGAAGCTTGCCAGAATAGAAGGCGAACTGAAGGAAAAACAGCAACGGCGCGAAGAGCTGCTGGGGCAGGTCCGCAAGGACAAGGCGACATACGAGCGCCTGATAGAATCGCTGAAAGAAGATCAGAAGCGGCTTTCCCGGATTGTCGAAGAGGCGGAGCGCAGAGAGCGCGAACGGCGGCGGAGCGCCGGGAAACCGTCCTCCGGCAAGCACGAAGTTTATGAAGACAGCGCATTCACGCGGAAGAAGGGCAGACTGCCGTGGCCCGTTTCCGGGAGTGTCGAGCTTAAATACGGCAGTCAGGTTGATCCGATCTTCAATCTGCCGGTTTTTCGGAGCGGCATTACCATCAATGCCGCAAGCGGAACCTCCGCAAAAGCGATTGCAGATGGGCAGGTAGTTTATGCCGAAACCTTTAAAGGCTACGGGCAGCTCGTCATTGTCAGCCACGGCGGCGGCTATCATACCCTCTACGGCAATCTGTCGAAGATTTTTTCGAAGAACGGCGCTATAATAAAAGAAAATCAGGCTGTTGGGGAAGTCGGCGAATCGCAGGCGACTGGCAACAGCGGGCTCTATTTTGAGATTCGTTATAAAGGAAAACCGCTTGATCCCCAGCAGTGGCTGGGCCGGCGTTAATACGCCGCGATAGAGGAGGAAATGATGTTTTCGCGGAAAAAAGTGCTGCTGATATTCGCCATGCTGTGCATTATTCTGGGTGGAATCGTAATGGGCAGATGGGGGATTCAGGCGGTCAGCGCACAAAGCAATTACGACGACCTGCGTCTTTTTACCGAGGTCATGGCGCTCATCAAGAAAAACTATGTGGACGATGTGAAAACGAAGGATCTCGTGATCGGCGCGGTGAAAGGGATGCTCTCATCGCTCGATCCGCATTCGGGCTATATGACGCCGGAGCAGTTCAAGGAATTCCAGGCGGACACCAAAGGCGAATTCGGCGGTCTCGGCATTCAAATTGCCACCAAGGACGGCATCCTGACGGTAATCGCTCCCATCGAAGATACGCCTGCCTACCGGGCGGGATTGAAATCAGGAGACAAGATCCTGAAGATCAACAGTGAATCGACAAAAGACATGGCCATTCACGACGCCGTGACCAAAATGCGCGGGCCGAAGGGCAAGGCGGTCGTGCTGAACATTTATCGGGACGGCTGGAAAGAACCGAAGGACTTCACGATTGTGCGCGATATCATCAAAATCAAGAGCGTGAAGTACAAGATGATCCGCGATGACATCGGCTACATCAAGCTGACGCAGTTTCAGGAAACAACCGCTTCGGATATGGCAAAGGCCCTCGTTGAACTGAACAAGTCCGGCATGAAAGGACTGGTGCTTGATCTGAGAAACAATCCCGGCGGGCTCTTGAACGCTGCCGTCGAGGTAAGCGAACAGTTCCTGCCACCGAAAAAACTCGTGGTGTTTATCAAGGGAAGAATAGGCGACAAGATCGAATATTTTACCGAGAAGGAATTTGCGACGTATGAGAAGGTGCCGATCGTCGTCCTCGTAAATCAAGGAAGCGCCAGTGCGTCTGAGATTGTGGCAGGTGCGCTGAAGGACTGGAAGCGGGGCGTCATCGTCGGTGTGCAGACATTCGGCAAGGGATCGGTCCAGAGTCTTGTGCCGATGTCGGACGGATCAGGGCTTCGCCTGACAACCGCAAAATATTATACGCCGAACGGCACGAGCATTCAGAGCGTCGGCATTGCCCCCGATATTGTGGTGAAGCTCGAATCGAAGGACGGCAAGGAGATCCCGGTGATGCGCGAACGCGATCTCGAGCGCCATCTCGAAAACGAAAACGGCGAACCGAAAAAGGGCGGCGAGAGCACGGAAAAGGAAAAGGCCGTTTTCGAAGTCGAGGAGAAAGACGATACTCAACTGCAAAAAGGCATCGATATTCTCAAGACCTGGAAGGTGATGGAGAACCTGCCGAAGCAGGCGGCGTAATCAAAGCAGAGAAGCGGTTGTGCAACACACGGGAGAAGGGGACGCGCAGACGTCCCCTTCTCTTTATGAAGGGCAGGCGGAACGCTTTCCATGAAGCGAATTGTTTTCGACATCGAGACGGTCGGCGTCGCTTTTGAAACCCTCGACACTGCACAGCAGGAATACCTGCTTCGGTATGCAGAGACCGACGAAGAGGCGGGAAAGGTCAGAGAGAGCCTCTCGTTCTACCCGAATACGGCGGAGATCGTCACGATCGGCATGCTCGACGCCGATACGAATCGCGGTGCGGTCTATTTCCAGACACCCGGCGATATGCTTCTACCGTTCGAAGACGACGGCGTGGTTTATGAATGCGGCACCGAGGCAGAAATCCTGCAGAAGTTCTGGAAGCTTATTGCGACGGGCGGCCAATTCGTGACCTTCAACGGTCGCACCTTCGACTGTCCGTTTCTCCTGATACGCTCCGCAGTGCATCGCATCAAGCCGACGCGCGATCTTATGCCGAACCGGTATTACGCAACCCATATCGACCTATGCGACCAGCTCACTTTTTACGGAGCGGTGCGGAGGCGTTTCAGCCTCGATATGTGGTGTCGCACCTTCGGCATTAAAAGCTCGAAAGAAGAAGGCATATCAGGCGCCGATGTGAAAGACCTCTTCTGCACCGGCCGGCACATCGATATAGCCCGCTATTGCGCCCGCGACCTCCGGGCAACGCGGGAGCTCTTTCTCGTCTGGGAACAGTATCTCAAAACCGGCGACCGGTGAATACCTTCCACATCAACCTATATTATTAGCGCGTGGTACTGGATCTCTGCTCTCAAGCGAGCCGATGAGCCCCTGTGAAGCAAGGAAAGCATAATCATGCAGGTCGAGTAGTCTTTATGATTTTCGCATGACTTCCCTTGACAAATGAGTGCTCGGCAGAGATACTATCCTCAAACCACCTGATGTCCCGCCTATGGGTGGACCTTGTTCATCCATACAATCCAAAAGTCTGAGGAGGTAACAATGAAAAAGATTATTGTTGTTTTGAGTGCGGTGCTGCTTCTTGGAGTCAATGCGTTTGCCGCGGATGATGATGCCAACAGGGCGAAGTTCGAAAAGGAATGCGGCGCCCTTATTGCCCCCGGTGGTCCGTGTGCCGATGTCGCAAAGGGCGGCGGCGGCAGAAGAGGCTGCGTTGCCAAACCGGAAAATCTCGCCAAGGCGACGCCTGAGTGCAAGGCGGTAATTGAAGAGTGGCAGGCAATGCAGAAAAAATAGTACCTGTCCCGGAAATGCGCTGATTGCCGGAAATGACGAGGTGCGGCACCGGTAGCGGCAAATCTCCATCGAGGCAGAAACAGATTGCCTATTGTTTCTGCCTCGTTTTTAATAGCGGGCTATTCCTCATATGCCATGAATAACCCAGGTTAAATCTTCATCGTCTTCATCTCATCAATTTGCGGACGAATAGTTTCGAGGGTCTCGGCACTGATGCCGAGCAGGAAGATCAGTTGCTGCAGCTCTGGCACCTCTGCCGTTCCGTGGCCTATGCCGGCATCCAGTGCAAGGCAATCCGCAATGCGGATCAATGTTGTGAGTGCCGCGACTTCATTCATTTCGGTTGGTACTCCTGCATTGTGGTGAGCAGCAATAACCTCCCGGTAAAGAGGCGGAAAATGCCAGCGTTCGGCAAGCAAGGCACCCGCTTCGGCATGCGTGAAGCCGAAATGTTCGCGCTCCAGGTCTGCAAACGAGCGTTGTTCGGCAAGCCCCCTTTCGAGTGTTTTGCCATAATCGCCCGGCATGCCGGAGCTCATCGCGAGCTTGCCGATATCGTGGAGCAACCCGGCAACAACGGCAAACTCGTTCCGTACGCGTGTGCTCTTTACCTCCGGGGCCAGCAGCGCGGCGATGGCGGAAACCGCAAGCATATGCCTGAGGATGGTGCGGTCGAATTCATGGGTCGAAAACTCGTTCGCCAGGGAAGCGATGGAAACGAGGGAAACAAGGTTGCCCATGCCGAGCACCATGATAGTTTCCGCAACGGTCTTGACGGACTTGCCGGTCCGGTACAGCGGAGCGTTCGCAATCTTCAGAATCTCGGCCGTCAGCGTAGGGTCGCGAAGAATAACCTGTTCAAGCTTCTGGATTGAGCAGTTATCATCTTCAAGCGCCGTGATCACCTCCACCGTCGTGTCGGGTAACCCGGGCAGCTGAAGGTCATCTAGTGAAATTTTCTTCTTGATATCGTCCATCGGGTCACTCCTCAATAATTAGCATCCAACAGAAGCTCACCGATTCGCTATCGGCTCGCCGAAATTCTGTTTGAAACGGGCGTCAAACTCATCCCACGTGAAACGGTGCTCCTGCGTGCCGTACTGCTCTATTGCATAGGCTGCTGCTACCGCGCCCATCCTGCCGGCTACGGAGAGAGGCCTTTGCAGAATGATCCCCTTCATCAGTCCGGCTCGGTATGCATCGCCGGCGCCGGTCGGGTCGAGCACTTTATTGACGTCGGCGGCAGGAATATGTGTTTCCCCGCTTTTCGTTGCAATGACCGATCCCTTTTCCCCCAGCGTAGTAATAAGGGTGTCAACCGCCTCAAGGATGCTTATACGCGGCATGCCGGTCATCTTCATAATTAACTCAAGTTCATAATCATTGGTGATCAAAATTGTGCAGCCCGCTATCCATTTTCTGAGCGCATCGCCGTCCCATGCGGTGAGCGACTGGCCGGGGTCGCAGATAAACGGAACCCCCTTGCTGCGATACACTTCGGCATGGGCAGCCATATCCGCAAGATTGCCGGCGGCAATAATGCCGATGGCCGTATCAGCGGTAGCGGTGAAGAAGTCGAACCGCGCCCGGTGCTTCATCGCACCGGGGTTGAACCCCGTAATTTGATTATCGGCCTGATCGGTCGTAATATAAGCGCCTGCAGTGAACTCTTCCTGGACAATGGTCAGACTGTCGGTAGAGATGCCGTGGCTGCGCAGCCATGAAAAATATGTCGCATAATCTTTTCCGATAGCGGCGATAAGCGTAGGCGTTTCACCAAGCAGCGCAAGGGTATATGCAATATTCCCGGCCGTTCCGCCGAGCTTTTCGGCCATGCCATTTACCGTGAAGCAGACATTGAGCATGTGAATCTTGTCCGGCATGATATGGTCCGAAAATCGGCCCGGGAAATCCATAATGCGGTCGTATGCCATTGAACCGGAAATGAAAATGTTCATTCAGGCGACTCCTTGCGATTGATTTCGAGCAGGATGCTCTCTGCGATGGGACGTGTTATGCCCCTGACCTTCATAATATCATCTGCCGATGCCGTGCGGATACCGTCGAGGCTGCCGAAATGCCTGAGAAGCTCCAGGCGGCGTCCGGGGCCGACCCCGCGGATTCCTTCGAGCACCGACTCGCTGAGCCGCTTGTCGCGAAGCTTCCGGTGATAGCTGATCGCGAATCGGTGCACCTCGTCCCGGATGCGCCTGAGAAAGAGCGACGACCTGCTCGCATCATCTATCGGAACGACATTGTCATCAGTGAGAAATACGCGGTCCGGCTTCTTGGCCAGGCTCACAAGGTCGCGGTCGATAGCAAGGTCCCTTAATACCCTTCTGGCCACGTCAAGCTGACCGCGACCGCCGTCAACGATCAGCAGGTCGGGGATCTGCTCGTCAAGGTTCAGCAACGTCCGCTCAATGGTCTCTTTCATCATTGCGTAGTCGTCCACCCCGGCAACCTCGGTTATCCGAAGGTGCCGATAGAGGTCTTTTCTGAATTTTCCGTGCTCGGCGTAGACAAAGGCGCCGACCGAGTCACTGCCCTGGATAGTCGATACATCAAAAGCGCCGATGGTTTTCGGCATGGCATGCAGCGCAAGGCGCTCCTGCAACTCGGCCGGAAGGTCTTCGGCTATCCGGCGCCTTTTTCGCTCAAGGGCGAATCCCGCATTTTCATTGGCCATGTCAACCAGGTCACGCTTTTTCCCTTTTTTCGGAGATTCGACGGCTACCGGCTCTCCGCGCCGCTGCAGAAGCCAGGCGGACAGGACATCGCTGCTGTCGGGCATGACATCGGCTGTTATCAGCGGCGGGGGCAGAATGTCTTTGGCATAGAAGTTTTGCAAAACATCGCGCAGGATTTCCGGCTCATCCCTGCTGACCGGTTTGTCGATCACATAATCCCGCGAACCGATCAGCACGCCGCCCCGCACAAACAGGATCTCGACAGCCGCTCGATACGGCTCCCCTGTGCCTTCCGCCGCAAAGCCGACGACATCGAGATCGCCCAGCTCCGGTGCGACAACCTTCTGGGCCTCAAACGCCTTGCGTAAAAGCGCGAGACGGTCGCGGACAGCCGCGGCCTCTTCGAATTGAAGGGCATTGGAGAGTTCCTGCATGCGCTGCTCGAGCCTGTCGAGCAGGCCCTGTTTTTCGCCGCGGAGGAAGAGGATGACATCATCGACCACCTTCAAGTAGTCGTCTCTGCTGATCAGTCCGGCGCACGGCGCGGAACAGCGCTTAATCTGGTGCTGGACACAGGGGCGCATCGGGGTGTCGAGGGCGTGCTTGCAGGTGCGTATCGGGAAGGTGCGGCGAATGAAGTCGAGCGCTTCCCACATCGCCTGGGCAGGCACATACGGACCGAAATAGCGATTGCCGTCCCTCCTGATTCTCCTTACAACCTGGATGCAGGGCCAAGGATCACTCATCGTGATCTCAAGGTACGGATAGCTCTTGTCGTCGCGCAGCACGATGTTGAACGGCGGCTTGTGCCGCTTGATAAGCGTTGCTTCGAGGATGAAGGCTTCAAGTTCGTTGCCGGTCGCGATGAATGAGAAGTCGCGGACCAGGCTCACCATGCGCGCCTTGCGTGCGTCAAGCCCCGAAGAGTTCTGGAAATAGCTCCTGAGGCGATTCCGCAGGTTCTTGGCCTTGCCGACATACAGGATCTTTTCTTTGCGGTCTTTGAAGATATAGACCCCTGGATTCGTCGGCACTTTGGAAAGGTCGGGCTGCATTTCTTACTATAGCAAGTCAGGAGACAGAAGTCAGGGGCCATAAGGCAGAAGGTAGCCGGAAGTTCGGAAGCGAGGAAGGCGCCTTCCGCGCTATTATTCTCCTGCTATAATACCCTCATGTCTTTCTTCTCCAATTGGAAACTCCTGCTTTTCCTTGCGATCTTCGGTATTTTGTTCGGCGCCGGCGTAGGACTTCTCTACTGGTCGCTTTCGGATCTGCCGGAGGTCAAGACGCTCGAAACCTACTCACCTATTGAATCGACAGTGGTCTATTCCGCAGACGGCAAAGTGCTCGCGGAATTCTATTATGAGCGCCGTAATTTTGTTCCTCAGCATCAGATACCCGATCGGGTAAAGAAGGCATTTATTGCTATCGAAGATCAGAGGTTCTATTCGCATCCCGGCGTCGATTTCATCGGCGTCCTGCGAGCCCTGTACAAAGACATCCTGGCGCGCAGGATCGTTGAGGGCGGCAGCACCATTACGCAGCAGCTTACCAAGATGCTTTTTCTCCGGCCTGAAAAGAGCGTCATCAGAAAGGTGAAAGAGGCTATCATCTCTGTCCAGATCGAAAAGCGCTATACCAAAGACGAAATACTCGGCATGTACATGAATCAGGCGTATTTCGGCACGCGGGCATACGGCATTGAGGCGGCCGCCCAGACATACTTCGGCAAGTCGGTCGGCGCCCTGAGCCTGAGCGAGGCGGCCATGATCGCCGGGCTGCAAAAGGCGCCTTCCCAATATTCTCCGTTCCGCAGCCCCGAGAAGGCCAAGCTACGCCGTTCGCTCGTTTTGCACAGCATGTTCGATCTCGGCTATATCACAAAGGCGGAGTTTGAAAAGGCAAATAAAGAGCCTCTGCCCTCGCGTCCGTTTTATCGTCGGTACGAAGCACCGTACTTTGTCGAATACCTGCGCCAGCAGATGGAGGCGAAATACGGCGACAAAATCTATATATCGGGCATGAAGGTCTATGCGACTGTCGACACGCGCCTCCAGAAGGCTGCTGAAGAAGCAGTCAAAAGCGGCATTGTGGAACTGGAGAAGCGGGTAAAAAAGGGCGTGCAGGCCGGACTCATCGCCCTTGATTACCGGACCGGCCAGATTCGGGCAATGGCCGGCGGCACTGATTACTGGGAGACGCAATTCAACCGCACAACGCAGGCCATGCGACAGTCGGGCTCGGCATTCAAGCCCTTTGTCTACGGTACTGCCATTGAAAACGGCATGAAGCCCGACGATACGCTGCTTGACGCCCCTGTATCGTTCCCCGGCGCACGGCCCGGCCAGCCCTGGTCCCCAAAGAATTACGACGGAAAATATCACGGTCCGGTATCGATGAAGACCGCCATCGCCCTTTCGCTGAACGTCGCGACCGTGCGGCTTGCGAACCAGCTCGGCATCGATAATGTCATCGACTTTGCTCAGCGGTGCGGATACCGGAGCAAGCTCCAGCCGTATCTGCCGACCGCGCTTGGCGCCTCCGACGTGACGCCGCTCGACCTGACGCTGGCGTATTCCGTATTCGCCACGGGCAAGAAGGTCGAACCGGTTACGTATGACCGGGTGCTGAACCGACAGGGCATCATCATGGAAGAAACGATTCCGCAAACGAAGCAGGTGCTGCCGCCCGAGACGGTCGATCAGATGAGGGAACTGCTGCGCGCGGTAACCGAATCCGGCACCGCAGCCAGGACCAAAGAGCTGCAGCGCGTGGTCTATGGCAAAACCGGAACGACCAATGAATTTACCGATGCATGGTTCGTCGGTTTTGATGATCGCCTGGTTGTCGGGGTCTGGGTGGGCCGCGACAACCATAAGCCGATCGGCCCGAAAGAGGCGGGTGCTCGGGCGGCGCTCCCCATCTGGATGGAGTTCATGAAAAATGTACAGTAAGACGAACTATTTTATCTTGCACAGTACTCATTGCAGACGCGGACATCCGGCACCAACAAGGATATGGGCTAGCCTGCTGTCTTTGTGTTAAAATCAAACCCTTATGGGCAGAAGCATAGTAGTTGCCAACCAGAAGGGCGGGGTCGGAAAGACCACGACGGTGGTGAATCTTGCCGCGTCGATCGCCCTTGAAAAACAGAATGTTCTCGTTTTAGACAACGACCCGCAAGGCAACGCGTCGAGCGGCCTCGGCTTTGCCCGCCACGAAATCGCGCGCAGCCTCTATGACGTTTATACAGGAAAGCATACTCTCGAGGATGTCATCGTACCGACCGGAGTGCCGAATCTTTTTCTCGCACCGGCCGACATCAATCTGCTTGCGGTGGAGGTTGAGCTTGTCGACCGCGAACATCGGGAGTACGTGCTCAAAAAGGCGCTCGAACCGCTGAAGGAGCGGTATTCGTTCATTTTGATCGACTGCCCCCCGTCTCTCGGCCTCCTGACCCTCAACGGCATGGTGGCGGCCGATTCGATGATCGTCCCCGTTCAGTGTGAATATTACTCGCTGGAGGGGCTCAGCCTTCTTTCGCGAACCCTTTCACTGGTGCGCGGTTCGTTCAATCCGTCACTCGATATCGAAGGGATTGTCCTTACGATGTTCGATTCGCGCAACACGCTGTCGCATCAGGTTGCGGCCGAGGTGAAGAAACACTTTCCCGATAAAGTGTACGAAGCTCAAATTCCACGAAACGTAACGCTGGGCGAGGCCCCGAGCCACGGGAAACCCGCGGTGCTTTATGATCCCCGATCAAAGGGGGCGCAGAGTTACCTTGCCCTTGCCATGGAGATGCTGTATGAAGAGCGCGCTGGGTAAAGGTCTGGAAGCACTCCTCCCCGAAAAGGGAGACGACGTCGTCAAGCTCGACATCCTGAAGATCGTGCCGAACATGCATCAGCCGCGCAAGGTCTTCCGCGACGAAGCGCTGAAAGAACTGGCCGACTCGATTAAGGAGAAAGGCGTTCTTCAGCCGATAATCGTCTCCCGCGTGGGCGACGGCACCTTCCGCCTGATAGCCGGAGAACGACGGTGGCGGGCATCGCAACTTGCCGGGCTGAAAAAGATACCGGTGCTCATCAAGGATGTCTCATCGCAGGATGCCGTCGAAATAGCGCTCATCGAGAATATACAGCGCGAAGACCTCAATCCCATCGAGACGGCCGATGCATTCGACCGGCTGATAAAGGAGTTTCATCTCACCCAGGAGACGCTCTCGGCGCGCGTCGGCAAGGACCGCGCAACCGTCTCCAATTATCTCCGCATCCTCAAACTGCCCGAGGAAATCAAGGCACATGTCAACAACGGCGCGATTACGCTCGGCCATGCCAAGGCGATTCTGTCCCTGGAGGGCAGGCAGAAGCAGATCGATGCTGCGAAGACTATTCTGAACCTTGGTATGAGCGTCCGTGCCGCCGAGGCGCTTTGCAGGAAGATGGCGCATCCTTTGGCCAAACCGAAAAAGAAAGAAAAGATGCCCGAAGTCGTCGATCTCGAACACAAGCTGGTCCGTGCGCTCGGCACCAAGGTCATGATTCACCACAAAGGCAAAAAAGGCACCATCGAAATAGAGTATTACTCCCTTGATGAACTCGACAGGCTTGTAGAAGTATTTACGAAGTGATCTGAAATAAGCCGCTCTGCTGTCAGGCCTGCCTTATGGCGGACACCCCGCACCTGCCCTGCGAAGCAGTTTATGCATAATGCGGGCTGTCTGTTACGGCATGAAATACTGGGAAATATACCGGAACGCGAGTCCGACGATGATGACGCCGAGGACAAGCTTTATGTAACGTTGCGGCACAAATTTCTGGAACCGCGCCCCGAGGTAGATGCCGACGAATCCCCCGATGCCGAAGAGAAAACCGAGCGCCCAGTCCGGCGCCGTTGAAACCCCGTGCGAGGGAATTACGCTATAAAACAGGACGCCTGCAACCGAGGTTATGAGCGTTCCCATTAATGCAGCGCCGGCAATCGTGTAGACCGGCAGGTGGAAGACCGCGACACAGAACGGCGCAATGATGGCTCCGCCCCCGATGCCGTAAGTGCCGCCTATTATTCCCACAACGAACGCGAGCAGCAACATGCCCATCGTGGGATACGAGAACCGCTCCCCCCAGAACTCGTATTCGATGCGGCCGAGCGAGACGGAAATGGTCTTTACAACCGCCTCGGGCGGCAGACCGGCGGCAATGCGTGCCTTTTGGTCTTGCTTCATCATCTTGGCCCGCTCAGCGAATTTTTTTTCGAGCGCCTTGTTCGCAGCGGTCTTTTCGCGTGCCTTGCCGGTGAACTCATACAGCAGGCGAGTCCCTATATACAGCAGAGTGCAGCCAACGAAGAGCTTGAATGCCCGGGGATCCGGCAGATACATGACACGCAGATAGTAGCCGATGAAGACCCCCGGCAGGGTCCCCGCAATGACGACCCACGTGAGCGGCCATGCCATGCGGCCTTCTTTGATATAGCGGTAAACACCGCTCGGAATAGCTACAATGTTGAAGATGAAATTCGTGCCGCTGACTGACGGACTGGTGTAATTCAGGCAACTCATCTGAAACGGCAGCAGGAGGAAAGCGCCTGACACCCCGCCCATGGAGGTGAAAAAGGAAACCACAAGGGCCACGAGCGGCGGAACGAGAAGATTGGTCTGGACCCCCGAGATCGGGAAGATAACGTTGAAAAAGTCCACGAGGCACCCCCATTGGTTCAGCCTGTCACGGCAGGAGAAAGGCCCGGCTTGCGGCAAAGACCGCTGAGTAAAAAGCCCTCCTATTGACACTATAGACACGAATAATATAAATTACATGTTAGTCTAGCATGAAACAGCCGGATCGTCAAGTAATTTCTTGCGGGCCGGCGAGCAGGGCACCCGGCGGAGATGTCCGAAGGCGAATGGGCGGACCAGTACGTTGAGGAGGGCGCAATCAATGAAAATTGACGATACTATTAGAGCCGGCACTTGCCTGGATACTGTTCAGCTCGGTCAGTTGGAGCACTCGTTCCGTCTATGGGCCGGCGAATCGCCTCGGCTGGATGTGCGGCTCTCCCGCAAAAGGATTCTGCTGATTTTTTTGCTTATTCGCTATACAGGCGGCAAACTCAATGAGGTGCTCGACCTTGATCCCCTGCAGGATATCGGGCTTGTTCGCAAAGTCGTGATTTTTTCCCGCGATCGGCGCACCGGCATGCGCGAGGTTCAAATATCCGACTCTCTTTCGGCGGAGATTGCCGTAATGCTCGCCGATGATGCATTCAGGGCGTCCCTTGCGGAGGGGTTGGGTATTGACGCGGCCTTTGTACGGCGGAAGTTCTACGAACGGGCGGTCGCGTGCGGCTTCCCGCAACAGCTCGGCGGACCCGAATCGATCAGGAGATCCCGAGGGGTTGAGCTGATGCAGGGCAATATGCCCCTTCCGGCGGTGCAGAAGCTGCTCGGCCATTCGACGCCGACGCTCACATCGTCTTATGTTTCCTTTTCGGAAGATGAAATCCGGCAGATAACGAAGCGCCATATCGAAAAGGAGGCGGCCCGCACGACGAGCGCCCGGAACAGTTTTTACGGGAAGATACTGGCATTTAAACAGGGAGATATCCAGTCGCTCGTCTGCATCCAGACGCTGGAGGGGCATCGACTGTCGACCGTCATAACAAACGACAGCGCGGTGCGGCTTGGGCTGCGCATAGGACAGCTCGTTACGGCTGAAGTAAAGGCCCCGTGGGTCCTTCTCCAGCGCGGGGCGAATGAGCCGGAAAGCAGTGCGGAGAACCGTTTTCACGGCACGGTCGAACGGGTGAACACAGGTAAAATAAGCACTGAATATGTGGTCCGCATCTCCGCGCAGACCGAGCTCTGCTCAATAACGTCAGCCGAGGCCGGCGCGTCTCTGCAACTGCGGAAAGGCGACCCTGTCTGGATTTTGTTCAACAGCTTCGCAGTTGTCCTTCATATTGATTAGCGTTCCGTATTAGTCCAATCAACGAATTCATGCCTTCCTAGCTCGCGCGGGCGGTAAGAACTCAGGCACTTCGCTTTGAGACAGCCCCCATGCTCTGAAAAAGTTTCTGAGCAAAGTGGGTTAATAATATGCTTATTACTACGATAATTATCTTTATGGAGTATGCCAATAATGCATGATCGCCTCTCAAATATGACATTGACCAAAACAAAACGCTCGGAAAAGGGGTTTACGCTGCTGGAGGTTCTGGCAGTCATTGCTATCATTGCCATTCTGGCTGCGATTGCGCTGTTTGCCTATGCCGGCTATATCGAAAAGACCAGAAACAAGCGTGCGACAGCGGAAATAATGAACATGTCTGTCGCGATCGAGGGCTTTCGAACGACGAACGAACGTTATCCTAACAACCTCGGCGAGATCGGCTATGGCGGTTTGCTTGACCCGTGGGGGCATGCTTACGAATACCTCAACATCGCCGATGACACAACGACCAACTGGCAAGGCAAGTGCCGCAGGGATAAAATGCTGAATCCAATTAACAGCGATTACGACCTCTACAGCATGGGGGCTGACGGCCAGACTAAGAAGCAGGTTTCAAACAAAGACAGCCTCGACGACATCATTCGCGCGAACAACGGCGCCTTTGTAGGCCTCGCGGCTGACTACTAACTGTATCCATGAACGGCAAATTCTTCTTTATGAAGAGCAAGGTCGCTAGGCGCTTCCTCCTGCTCTTCGTGGTGAGTGCGCTCATTCCTATCGGCATTCTCGCCTTTTTCTCCCTGCGCCAGATTGCCGACGAACAGCGCGAGGAGACTTACCGCAGACTGCACCATGCGAGCAAGAACGCCGGCATGTCCGTTCTCGAAGGGCTCGATTTGGTCGAGTCCGAGATGCAGGTCATGTCGGTCGCAAAAGACGAGGACCTGCTCACCGCAGCCCTTGCCTATCGCGCGAGAGAAGACAGCGGCAAACCGCCGCGACTGGTCAGGCTGACCCACTTTCATAATCAATCGGTAGCACGCACCATACTTGGCGCCCCGGTCACGTATCCCTTAGCATTGTCGGCGCAGATTGAGCGGCTTGTTCCCGGTAAGAGCCTCCTGTATACGGACGAGACAGGCGACGGCGGCGCCCGCCTGTTTCTTGCCGTCTGTCTTCAGCCTCACGATAATAGGCAGGCCCTGCTGATCGGGCAGATTAACGCCGAATATCTCTGGGACATGGCGCGCGTAGCCCTGCCGCCGCTGGCGGAGCTGCACATCCTGAGACCGTCCTCAACGGTGCTGTACAGTACCGCCCACCTGCAGACTGCGACCGCCCAAGGGCTTGAAGCCAAGATGAAGGAGATATCGGTCGGCAAGCTTGAGTGGTCGGAAGGAAACGAGGACTATCTCGCGGCATACTGGTCGGTATTCCTGCAACAGGATTACGGGGCGGATGCCTGGCGGGTAATCGTAGCGCAAACCAGGGGCACCGCGTTTGCGACGATCAACAGGATGGGCCTGATCCTCGGTTCGGTGCTGACGCTCGCGCTCTTCGTTGCATTACTGCTGAGCAGCATCAATATCCGACGGAACCTGGAGCCCCTCGCCCGGCTGAAGGCGGAGACGGAACGTGTCGGGAAGGGCGATTTCACTGGGCGCGTCGAAGTGAATAGCGCTGATGAATTCCAGGATCTTGCAGATTCGTTCAATTCGATGTCGGATCATCTCGGCAGACATTTTACGAGCCTGAATGAAACGGGCGTCCTGATCCGCTCGATCCTCACATCCCTTGACCGTGAAAAGATTGTTGCTACCGTCCTGACAAACACCGGCAAGGTCGTGTCGTGCGATACCATGAATTTCCTGCTGCTCGATGGGAAAGAAGGCGAACACCCTTTGATGTTCACGAAGAACGGGCATGGCGAAGCGGCAGGCGGGCTGACGAGACAGGCCGTTTCGCTGCACAACGGTACGCTGGAGCGGTTGCGCGGGATTCGGGAGAGCATTGTGCTTGAGCAGCCCGGCGACTTTGCCGATATTCTCTCTCCCCTGAACGGCTGCTCGCAATACGTTCTGGTGCCGGTTATTATCCGCAACCGACTGACCGGCGTTCTTGCCCTTGGGTATTCCGTCCCGAGCAGCCTCATCGACGAAGACCGGATCCGGATCCGTCAGATAGCCGATCAGGTTGCAACAGGCCTTGCCAACACCGGCCTCATGGAAGAGCTGAGCCGGTTGAACTGGGGAACGCTCACCGCCCTGGCCCGCACGGTTGACGCGAAGTCCTCGTGGACGGCGGGCCACTCGGAACGGGTTACAGCCCTGGCACTCGATATCAGTCGCGCCGCCGGCCTGTCGCATGAAGAACAGGACCTTCTGCACAGAGGCGGGCTGCTGCACGACATCGGGAAGATAGGCATACCGAACCGGATACTCGACAAACCTTCAAAACTGACCGACGAGGAGTTTGCCCTTTTGCGAACCCATCCTGAAATGGGAGGGCGCATTCTTGAGCCCATAGAGGCGTATCGTAATGTCGTCCCGGTAGTTGTCCAGCACCATGAATGGGTTAACGGCGGAGGGTATCCGCATGGACTGAAAGGCGCCGAGATATGCATTGGAGCGCGCGTTCTGGCGGTTGCCGATGTGTACGATGCCCTGATATATGACCGTCCGTATCGCAAGGGATGGTCTGAAGAGCGGGTCATGTCCTTTATCACCGAAAGAGCGGGCCTGCAGTTCGACCTCGATGTCGTCGGTGCGCTGGCGAGCATCAAAGGGCTGCTCTAAGCGAAGTATTCAGAAAAGCATGCAAACCGCAGTCGCGGGATACTGTTCTCAAGCGAGCTGATTCGCACTCGTAAAATAACTTGACAAAAAATTCTCCCCCCATTATCATACTCTATGAAGTCGATAGGATTTATCTGATAATAAATTCGTGGTGTCGTCAGTCTCATCGGAGGTGCAAGCATGTACAAGCCTGAAACCATTCTTTTGCATGGAGGGCAGACGCCGGATTCAGCGACAGGTTCCCGCGCCGTCCCGATTTACCAAACAACGTCGTATCAGTTTAAGAGCACGGAGCATGCCGCCAACCTGTTTGCCCTGAAGGAGTTCGGCAATATTTATACGCGTCTTATGAATCCGACGACCGACGTCTTCGAAAAGCGTGTCGCAGAACTCGAAGGCGGGGTGGGCGCCCTTGCAGTGGCGTCAGGCCAGTCGGCAATAACGCTCGCCATATTGAACATCGCACAGGCAGGCGATGAAATCGTCTCATTCGACAATCTCTATGGAGGCACATTCAGTCTCTTCAAATATACGCTTGCCAAGTTCGGCATTACGGTCAGATTCGTCGACTCCTCCGACCCCGAAGGTATCAGGAAGGCGATTACGCCGAAGACCAAGGCGATTTATGCCGAGAGCATAGGCAATCCGAAGCTGAATGTGACCGATTTTGAAGCTGTCGCCGCCATAGCGAATGAGAATCGGATCCCCTTTATCCTGGACAATACGGTGAGCCCGTACCTGCTCCGGCCGTTCGCCTTTGGAGTCGATATTGTGGTCTACTCTGCGACCAAGTTCATCGGCGGCCACGGAACATCCATCGGCGGCGTCATTGTCGACTCAGGGAAGTTCGATTGGACCGCAAAAGTGCCTGACGGCAGGTCGAAGTATCCCCTGATAGCCGACCCTGACCCCAGCTATCACGGCATTAACTTCATAGAGGCGCTCAAGCCCCTCGGCAACATCGCATATATTATCAAGGCCAGAGTGACGCTGCTGCGCGACCTGGGTCCGGCGGTTTCGCCCTTTAATTCTTTTTTGTTCCTGCAAGGGCTCGAAACACTGCACCTGAGAATGGAGCGTCATGCGCAAAATGCTATTGTCATGGCTGAATATCTGGAAAAACATCCCAAGGTTTCATGGGTGAATTATCCGGGGCTCGCCTCCAGCCCGGAGCGGGAGAAGGCAAAAAAGTACCTGCCGAAAGGCGCCGGTGCGATTATCGGTTTCGGCGTGAATGGCGGACTTGCAGCCGGACGTGCCTTCATCGATTCGCTAAAGCTCGTATCGCATGTCGCAAATATCGGCGACGCCAAGACGCTCGCAATTCATCCTGCGAGCACTACGCATCAGCAGCTGACCGAGGAGCAGCAACGCGCAACAGGGGTAACCCCCGATTTTATCAGGCTCTCGGTCGGCATCGAGCATATCGACGATATTATTGCAGATATAGAACAGGCCTTGAAAACAGTTTGACGAAGACTGCGATCTTCATGTTTTTCAAGCCAGGTGAAAAGGGGTTTCGGCATGGTGCGAATTTTTGAAGACATTACGAAGACAATAGGCAATACGCCGCTCGTCCGCATAAACCGCATGGCGAACGGCAGCGGCGCGACGGTCCTGGTCAAGGTCGAGTCGTTCAACCCTGCGTCGTCCGTAAAAGACCGCATCAGCCTTGCGATGGTTGAAGCGGCTGAACAGGCGGGGCTGATCGGGCCCAATACCGTCATTATCGAGCCGACGAGCGGCAACACCGGCATCGGCCTGGCGTTTGTCGCCGCTGCGCGGGGCTATCGTCTTGTACTGACCATGCCCGACACCATGAGCGTCGAG
>DATHDH010000124.1:0-3235 GCA_035319145.1 Dissulfurispiraceae bacterium | reverse complement strand
GCCGCTGTTCTTCGCGAGGCGTGCCGCAAAATCCACTTCAATGAGCCTGCCGCGCTCCGCGTTCTCACTGCGAATAGCCGCCCTGCGTGGCCCCCCCTTGATGGATGCCGGTTCCATCGTATGTTTCCGCTCGTCTGCCGGCTGCTCTGCGCTCATTTGGCGCGGGGTCGAAGTGAATTGGGTCTGCAGATCCGGCGAATAAACAGCGATGACGTCATCAGCAGGTATGAAGCATTTGTGCGGTTGGGCGCCGAAGACGAGCGTTGCGGTGATGCCTTCACCGTCCCATTGAATCGCCATCCGCGATGTGAAGACAAGCGTCAACCCTTTCTGTTGTTCTTCATCCGTGAACGACCTTTTTCCGAGCGAGACCCGGTCTGAATAGCGGACGACGATATATACCCTGCCCGCAAGGTCCAGGAGCTCAAAAAAGACTAAGCGCTTCATATCATTCAATGACATTTATCCCTCAATTCGATTACTGCGCAGGCGCCAGAGAACGAAAGCGCCGACAATCATAAAAAGGCTCAGAAACTGCCCCATGGTAAGTGCGCCGACAAGGGCATCGCCTTCGGGCTCCCGGACAAACTCTACCAGAAATCGAAATATGCCGTAGAGCCCGAGAAACAGCGCCGTCAGCAGGCCGCTTTTATGGAGTCGGTCCTTTGCGACCCAGAGCATAATAAAGAGGACGATCCCTTCGAGAACGACTTCATAAAGTTGGGACGGATGGCGAGGGTACGGACCCCCGTCGGGAAAAACCATGGCCCAAGGAACATCGGTTACGCGTCCGAAAAGCTCCCCATTAATGAAGTTGCCGAGCCGTCCGAGGCCGAGGCCGATCGGCGCGGTTGCCAATACCATGTCCGCCATTGTCCAGAAATCCTGATCAGTCGAGCGGCAGAAAAGATAGCCAGCAAGGACACTCCCGATGAGGCCACCATGAAACGACATGCCTCCATGCCAGACGGCGATGATTTCAAACGGGTTGGCGAGATAAAAAGAGGGGTTGTAAAAAATCACATGACCGAGCCGCGCACCGAACAGAAGGCCAAGAATAAGCCAGGTGAAGAGCGATTCGACAAAGTCTTTCGCGACCGGGGTCCCTTTTTTCTTCAGCTGATACTTGAGGAGAAAAAATGATGCCGCAAAACCCGCCAGATACATTACTCCGTACCAGCGAACCGCGAGCGGACCCACGCGGATTATTTCGGGATCTACGTTCGGATATTGGATCATAATGCCAAATCACTCCTCATCTATTATAACGATAGACGCCTGATTACAAAGGGCGTTCGGCCCGATGCGCATAAACCGTGCCGAGGCTCAACGGGATCTGCCGGCAGCGTACGAATCCGGCGTCGGAAAGCAACTTCCTGAATGCCTCAGGATTTGGGAACGCTTCGATCGAATCACCAAGATATTCATATGCAGATCGCTTGGAGAATAGTGTTGCAATCGCCGGGAGGACCGACTTCAGATAAAATCGGTAAATCGGCCTGAACCAGCCGGCAGGCATTGAAAACTCAAGAATGACGAGACGTCCGCCCGGCTTCGTGACGCGGAATATTTCGGCGAGCGCTTTCGGGGTCTCATGCATATTTCGTATGCCGAAAGCGCAGGCGACTGCATCGAATGAGTTGTCGCGAAAAGGCATCGCATATGCAGAACCTTGTAATGGGACGAAACGCCCATCGGGAATTTTCTTTCGGGCGAGGTTGAGCATGTTGAAACTGAGGTCAAGTCCGGACACCTGTGCCCCCGAGCGGAGGAAGCCAAGAGAACTGTCACCGGTTCCGGCCGCGAGGTCCAGAATATACTCTCCACCCGATGCGGCGAGCTCCCGCGTCATGACGCGCCGCCAGTAATAATCCTGGCCGAACGAGAGCAGATGGTTCAGAAAATCATATCGCTGCGCTATGTCATCGAACATGGAAACAATAGTATACAGGAGGAAAGCTGGGGGAGTCAGGAGCAGCCGGGAGCTCAGCGGTTATCGCCGCAGTGTTGATTATTTCAGTCCGATTACCTTGAATATGCCGTTCTTGACGAGATTGACCGCTATGGCCGCAAGAAGGAGATATGCCACTTTAGCCACTGCACGGGCACCGTTCTGTCCGACAATCTTCAGAATGACTTCCGCCCATGTGAAGCTCAGCCACGCCAGAACAAGCACCACGATCAGCGACAAGATGACCGGGATGTAGCCGTAAGTCCCGGCCAGAATAAGCGCTGTCGTGAGTGTAGCCGGCCCGGCGAGCAACGGCGTGCCGAGCGGGACGGCCCCCAGGTCCGGGCCGGAGCGCCCGGTCTTGACCCTGCCGGTCACGATTTCGACAATGGATATCACCAGGAGCAGGATACCGCCGCCTATCATGAAATCTTCTACCTGTATACGCAATGCATTGAACATCACCTGGCCGAGAAACACGAACACAACGGCAACCGTAAATGCCGTGACAACAGAGTGAAGGGCAACCCGCCGTTTCTGCGCCTGTGACAGTTTTTCGCTGATCGATATATAGATGGGCAGTACTCCCGGTACGTTAATCGCTACCATAATCGGAATAAAGGTGAGAAAAAAGGCTTCAAACTGGTTCATGTCTCAATTGTAGCGGGCGCCTTCTTTTAAAGCAAATCGGCTCGGAGGGGCGCAATGTTCGGCGCAGGCGCGCTAGCTAGCCTTATTCATAGCCGGCGCAGCCTGTGAACACCCAGGCACCTCTCTTTGAAATGGACACCCCACACCTCAATGCGAAGCAGTTTATGAATAAAGTGGGCTAAAATAGACAACTTCAATTCGGAGGGGCATGAGAATGAACATTGTTCGATATTGGATCGCGGCCTGCTGTCTCATTATCCTGGCTGCTTCAGGAGCGGCTGTCGCCGTTGACCCGTCCGTCTGGATAAAACAGCTTCGCGATAGCAGCGAGGAAATTCGCTCTGAAGCTGCACGCGGTTTGCTCACTGTACACACTGAAGAATCTGTTTATGCGCTGGCAGGGTTTATGGATACGACATTTATGGACTGGCATTTGCGCATAGACATAATGAAATTCCTCGGCGAAATGGCGCTTCCAAGGGCTGTGAAGTCTCTTGCAACGGTTCTCGAAACGGAGAAGTGTCCTGCCCTGAAATGGAATGCGGCAAGGGCCCTCGGCCGGTTTCCGGGCAATGAGCGGGCATATCAGGTGCTTGTGGACGTGCTGAAGGATGAGGACGAAAATCAGGTGCG
>DATHDH010000123.1:0-4483 GCA_035319145.1 Dissulfurispiraceae bacterium | reverse complement strand
CGCCGCAAATGTTTCTTGCCGGCCTTCTTGCCTTTGGCGTAGTCGAAAAACCGCTGATATGCCTTGTCAATCCGCTGGGCAACGTCCTGAATCGCCTGTGAGCCAAGCTGATTCCAAAAAAGATACGGTTCCCGATGCTTTAGCTTTGTCATATGCAACTGCAACCTTGCAGAAGAAAGATGCTTGCCGTATATCCGGTAATATCGTTTGTGTAGGGCGATGCAGTGATTCCAGATCGCCGCAGCTATATCAACCTGACGATGCAATCGCTTGTTGCGTTTGGAAGCATAAAGCTTGAAAATATAGGCTTTCACTGGTTTTTCTGATCCTCAATGTATCGACGAATTGTTTCTTCCGAGATATGCCCGATTGATTCGCAATAATAACTGCGCGTCCAGAGCGTCGGGATACGACTCCTCAGTCCTTTGAATTCCTGCCGGAGAATCCTGGACGTATATCCTTTCAATTGCTGAACGATGAAATGAGGAGCATGAACAGGTGTGGATTTGACGAATAAGTGGACATGGTCGGGCATTATTTCCATTTGCTCGATGGATGTTTCAAGTTCAACTGCCTTTTTATTCAACAATTGACGCAATCTGTCTTCAACTTCCCCGACCAATACCGGACGGCGATATTTGGGGCACCAGATCAGGTGGTATCCAATATTGAAGACAGCCTTATTGCTTGTCCGCCATCGTGCCTCCATAGAGTACGATAGCATAATAATTATACAGATGTCATTCATATAATAAATGGCTCGGATTCATCCAACGACTTAAGTGCGTTGGCTTTCTCCGCTGTTTGTCGTAACCGTCAGTCGCCGCGGAGGCAACTGACAATGATTCCCGGGTTTCCACGCGCCCTTCAATTATTCATTGCTATCCCGCTTGGCATGCCCCACAACCTTCACGCCAGCCCATCGTATTCATGGCAATCCGCTCTGTTAAGCGGTTTATGAATAATGCGGACTATGGAATTTTTCCTATGCCTTGGCATTTTGCCATACTCCTGTAGCGGTAAGGCGACGCTATCCATTTGATTTTACTGAATACTTAAATTGGCATCTCCATTGCAATGCGATCTATGCACTATAGACCGCAGGGAGGAAACGGCAATGAAACGCCGGATTCTTATTGTCGACCGCGATCCGTTCTTTCTCCGAAGCGCAACGACCATGCTTCGTTCCGCAGGTTATCGGGTGCGTGCCGTTCCGACCGCCGAGAAGGCGCTGACGCTTCTCGCCCGCTCAGGAAGAACCAGGCACCCGTTCGATCTCCTTTTCTTCGATACCAACCGGACGGGAATGTCGGCGCGGCAGTTTGGAGACGAACTGTCGAAAAGGGATATTCCCGTTCCGCTGCTGACAGTCAGCGAGTCATCCGACAAATCATTCTTCATCGACATGCTCGATAACGGGCATTACGAATTCCTCGAACATATCTTTTCATGCGGAGATATGAATCGCCGAATACGCAAAAAAGCGTGCGGCTGCGACGAGGGCGTCAAGACTCCGCATCAGACGGAAGAAGACACCGGAGTACCAATGCGCACGACATCGCAAACCATCATAAGACGATCGAAGACAGGGAGGAGGCTGCCATGAAGGCAACACGAACGATCCGAAGGAAAGACATGCTGAACATTGCATGCCCATATTTTAATGAACACTACGGAGGCTGTCTCAGCACGAACATGCACGGCATGACGTTAGCATCGGTGGTCGAACACTGCGGCGACCGCTACACGGAATGTACAGTCTACCGGAAATTTTCCGAGCAGACGGCCGTATCAGATTATGCGGTGCCGCTAGAAGGGATCATGAAGGGACAGGGATCCGCTCATACGGAATGGCAGGGCGAGTGGCAGACAATCCTCTGCAATATCAGCCGACGCCGCTCTTCATAACCGCTTCAGCGAGTGCGCGGTCACGGGCCGGCACCATAAGCCTCACCTCGCCGAGCCTGCCGATGTTTACCGGATAGGGGGTGATGCGCGATGAAACGAGGACGACAGGGATCCCCCCGCTCTGGAGAAGATCTCGAACCATTTCCGCTTCGAGGGGGTCATGGGTGACGAGCAGCTCGACCCAATCGTCCGTCAGCTCTTCCGGCTCTTTTCCCAATCGTCAAGAAACTTCTTGAGACCGATATCGGTCAACGGGTGTTTCACAAGCTGCGTAATGACATTGTACGGCAGCGTCGCAATATCCGCCCCCAGCCTCGCCGCCTCCAGAACATGCACCGGATTTCGCACACTCGCGACGATAATTTCGGTGTCGAAGGCATAATTGTCGAATATGTCCTGAATATCGCGGACCACGTCCATACCGACATGACTGATATCATCAAGGCGCCCGACAAACGGACTGACGTAACGGGCTCCCGCCTTCGCAGCAAGCAGCGCCTGGCTCGCGGAGAAGATGAGGGTCACATTGGTCCTGATGCCTTCCGCTGTCAGCATCTTCACTGCACGGAGGCCCTCTTCTATCATCGGAATCTTTACGACGATGTTTTTGTGAATTTCGGCAAGAGCCCGCCCTTCCGCCACCATATCGTCTTTGGTTACGCCGACGACTTCGGCATTGATCGGACCGTCTACGATTGCGCATATCTCGCGATAGATGGCAAGGGCATCGCGTTTTTCCTTTGCGATAAGCGACGGATTCGTCGTTACTCCGTCAATGACGCCAAGGTCCCATGCCTTGCGAATCTCCTCGACACTCGCAGTATCGATAAAGAATTTCATTTCGGCTCCTCCTTTTTCTCAAGCGGCTTTATTGTATAATCTTCCCCTTCCTGATCGACCTGATAGCCCAGCAGGCGAATGGTTTCCAGAAGGGGCTTCCCGAGGATAAGCTGTATCATATGATCGGCAAGCCCGAGTTTTTCCGCGACAAACGGACGGACGGCGATATCATACTGGAGCATATCGATGACCGCATCGACGGCAGCTTCGTCGCCTCCGGCAATTTTTTCGAGGGCGTCGGCAAGCTCTCGGTACGAGCACTTTTCATCGTGGCGATCTATAACCTCGAGTACAAAGGGAATATCGCCGAACAGATCGCGTCGGACCATGCGTGTCGTCTCAAGACCGGTAATCGTGAGCTGCGGACCGTAACATGCGTACGCCTTGCACTGCGCCGGCCTGTTCTCATAGACATCGCATACATTTTCTCCAGAAAGCAAAGAGCAGACCGTTGAGCCGGCTCGTCCCCGCACCATAAGCAGCTCGAACGGCGCGATATAGACTTCTTTATCGGCGAGCGAATAGACCGGCTCGCCTTCCCGGATAACCGCCACATGTTCGGGCTGAATACTTCCGCCCGCAAACAGAGCCATATCGTTTTTCAGCAGCGTCGGCGGATTTGTGCGGCAACATAATCCGCACTTTACACAATGCGTGCGCTTGGTAAATTTCATCTTCTGCGGCTTATCGCTGTATTCATAGCCCTGCGGCGTTAGAACCTCGAATTTTGTGCCCTTCTTCTTTTCCGTACTCATCTCTTTGCCCCCGTCAATGCCTGATGGATTATTTCGATCGTATGCCGAAGCCCCGTCTGTCCGCAGACACTCCGAAAGTGGAGCATGCAGTTCGGACAGGAAGTAATAATGGAATGCGCAGTGCGGAACTGTGCGAGCCGTTTCTCCAGCAGGGCGGAAGACATCTCCGTATATCTTACCGCAAAAGCCCCGCCGAATCCACAACATCCGGGCTCTGCAGCGATAAGTTCACGGCCGGAAAGGGCCAGCAGCTTGAGGGCCGCGTCGTCGCTCTTGAGGTGATGCCGTGTATGGCATGGCGCGTGATAAACTGCAGGTCCGTCTGAAGCATACGGCCTCATCGCTCCGGCATGCCGGGTGAAGAAGGCAGCGTCGTCAAGCGCGTATTCAATCCCTTCTCCGACGAGGTTCCGGTATTCATCACGCAGAAAATAAATACAGGTTGGACAGAGACTGATGACCGCTTCAACGTGGAGCTTCTTAAAGAGATTAAGGTTCTTCTCGGCCAGGGCAGCGGCATCTTTCCGGAATCCGAGGCTCAGCAGCGGTGCTCCGCAGCATGACTCTCCCCTCGGCATGATGACATCGTACCGCAGCGCGCGGAGGCTCTCAATCAGCGGCCGTCCCAAATGCGGGAAAAGATAATCGGTAGTGCACCCCGCAAAGAGCGCAACTCTGCCTCTGGCATTCGGGACCTTGAAGACGGACGCTTCATCCCGGAGAGAGCGTGCCGGCAGACTGATGTTCATCGACCTGAACGCACGCGCAGCGGGAAGCGACTGAAACAATCTGCTGCCGACGAGCCCCTGTAGGGCGCGGAGCAGGCGGAACGCCTGAGCCGAATGATTGAAGGCATGTCGCAGAATTGTCACGCTCATGTCCTGCTCGCCCGGCTTTGAACGCAGGGTCGCCCGTCCCGCATAGATCGCCCCTGTTATCGGTATTCCGGCCGGGCAGCGTCCGTTGCACGCACCGCACAG
>DATHDH010000122.1:0-10132 GCA_035319145.1 Dissulfurispiraceae bacterium | reverse complement strand
ATGCACTTCATAACGTTCCTTCAACCCCCGCAGGATCGAGATGGTGTCTTCAACGGACGGCTCCTTGACGGTCACCGGCTGGAAGCGCCGTTCGAGGGCCGGATCTTTCTCGATGTATTTCCGGTACTCGTTCACTGTCGTTGCGCCGATGCAGCGGAGCTCGCCGCGCGCGAGGGCAGGCTTGAGCATGTTGGATGCATCGACCGCGCCTTCTGCCGCGCCCGCACCTACCAGGGTATGCAGCTCGTCGATAAATGTAATGATCTTGCCCTCGGATTGTTCGATCTCTTTCAGGACCGCCTTAAGCCGTTCCTCGAACTCGCCGCGATATTTGGCGCCCGCAAGCATGCTCCCGATGTCTATCGATACGAGCCGCTTGTCACGGAGGGATTCGGGCACATCGCCAGCCACGATTCGAAGCGCAAGGCCTTCGACGATTGCTGTCTTGCCGACGCCGGGGTCTCCGATGAGTACCGGGTTGTTCTTTGTGCGCCGCGAAAGTACTTGCGCAACGCGACGTATCTCCTCATCGCGTCCGATGACCGGATCGAGTTTACCGCGCTTTGCAAGTGCGGTAAGGTCTTTACTGTACTTCGCGATGGCCTGGTATTTTTCCTCGGGATTCGGATCGGTCACGCGCTGAGAACCCCGTATTTCCTTCATGGCGGCGAGTACCGAGTCACGCGTAATGCCGCGCTTTGCGAGGAGGGTCTGCGCGGGTCCGTCGTCGCTGAATACGGCAAGCAGAAGGTGTTCCGTGCTGATATATTCATCACCGAGCTGGGTCGCCTCGTCGAACGCCTTTTCGAGCACGCCCCGCAGCCGCGCCGACATGTACAGCTGCCCCATGGGCGCCGCACCCGATATTTTGGGGAACTTGTCCATTTCAGACTCCAAGTCCCGCCGGAGCGCAGCACTATCAACGCCCGCTCCCCGCACTATCTGGCTAGGCACTCCTTCCTCATCCTGCAACAGCGCAAGGAGAAGGTGCTCGACATTCAGCTCCTGATTGCCCTTGCTTTGCGAGAGGGATTGAGCCTCCTGCAACGCCTCCTGGCTTTTAACGGTCAATTTATCAAGTCTCATGCTCTCTCTCCTTATAAAAAATGCCCCGGACAATAATTCCCGGCATATTACTTTTCATCGAACAATTGTCTGATGCGCTCCTGAAATTCAATGCGCACGTCATCGTCCAGATAGCGGAACATCTCGTTCATTTCATGCTGGAGGGCCGTCATCTGATTCCGCATGCGCAAAATAATGTCAACCCCCGCCTTGTTTACTCCCAGCTCCTTCGTCAACTTGATGACCAGATTGAGGCGATCGATGTCTTCATCCGAATACAGACGCTGGCGGTTGATCCGGTGCGGGCAGATAAACCCTTCGCGTTCGTACATCCGCAAGGTCTGAGGATGCACCGCCAGCATCCGGGAAACTACGCTTATCATATAGAGCGGACTCTGCCTGCTCTGTCGTCTCCGTGTCATTCCGATCCTCCGAGATGTTTGCGCGGATTCTCCGGGTAAAGCGCTTCGATATCATCGACCGCTTTCCGTCCTTTTTCGGTCAGATGCTTCGGCACTGCGATCCTGATTTCCACATACTGGTTGCCGCGCTCTTTCGTCTTCGGGTTAATAAAACCTTTGCCGCTCAGCTTGAAGCGCTGCCCCCCCTGGGTCCCGGCCGGCAGCTTCATGGCCGCCCTGCCGTCTATGGTCGGAACTTCCAATTTTGTGCCGAGCGCCGCTTCGCCGAATGTAACCGGCACCTGTACCGTAATGTCGTCGCCTTTGCGCTGGAAAAACGGGTGAGGTCTCACGCCGATCTTCAGCAGGAGGTCTCCGGTCTGTCCGCCTCCTGTCCCCGCATTCCCTTTGCCTTTGAGCTTCACGACCGATCCGGCGTCGACGCCGGCCGGGATGCGTGCCTTGACAGTGTCGCTCGTGTGAATGATCCCCTGACCTCCGCACCGCCCGCACGAGGCCTTGACCTTCTGTCCCGTGCCGCCGCATTGACGACACGCCTGCGCCATCCCGAACATGCCGCGGGAACCCTGTGAACGCCCCGTTCCCTTGCATGCCGGACATGTTTCCACTGTTTCGGCGCCGCTGCCGTGACAGACATCGCATTCGGCGTTTCTCTGGACGGTAACTTCCCGTGTTGTGCCTGAAAAGGCCTCTTCAAGCGACAATTCCAAATGCATCATCAGGTCTTCGCCGTGCGCTCCATGGTGCCGTCCGCCGCCCCGGCCTCCGAGAATGTCTCCGAAGAGGTCCGAAAAGTCGAAACCGCCCGCTCCTTGCTGGAAGCCCTGAAAGCCCTCGAACCCTTCGAATTTAAACGATGAACCGCCTTCATCGTACTCTTTGCGCTTCGCCTCGTCGCCCAGAACGGCGTACGCTTCATTAATTTCTTTAAACTTCTCTTCCGCTGTTTTGCTGCCGGGGTTCAAATCAGGGTGGTGCTTGCGGGCAAGCTTGCGGTATGCCTTTTTGATCTCGTCCTGAGAAGCCTCTTTGCCCACGCCTAAAATCTGGTAATAATCTTTCGTCGCCATTCCGTCACACCTCTCAATTCCAAATCATATCACCTTAGCAGAATCATGTCAAGTATAATGATGAAATATGAGTCATTGACAGCCGGATTGCAGGGAGCTGGGCGTTATCCTGCTTTATTCATACAATCATCGAGAGAGTGGCCGGGTGCGGGATATCCGCTTCCGGTCATAAATGACCGGCTTAATGGAATAGAGGGATTTGGTTTTCGAATTCTTCCGGACGGGGCGCCTGGGCAAAGACCTTGCCGGGATTGAGGATGGTGCGCGGGTCGAAGATGCGCTTGATTCCGCGCATGAGGTCGAGCTCCCGCTCCTTGAGCTGCAGGCCGATATATGGTGCCTTGAGGATTCCGATGCCGTGTTCGCCGGAGATGGCGCCCCGAGCTGCGACGGTAATTTCGAAAATCTCGCGGACAAGGGCAAGTCCCTGCTGATAGGAGTCGGGATTCTCTTTTTCGACCATGATGTTTACATGAATGTTGCCGTCTCCAGCATGGCCGAAGCAGACTATCGGGATTCCGGAACGTTCGGTCAGCGAGCGCAGTTGTCGCAGGACAGGTGCAAGCTGATCAAGCGGAACGACGATGTCTTCATTAATCTTCCGTCGATCCATATGTTTCAGCGCCGGAGAAATTGCGCGGCGTGCCTCCCAGAGACGTTCGCGCGCAAAGCGGTCCTCAGCCACGATAACCTCGCCGCCCAGCGTCTTGCACGCTGACGCAACGCGGTCGGCCTCGCGGGCTATCGTCGCCGGATACCCGTCGAGCTCTATCAGGAGAAGCGCGTCGCTTCTTGCAGGCAGGCCCGTCGGTTTGTACCGCTCCACGGCCTCGATGGCGGATCGATCCATGAACTCGATCGCGCGCGGGATAACTTTGGCCCCGAGAATCCTCGGCACCGCCGCGCCTGCAGCCTCGACATCCGGAAAGACGGCCAGCAATGTCATGACGTCATCGGGCAGAGGCAGCACTTTCAGGCGAATCTTTGTCGTCAGCGCCAGCGTACCCTCTGAGCCGATCAACAAATCCTTCAGGCTATAACCGACCACCCGTTTCTGCACCTTTCCGCCGACGGTGAGCATGGTCCCGTCCGCCAGCACCGCCTCAAGCTCCATGACATAGGCGCGCGTAACGCCGTACTTGAGCGCTCGCGGTCCGCCCGCATTCGTCGAAACATTGCCGCCGATGGTACTAATGGCCAAGCTCGCGGGGTCGGGGGGATAGAAGTACCCGCGATAATCGAGTTCTTTCTGAAGCACCCCATTGACGACGCCCGGCTCGACAACGGCCTGAAGGTTCTGCGTGTCTATCTCGAGGATCTTCTTCATCCGCTCAAAGCTAACGACGATGGCCCCCGCAACCGTCGGAATCGAAGCTCCCGCCATGCCGGTTCCGGCGCCGCGGGGAATGATAGCAAGGTCGTGTTCCGACGCATGCCGGACTATGCGCGCAACATCATCGGCGCTCTGCGGCCACGCAACCGCATACGGAAGCGACGGGGCGGCTATGGAAGCGTCATAACTGTAGCAGATGAGGTCTTCAGGCTCAGTCGAGATATCGATGCCGGTTAAAGAAAAGAGGGGGCTCATAAAAACCGGCGCGCACAAAGAGGTAATCGCGGGAGGTCGGCATTCGTGGGGAATGACTGACTGGCTGTACGGATACCGCTCTGCATGATCGTTTTGCTGCTTCCGGCTTCAGCCCTTATTGCGTTCTTACGCAACACCGATATTTTCCACTTCGCTCAGTTCGAGCGAAATGGTCTTCGATGTCCCCGGATCCTGCATGGTGACGCCGTATAAATAGTCGGCCGCCTCCATGGTAGTCCGGTTGTGCGTAATGATGACGAACTGCGTTTCGCGAGAAAGATCGCGGATCATCTGGGAGAATCGCAGGGTGTTGGACTCGTCCAGCGGGGCGTCCGCCTCGTCGAGGATGCAGAGCGGGCTGGGCTTCAGCAGGAATCCGGCGAAGAGGAGCGCCAGCGAAGTGAGTGCCTTCTCGCCTCCGCTCAGCAGATTGATGTTCTGGAGTTTCTTCCCGGGCGGCTGGGCAATGATATCGAGCCCTGCCTCAAGAATATTCTCCTCATCGGTCAGCACCACATCGGCGCGGCCTCCGCCGAACAGCGTGGTAAAGACCTCGCTGAATTTTGCGCGCAGGGCTTCGTATGCCTCCCGGAGCTTGCGCCGCGTGGTCTGGTTAATGCGTGTAATCGCTTCTTCCAGTTCAGCAATCGACATTGTCAGGTCGCCCTGCTGTTTGACAAGGAAATCATGACGGGTCTTCAGCTCGTCGTACTCTTCAAGCGTTCCCAGGTTTACCGGCCCCAGGTCGCGAATCTTATCATTCAGATTCACAACCGACTCGTCGTCGCTGTCGGAATCGAACCCTTCGAGCATGACTTCGGCCTGTGCAATGCCGAGGCCATATTTCTGCGCCGTGCCCGATTCTATGGCCTCCCGTTTCATACGATGCTCGACCTCTGAAGAACGGACATCGGCCAGGCGCCGGGAAAGGTCGTCGATTACTGTGCGCAGCTGTCTCAGGCCGGTTTCCTGTTCGAGCAGGGCGGACTTCTCCGTATCGATAAGCTCCCGCTGCTCCTGACGGTCCTGGCGAATCCGGGCGGCTTCTTCGACGACGGCTCGGATCGAAGTCTCAAGCTCCTGCAATTGCGTTCCCGATTCAGCGACCTTGGTTTCTGTTTTGACGATCTCGTCGGCTGCCGACCGGTTCTTTTCATCGATCTCGTCGATGGCGGCTTCGGTCGATTGGCGCTCACGCTCTGCCGAGATAAGCTTCTCTTTGAAGGAAGCGATTTCGAGCCGCATGTCTTCGAGCTCGGAGCGCACCTGCTCATAATTGCCTCTCACGGTGCCGAGCGTCTCCTGATACCCGGCCAGTGCCTCATTTGCCGCCTGGTGCTCCGCCTCGATGCGGACGATTTCCCCGGCCTTTGCCGTCAGGGTCGATATCAGGCTCTCCTTCTCGGAAGTGAGCGTCGTGAGTTCCGTTTCGAGGAAAAGCCGCCTCCGCTCTCTGCGCTCATGCTCTTCGGCGTGTCCCCGCTTCAGGTGCTGCAAGACGGAAACCTTTTTTTCGGCCTCGACAACAGAGTGGTGCATCTGCTGAAGTGAATTGTGCTGCGCCGCGAGATCGCTCCCGAGAGCCAAGAGCTCCGACTCCGCGGCTGAGACCGCTGTCTGCTGCCCGGAGACGGTCTTTTGCAGTTCCTTGATTTCGCGCTTGCGCTTCAGAATGTCCCGGCCTTGTCCCGCAATAATGAAGCCGTTTGCGGAGATCACCTCGCCGTCGAGCGTTGCCAGGATGCAAGGGCTCCCCGGATATTCCCGAAATGCGTCGATAGCCGAACGAAGATCCCGGACGAGATAGACATTGTCGAGCACATGGCCGACAGCGGAACCCGCCGCCACATGCTCAGTGCGGATAAAGTCGGAAGCCTTCCCGAGGACAGCGGAATGGGACGCAATCGCGAACGTCGTCGCCGCTGCCGCAAAGGGCTGCGAGCCGAGTCCGGTATAGAAGAGCGCCGTGCGTCCGAGCTTCTTGTGACGCACCAGGTCGACAGCGGTCAGAACATCGTCGGGATTATCGAGCATCAGGGCGTTTACTTTTTCGGACAGGGCGGCCTCGATTGCCGCTTCATAATCTTTCTGCGCGGAAAGGATATCGGAAAGCACCTGTGCTGAGAGGTGCAGGCTGCTTCCCGAATCTGCAAGGAAATCGCGAAGCGTCTTGTCCACGATCAATTCCTGCAGCGATGACAGACGCGATATATTGCCGGCAAGGTTTTCGCGTTCGGCTGCGAGGGCGTTTTTTTTCTGTTCTATCGTTGTCCGCAGGGCCTCGGCATCCCGGGTTGCCTGAGCAATGTGCTCTTTCAGGGATTGAACTTCGGACATCCGAACCGAAATTTGCGTCTCGGTTTCGGCAATGCCGGCAGCGGCGGCCGCCAACCCTTCAATCACCGACTCCTTGTCCTTCAATGCAACTGATTCTTTATATGCCAGAGTTTCGCTCGACGACTGGAGCCTGTTATGCTCGTTGCGCCGTGCGCTCAACCGGTCCGAAATCGTGAAGAGCGATTTCCTCTGCCCTTCAAGTGCGGCTTCCTGTTCGGCGATGGCCGACTCGATCGAGGCAGTCGCTTCACGCTTTTCGCTGAGCGCGTCCGACGTTTGGTGAATATGGGCCTGATGCGCCTCTTCCTGCCGGCGAAGCTCGATGACCATACGGGAAAGCTCGACCTTTTTTGCCTCACGGTCAGCCCGTAATGCAGTGAGGCGGGCAATCTCGCCTTTCAGGTTCTCTATGCCGGTCTTGAGCACCGCGATCTCTTTTTCGGAATCTGCGATGGAGCGCTCTTTTTCGTAGAGCGTCTGTTCCAGGGCCATGACCTCTTTTTCTTTTTCCGCTACCGCAACCCGCCGGGTTTCGAGGGTGTTCTCCGCAGTAGAAAGCTCGCTCCTTTTTGTGGTATCGGCTTCGCGTAACAGCTCGATATCGGCAGTAAGGCCGGCAAGAATCCCGGAGAGTCGGAGAAATTCGCGGCGGGCTATGCGAAGCTCAATCTCGCGAAGTTCGTCTATCAGGCGCTTAAAGCGTTCGGCCTTCTTGACCTGACGGTCGAGGCTGTTGAGCTGCCGCCGGACCTCTAGAACTATATCATTGATTCTTTGGAGATTTTCCTTCGACGATTCGAGTTTGGAGAGCGCTTCGGCCTTTCTTGCCTTATATTTCATGACGCCTGCCACTTCTTCGATGAGGAATCGGCGGTCAGAGGGCTTTGAATTCAGTATCTCGCCGATTCTTCCCTGGTCTAAAATAGAGTAGCTCTTGACATCAAGGCCGGTGTCGAGAAAGAGGTCCCGGATATCTTTCAGACGGCAGGTCCGCTTATTTATAAGATAGTCGCTTTCGCCGGAACGGTAGAGGCGACGCGAAACCGCCACCGAGTCCTGCGATTTGTCCTCAGCCGCATCATCGCCTCCGTTGCCTTCCGCTGCGCGCTTTTCCGGCACCATCGATATGCTGAGCGTAACCTCGGCCATGCCTTTGGGCTTCCGGGCGGCCGAGCCCTGAAAGATGACTTCGTCCATTTTCTCGCCGCGCAGGCTCTTGGCGCTCTGTTCACCGAGCACCCACCGAAAGGCGTCGACGACGTTCGATTTGCCGCAACCGTTCGGGCCGACAATCACCGTAACGCCGTCGTGCAGTGCGAGAACCGTGCGGTCGCTGAAGGATTTGAACCCGTTCAGTTCTATTTGACGGATTTTCATAACCCCTCATTTTACGGGGGGGCTGCGGCGGGGGTCAAGCTCTTAAAAAAAATAATAGCTGAATAAAAAAATCAAATTTGACGATTTGGTTGGATTCACTTATTGTGTACTATAGCCAAAATGGCAGGTCTAACGTAGCTCACAACGTTTTTCTATTGGAAAAACAATCAGAAAGAGGAGGATAGCATGCCAAAGAAGTATGACACGCCTTTGTTGGACGAGCTGGAAAAGGGACCCTTCCCCAGCTTCGTGACCGAGATCAAAAAGGCAGCGGCAAAGACGGATATGGCAGCTGCTGAGCTCGGCGTGCTCGAGAAGTGCTACCGCGAGAGAAAAACCCACTGGAAACACGGCGGAATCGTCGGTGTCCGCGGGTACGGCGGCGGCGTTATCGGGCGCTATTCGGATGTCCCGGAAGAGTTTCCGGAGGTCGCGCATTTCCACACCGTTCGTATCAATTCCATCTCCGGTCTGTTCTATACTTCGCAATCACTCAGAACGGTCTGTGACATCTGGGAGCAGTATGGAAGCGGCCTGACCAACCTCCACGGCTCCACGGGAGATCTGGTTCTTCTTGGAACGACGACCGATAAACTCGAGGCCATCTTCGCAGAGTTCTCCTCCCGCGGATGGGATCTCGGCGGTTCCGGTTCCGCGCTGAGAACCCCGAGCTGCTGTGTAGGCCCGGCTCGTTGCGAATGGTCGAACATCAATACCCTCGACATCAACTATTCAATCACCCAGGAATTCCAGGATGAAATGCATCGCCCGGCCTTCCCGTACAAATTTAAATTCAAGACCGTCGGTTGCGCGGTAGACTGTAATGCCTCTATTGCCCGCGCCGACTGCTCGATCATCGGCACATGGAAGGGCAAGATTGCCGTCGATCAGGCGGCAGTTGCCGATTATGTGAAGGCCGGCATGGATATCAAGGCCGAAATCGTCGACCTCTGCCCGACCCAGTGTGTCAGCTATGAAGGCGGAAAGCTCTCGATTGACGATGCAAACTGCTCGCGCTGCATGCATTGTATTGCAAAGATGACCAAGGCCCTGAAGGCAACCGGTGAGAAGGGCGCTTCCATCCTTATCGGCTCCAAGGCCCCGTTCGTCGTCGGCGCAACTCTCTCCTGGGTTATCATTCCGTTTATCAAAATGGAAGCACCGTACACCGAGTTCTTCGATGTTATCCGCAAGATGTGGGAATGGTGGGATGAGCACGGCAAGAACCGCGAACGCATTGGCGAACTTATCATCCGCCGCGGCATGAGAGAGTTCCTTGAGTTTATCGGGCTCGATCCGGTCCCGCAGCAGGTGAAGGAACCGAGAAGAGATCCGTTCTGGTTCTGGACCGAGGACGACCTCAACCAGAAGCCGTGGGAAGCTTACACGAAATAACCATTCCAAAAGCGATATACAAGGAGGAAGATTATGGCACTGCCTCAGAGAAGAACCGACATTGGCCCGCCTCACTACAAAGACTTTCTTCCGCCGGTCATTCAGAAGAATTACGGCGACTGGAAATATCATGAAGTCATCAACGGCGGCGTGATGGTGCATGTTGCCAACAGCGGCGACAAGATCTGGACTGTCCGCGCAGCGTCACCGCGTCTGCTTGCCACCGAGACCATCCGCATGTTTGCCGACCTCGCCGAGAAGTATTGCGGCGGCCATCTCCGCTTCACCACGAGAAACAACGTTGAGTTCCTTGTGTCAGAAGAGAAGAATATTGAGCCGCTTATCGCCGAGCTGAAGGCGAAGAAGCAGATGATCGGCGGCATCGGCCCGCGCATATCGAACATCGTTCACACCCAGGGCTGGATTCACTGCCACAGCGCATGTACCGATGCATCAGGTATTGTGAAGGTTCTCATGGATGAGTTTGCTGACTACTTTTATGAGAAGACCCTTCCGAACAAGGTCCGCTTTGCGGTCGCCTGCTGCACGAACATGTGCGGTGCGGTTCACTGCTCGGATATCGCTATTGTCGCGATTCACCGGAAGGTGCCGCGCATCGATCACGATAACGTGAAGAACATGTGCGAAGTCCCTTCTACGGTTGCCTGCTGCCCGACCGGCGCAATCAGCCCGGATCCGGCAAAGAAAAGCATCAAGATTAAGGAAGAGAAGTGCATGTATTGCGGTAACTGCTACTCGGTCTGCCCGGCGCTCCCGATTTCAGATGCCGAAAATGATGGCGTAGCGATCGTTGTCGGCGGCAAGGTCGGCAGCCTCCGCAGCGACCCGAAGTTCTCGAAGCTGGTTGTTCCGTACAT
>DATHDH010000121.1:0-7159 GCA_035319145.1 Dissulfurispiraceae bacterium | reverse complement strand
GCCTCGGCGAGGGACGGCGCGTCATTGATGCCATCTCCGACCATGGCAACCACGTGGCCCTCGGATTTCAGCCGGCGTATGATTTCGACTTTCGTATCCGGCTTCACCCCGGAAAAGATGCGCGTAATGCCGACGGTTGATGCGACTGCCTGAGCGGTCTTTTCGGTATCTCCGGTCAGCATGATTATCTCAATGCCGAGTGCCTCCAAATCCGCTATTGCAGATGATGAGTCGGGTTTGACTGCGTCGGCACAGAAAAAAACAGCGGCGAGTTTTCCGTTCAGCGCCATGCAGACGGGCGTGGCCTCCGGCGGCCCTTGGGCCAGGAGAGAGCTGAGCTTGTCCGCATCGGGAATGCCGTGCTCACGGATGAGGCGGTCATTGCCGAGGACGGCGGTGCTGATTTCGAAAAGCCCGGAATCAGGAAACGGCGGAATGGTCGCATGGACCCCGCCACCCGGGATGGCCTGAAATTCACGTACATCCGCAACGGCAATTCCCTCCGATTCCGCGCGCCTGACAATCGCCCTGCCGAGAGGGTGTTCCGACAATTTTTCGGCTGCCGCCGCAATCATGAGAAGCCGGCGTTCGGTGAAGGCAGATTCGGGGTCCGCCGGAACGATACTGCTGACTTCCGGCATCCCCTTCGTGATGGTGCCGGTCTTGTCGAGCACGACGGCCGTAATGCGATGGCTTTGTTCGAGCGCCTCGGCATCGCGGATAAGAATCCCCTTTTCAGCGCCGCGGCCGGTTCCGACCATTACGGCCGTGGGCGTCGCAAGGCCGAGTGCGCAGGGGCAGGCAATAATGAGCACGGCGATGAAGTTCATAATGGCGAGTGTGAAGGCATTTTCTCCACCGAAGATCATCCAGCCTGCAAGTGTGAGCAGCGCCAGAACCAGCACGGTCGGGACGAAGACGGCCGCAATCCTGTCGGCAAGGCGCTGGATCGGGGCTTTGCTCCCCTGAGCCTGCTGAACGAGCCGCACAATCTGGGCGAGGACGGTATCCGCACCGACTTTCGTGGCGCGCGAACGGAAGCTCCCTGACGTATTGACTGTTCCGCCGTAGACGGGCGCCCCCGGCGTCTTGTCAATCGGGATGCTCTCACCGGTCAGCATGGATTCATCGACCGACGAGAATCCTTCGGTTACAATGCCGTCGACCGGCACCTTTTCTCCGGGCCTCACGACAACGATCTCTCCTGCGATGACTTCCTCGAGAGGTACTTCCTGCTCTTGATCGTTGCGAATAATATGCGCCAGCTTCGGTTGCAGCCCGATTAATTTTTTGATCGCTTCGGATGTTTTGCCGCGGGCGCGCGCTTCCAGCAGTCTGCCGAGGAGGATGAGCGTGATGATGGTCGCCGCCGTCTCAAAGTAGACATGGGGGTGCAGCCCGTGCGATAAGAAGAATCCCGGCGCAAGGACTGCAAAGACGCTGTAGACAAAGGCGGCGTTCGTTCCGATGCTGATGAGCGTATTCATGTTTGCCGCGCCATGCCGGAGGGCTGACCATGCTGCGGCATGAAAACGCATTCCCGTCCAGAATTGCACCGGAGTCGAGAGCACAAGCATCACGATATTCGAAGACGTCGCGGTGTTGTTCATCATCGCCATACTGATTGCGAGGACCGGAATTGTGAGGACAAGACTGACGATAAAGTGGCGCTTCAGTTCCTCATACGCCTTTTGTCGCGCGTTCGCTTCGGTGTCGCTGGAATCCGTGGGCGCCCTGCGTGCGGTGTAGCCGGATTGTTCAACGGCCTTGCTGAATTCGGCGAAGCCGGTGAGTGTCGGGATGTACTCCACCGTTGCTTCTTCTGTAGCGAGATTGACCTGCGCGTTTACAACCCCGTACACCTTCGACAGGGATTTTTCGACTGCGGAAACGCATGCTGCGCAGGTCATGCCCTGTACGGCAAAGGTCATTTTGGCTGTACCGACGCCGTACCCTTCGCCCTTTACCACGTCAATAAGCTGTGTGAGTCGCGGTTGTTCCGTTCCGGATACTTTCAGGGATGCGACCTCGGCCGGCAGGTTCACGGCTGCGGATTCCACGCCGGGTGTTTTCTTGAGCGCGCGTTCCACGGCAGCCGAACATGCGGCACAGGTCATCCCCGTGATCGGGAGATCAATCTTTTTTGGTGCTTCCGTCATGCTGTATTGTCGCCTTCCGTTCCGCGTATCATCGTGGATGGTTTGAGTTACGAAGTGCCAGAGAGGCTTGCCGGGCCCTCCGTCACTCCGGTCGATTTACTTGAAATTGACTTTCGGCGCCTCGCGCTCCTGTTTCGGGATCTCGTAATAGGGCGCCTCATTCACATTGGCGAATGCCGCAACAAGACGACCGAAGAACGAGCGCCGATAGGTATTGAGCGCCTGGGCGGTTTCATTGTATCGTTTCCGCTCCACGGCAATGCGGTTTTCGGTTCCTTCCAGGCTGTCCTGCAGCTTGAGGAATGATTCGTTCGCCTTCAACTGGGGATAATTCTCCTGCAGAACGAGGAGACGGGAGAGTGCACCTTCCAGGGCATTGGAGGCGGCTATTTTGTCCTGCGGCGACTTTGCCTGGAAATATTGGGTGCGTGCCTGAGCGATATTCTCGAAAATTTCCTTCTCATGCGTAGCGTACCCCTTTACCGTTTCGACGAGGTTCGGGATAAGGTCATATCGCCGCTTGAGCTGATTGTCGACCTGCGCCCACTGTGCCTTGACCTGCTCGTCAAGGGTGATGACATGATTGTACTCATTTACGATCCAACCGCCGAAGACAATTCCTATGAGGGCGAGAATACCGACGATCACAAGCGCAATTTTAACTCCGTTGCTCATAGCTCCTCCTAAAAGATGGTTCTCTGTTGCGAAGCAACCACGTATTGGCAATGTCAAAGCAATGCTGCCGTGCTCTCGTTAAATCATCAACTTCCGCTGTCTCCCCAGCCACCTGACGCACCGCCACCGCCAAAGCTTCCGCCGCCTCCTCCGAACCCGCCGTCCGAATGGCTTCCCCATCCACCTCCGCCAGAGCCGCCTCCGTACCAGCCTCCGGAATAGGGCCCCGAGCGGGAACGGCCTCCGGGGCGAGTTCCGAAGCCGAAGAATCCTGACGCCGACAGAATGACGAATATTATAATTGCGATGGTAACCCAATCGACGTCGTCATTGTTTTTCTGTACAGGCTGCGGTCGGCTGACGGCCGGCAGTTCTCCGAGATCGACGCCTCGATCATCCGCAATACGTTTGGCAATAATCGCCGCGGTGCTCTGAATGCCGGCAGAATAATCGCCTTGTTTGAAGTTTGGCACCAGCTGTTCCCTCCCGAGCGAGCCGAGGAAACTGTCCGGAAAAAGTCCTTCAAGGCCATAGCCGGTTTCAAAGCGGTATTTCTTTTCGGTCAGCGCGACGACCAGCAGCATGCCGTTGTCCTTGCCCTTCTTACCGAGCCGCCATTGTTCAGCCATACGGAGTGAGAACGACTCTATCCCTTCGCCGTCGAGCGATGTGACTGTCAGAATGACCACTTCGGCGCCGGTCTTCTGTTCGAGCGTCCTCAACATCGCATTGACCCTGCTTTTTACCTCGTCGGTGACGACGCCGGCCATATCGACCACTGGTTGTTCCGGCGTCCGGGGCGGCTGCGGCATGGCGGCGAATAGTAAAGGTGCGAGTGCAAAGAGAACTGAGAGTATCGCAAAACCTGCGAATCTGCCGTGCAAGAGGGAAAGCATGGGGAAGCGCCTGCCTTCAGGCAGATGCATTCGGGAGTGCATCAACGTGCCTGCTGAGAATTTCAAGAGTGCGATAAAGCTGTTCGGAGACGGTGTTTACGGCCTCGGTGTCCGGGGCGGTCCCGGCATGCCGGAGGGAGATTATGCGGGAAAAGACGCCGCGTTCAAGGGGCATAGATTGTTCGATTTGTGCAATGACGGCGTCACGAGGCACTGGTGGCTGTTTGCCGAGGATCGTGAGTATCGCCCGCATCAGCGGGAAGGAGTTCTTGACCAGCCGGACCAGCAGAGATGCGGTGGCCCCTGCCTCCCCGAGATGCGCTATATAGCCCTGAGACAGCGCCAGCAGACGCGTTTTTATTTCTCGCTCGCACTGGAGTCGCAGGTTGCGCGGGTCAACGGCAAGTGCGCCGAGCAGATCGGCGCCATACACGGTCGTGTGAATCAATTTGAGATCAAGGAACTCGATCGGAAAGACATCGAGAGATGATTCTATATAGTCCCGTGTCATGACCAGAGGGACGGCAATTTTATGCTGCCGGTAGTTCTTGCCGAGGGGAGCGAGGAATCGAATAAAGTCAAACGACGCATCCTTGAGAATCATGATGCTGTTGATGTCGGAAGTCGACGCGTCAAAATCCGGCGTAACCGCGCTGCCGGTCACGGCAAGGGATACAAGACAGTCGGGACAACGAGCAAGCACCTCACTGCCGAACGGCGCAAAGCGGGTCTTAATGTCCGATGGGAGCGCATCCAATTGTAATGCGGTCATATTGCTCAGTATACCACAGCATTACCTGTACGATATCGTCTGGGGCAGGCGCGAAGCGCCCGGGTCCGAACGGGCTGAATCACCGCACTGCGTCTGATGGAAGCGCTTGCATTTCTTCACGAATCGTGGTACTTCTCTGATATGAGCGTATGCGGCCTTCTCCGAATCCTGATTCTGTGCCTACTGCTGTGTGTCGTAGCTGCATTAGCAGTTGCGCAGGCCGGAGACGAACCGCCTGTTAATCACTCGTCGAAGACCGCTCTGCCGAAGGAACAGGGGCGTGCTGCCGATTTCGAACCGCTTGACCTCTTTCTGCGCGACAGGCACCTGTTTGTGAGCGTCATCAATCATGGCGAATCGTTTGCGGGGCTTCTGGAATTCCGCGTGGTCGCAGCGGAGTCTCTGCTGCGCCAGACTGATGACGTTGTATTCGATCGAGTCGTGCAGGTCGAACTAACGATCAGAGGGGGCAGCGTCATTCTCGTTGATCTCGGCGATACGGGATGGCCGTCGGACGGCTTCCCTGCGCTAGATCATCCTCAGGTCAGCTTTGGAGTCCTAATCGATCCGAACAGACTGCTCGTCAAGGACCGCCCCTTCAGGGCCATTGAGCAGATGCTTCGCATACCGTGCAATGCGAAAATAGAAAAAATAGCTCCTGACACATATCCAATCGGGTTCCCGGCGCTTATTACCCTTCACGGCACGTTCGGCAACCGCCAGATCGCAAAACGTGTTCTGATCAGAAATCGTTCCGAAACACATGAGCTGACGGTGGCGGAATGGAAGTCCGATCAGCTGCTGGCCGTTTTGCCGTCCAACATGAGTGAAGGGGACTATGAAGTTGTTGTAGCGTGTTCAGAGAGCGGTTGCGGGAGGGGCTATTTCACGAGCAACGCCATCCGCCTTCGCATGATTCGCGATCCGCGGTTCGAGTAAACCCGTTTCAGGGCCTCCCGTTCATCCCGACGCGGGGTGTGCTCGTCCGGCTAATGGTAAAATATCGCGTGGCCGGATATATGTCGCGTTACCTCAAGGTCGATCTCTCCTCGGAAAGCGTTGAGACCGCAGCGACCCCGCATTGGCTTTGCACGGAGTTCCTCGGCGGGCGCGGGGTCGGTGCGGCGCTCTTGAGGGATGCCTGTCGTTTATCTCCATACGATCCCGAGATGCCTCTCGTGTTTGCAACCGGCCCTCTTGTGGGCACTGTCGCGCCCACATCCGGCCGCATGTCGGTAAGCTCCCGTTCTCCGCTCACCGGCACTATGTTCGACTGTTCTGTCGGAGGCAGATTCGGGACCATGCTGAAGCGTGCAGGCTTCGATTTTTTAGTGATTACCGGTCAGGCCTCCCAATGGGTCATCCTCGAAATCCGGGAGGGCGCAGCCGCTGTTCGCATCGCCGAGACGCTGAAAGGGAAATCCGTATCCGACGTTACGGCCCAGTTCCCCTCTGAGTCTTCTACGGCGGTCATCGGCCCTGCAGGAGAAAATGGCGTGCGGTTTGCCTCAATCATCATCGACGGCCGCTATGCGGCAGGCCGGGGAGGCCTCGGGGCTGTAATGGGCGCCAAGCGCCTGAAGGCTATTTCCGTTTCCGGACGGCGTGAGGTTGCGGTTGCAAAGCCTGACGAACTTGCCGCAGCTTCTGCGGATATTATGCGTTTGCTGCGCGCTTCGCCGGCTGTCTTCGGCGAGGCGGGGCTGTCGGAGTTCGGTACGGCGGCACTCGTCGATCTGATGCATGCCCGTCGGATGGAGCCTGCACTGAATTTTCGCGCGACCTATTTTGCCGGCGCCGGCGTCTATTCCGGGTATGCAATGAAGAAGCGGTATGCGGCGATCCCTACCGGATGTGCCGGGTGTCCCATTCTCTGCAAGAAGGTCGGCAGCGACGGAACGATACTCCCCGAATACGACAGCGTCTCACATTTCGGTGCGCTGCTCGGCAATGATGACTTGGGGAGCATCGTCGGAGCCAACCGTCTCTGCAATGACCTTGGAATGGACACCATAAGCGCGGCATGCACCCTTGCGTGTCATGCTGAACTGCAGGGGACAACATTCTCTCCGTCCGATATTGAGACGCTTCTCCGGCAGCTTGCCGGGCGGAGTGGCATCGGAGATGCCCTGGCGGAAGGTTCATTTCGCTATGCTAAGGACCACGGTCGGCCCGAACTCAGCATGACGGTGAAAGGGCTTGAGTTGCCCGCCTACGACCCGCGCGGTGCCTACGGGATGGCTCTCGCCTATGCAACGTCTACCCGAGGCGGATGTCATATGCGGGCGTATCCAATCAGCCATGAGGTCCTGCGCAAGCCGGTCGCAACAGACCGGTTCTCATTCGAAGGCAAGGCGAGGATTGTCAGAATCGCCGAGGACATGAATGCGGTCGTCGATTCGCTGACCGCGTGCCGCTTTGTTTTTTTTGCTGCCGGGATCGAAGAATATGCGCATGCACTGTCGGCTGTGCTCGGGGTCTCAATCGACAGCCGCGATTTGTTCCGCATCGGCGAACGGGTCTGGAATGCAGAATGGGCGATGAACCGGGCCAACGGTTTTACTGTTGCGGATGACGATCTTCCGCAAAGATTTTTTTTGGAGTCCGGTTCTTCCGGCGGAAATCTCGCAGTGCCGCCGCTTGATCGCCGGGAATTT
>DATHDH010000120.1:0-5350 GCA_035319145.1 Dissulfurispiraceae bacterium | reverse complement strand
CGTTATAGTTTAATGAGAGAGAAACTTCGCCACCTCTTTGATGAGGTGAACGATATCGAACTTCACGAGATATCCGTCTGCGCCCATACTTTTCGCCTTCGCCCTGCTGTCGTCGCCGCTCAATGATGTGTTGACGATAATCGGCAGAGACCTGAATTGTTCGTCCGACTTCAGCATGTGTGCAAGCGCGATGCCGTCCATCTCCGGCATTTCGACATCGGTGATAAGAAGCTGCACATAATCGGTTATCGGCTTGGCCCCGAGCTTCGCCTTTGCGCGATGCAGTGCCTCAAGCGCCTGCTTTCCGTCCGAATAGACGATAACCTTGAGTCCCCGGTTTTCGAGGTTGTCCTTCAGAATGCGTCGAGCGACCGCAGAATCGTCAGCGATCATAACAGTTCCGCTCAGATTGGACGGGATATCGTCACCGAGCGTCTCTGACTGAAAGGCCGCTTCCATCGACACGACACCGATATCCGCCATCATACCTTCCAAATCAAGGATCAGCAGCAGCGATTCGCCTTCCGCATCGATCTTCGTCACGCCGGTGATCTTTCCGCCGTATTTTGTCTGAAGCATGGACGGAGGCTGTTTCACCTGTTCCCAGCTGATACGCCGGATTCGTTCGACGTCGTGGACGATCATGCCGACTATCGTATTCATCATGCTCAGCACAATGACCTTCGCTCTGATGGCCTTATCCTGAGGTGGATTGATGTGCATCCATTTCGCCAGGTTGATGATTGGAATGACCTCGCCGCGGACTTCCGTTATCGCCTCAGCGTAGTCCGGCATGTCGGGCACCTTCGTCAGTGTGGGCATCGGCATGATTTCCCGCACCTTGGCCACGTTGACGCCGTAGTACAGCGTTTCTTCACTGCCGCCCGTCGCAACATTGAACATTTTGAAGACGATGAGCTCGAGATCATTTGCACCGACCTTCACGCTGTCGGCTGCCCTGCCGCCCTGCTTAGCCATAGGCCCCCTCCCGGCATCGGGAAACATATTATACGATGCCTCTATTTGATCGGCGATGACCATCGAATCTTTAATAATTGACCCGATTACACCCGAAGCCGTAAAGTAACTCTCATGAAAAAAGAGCTTAAAAAACAACAGGCAGCACCAAGCTGTGACTGGCAGACGCCTGCAGCTCGGAAACGCACCGCCAACAGCAGCCGTATATGCCGATTCGACGATTTCAGATGGTCGGGAGTAAAGAAAGAGAGGTATAAACCTGAGCCTGGAAGCTGGCACTCCATTGCCCGGCAGGTGCTTGTGGGAAACAGAGGGGAGTCACCCCTGTTCCACCTCCGCTATTTCGAGATCGCCCCCCAGGGCTTCAGCAGCTACGAACGCCATGAACATGAACATGTAGTCATCTGCGTTCGAGGCAGGGGAGAGGTGAAGATCGGTAAACGCCGCCATGCCGTCGAAGGACTCGATATGATTTATATCGCCCCGAACACGCCGCATCAATTCTTGAACACCGAAGCCGAGCCTTTCGGGTTCTTCTGCATCGTGAATGCCGAGCGCGATCGCCCTACCCTGATCGCCGGTCGCACACAAAACAAAAAACTGCCGGGGTGACGCCTTCACCGCGGCAGTTCATTTTTTCGACGAACGCCTATTTACCGCAGCATTTCTTATGCTTCTTGCCGCTGCCGCACGGACAGGGATCATTGCGTCCGACCTTGCTGCCGCGGGAAAGTTGCGACGCGCTCTCGGAATCAGCGCGGTTGTATGACATCTGCTGCTCTTTCGGTCGGTGCTGTTCGGCTTCTGCTTCCTGCCGTATCTGAATTTTCAGGAGCCTTGAAAGGATCTCGGAGGAAATGCGATCCGACATGTCTTCGAACAGCGCGAATGCCTCTTTCTTGTATTCGACGAGCGGGTCGCGCTGCGCATAGCCGCGAAGGCCGATGCCCTGTTTCATGTGGTCGATGGCGAGCAGATGATCCTTCCATTGGGCATCAATAACCTGCAAGAAAAGCATCCGCTCGATATAGCGCATGACATCCGGACCGGCTTCCTTCTCCTTGACCTCGTAAAGCCCCCGAACGCCGTCGACGACAGCCGCCTGCCACTCGTCGGCGCTCAGCTGAACATCGGACGACAACTTGAGGCCGAACGTCCCGAACACCGTATCCTTCAGGCCGCTGATGTCCCATTCGTCGGGAACAACATCGTCCGGGCAGAAATGGGCAACCATGCCACCGGCGAGCGTGTCGGCAAGATCGAGAATCCGCTCACGCAACGAACTGCTCTCGAGAACCTCCCGACGGAACGAATATATCTCTTTGCGCTGCTTGTTCATAACGTCGTCGTACTGCAGCAGGTGCTTTCTGATGTCGAAGTTATGCGCCTCAACCTTTTTCTGGGCGCCCTCAATGGCCTTCGTGACCATCTTGTTTTCGATGGGAATGTCCTCTTCCATCTTGAGCAGATTCATCAGGCTGTTGATGCGGTCCGATCCGAAAATACGCATAAGATCATCTTCGAGAGACAAATAAAAGCGCGATGCCCCCGGATCGCCCTGGCGGCCCGAACGCCCCCGGAGCTGATTATCGATGCGCCGGGCTTCATGGCGCTCCGTGCCGATAATGTGCAGACCGCCGGCCTGGAGCACCTGCTCCTTCTCGCGCTGACAAATCTCTTTTGATTTGTCGAGGGCTACCGCAAATTCTTCGGCTGTATAATCAGCCGGATTCTTCAAAAACTCCTGTGCCAGACCCGCAGGATTTCCGCCCAGGACAATATCGGTTCCTCGGCCTGCCATATTGGTGGCAATAGTAACCGCGCCGAAGCGTCCCGCCTGTGCGACGATTTCAGCCTCTTTCTCATGGTACTTGGCATTCAGAACCGAATGTTTCACACCCTTGCTCTTCAGCAGTGCTCCAAGCTTCTCCGACTTCTCAATGGATGTCGTGCCGACAAGCACCGGCTGTCCTTTTTCGTGACAAACGGCAATCTCGTTCACAACGGCATTGAACTTGGCCCGCTCGGTTTTATAAACCATGTCCGCATAATCCGCCCTTACCATCGGACGATTCGTCGGAATGACGACAACGTCGAGATTATAGATTTCCGCAAACTCAGCCGCCTCGGTATCGGCGGTGCCGGTCATGCCGGCAAGCTTGTTGTACATGCGGAAAAGGTTCTGGAAGGTGATCGTCGCAAGCGTTTGATTCTCGCTCTCGATCTTGACCCCTTCTTTCGCCTCTATCGCCTGATGCAGGCCGTCGGACCAACGGCGTCCCGGCATCAAGCGTCCCGTGAATTCATCGACGATGATAACCTCGTCATCCTTGACGACATAATCGACGTCGAGCTTGAAAAGATGGTGAGCGCGAAGGGCCTGCAGCACGTGGTGAACAAGTTCGATATTCGCCGGATCGTAGAGGTTCGGAATGCCGATGAGCTTTTCGGCCTTGGCGCTGCCCGCTTCCGTCAGAACGACCGATTTCAGTTTTTCGTCAATTTTGAAATCCGCCTCGGGCTTCAGTCCAGGCACGATGCGATTGATCTTATAATACTTGTCGGTCGAGTCTTCCGAAGGACCTGAAATAATAAGCGGCGTGCGCGCCTCGTCGATCAGAATACTATCGACTTCGTCGACAATGGCGAAATTCAATTCGCGCTGACAGTAGTCAGACAGATCATACTTCATGTTGTCGCGGAGATAGTCGAATCCGAACTCATTATTCGTGCCGTAGGTGATGTCGGCGTGATATGCCTCCTGACGAGTACAAGGCCTCAGGAAATCGAGCCGCTTGTCCTCGGCCCGGTATGCCGGATCGAAAAGAAATGAGGCATCGTGCTGGATGATGCCCACCGACATGCCGAGGAAGTGGTAAACCGGGCCCATCCAGCGGGCGTCACGCTTTGCAAGGTAATCATTGACGGTAACGACATGTACGCCCTTTCCGGTGAATGCATTCAGACAGACCGGAAGCGTAGCGACAAGTGTCTTTCCCTCACCGGTCTTCATTTCCGCAATCCGGCCTTCATGCAGGACTGTTCCGCCGATGAGCTGCACATCGAAATGGCGCATACCGAGCAGCCGCTTTGCAACCTCCCGGACAACAGCGAACACTTCATTCCGGAGGTCATCAAGCGCAGAGCCGTCCTGAATGCGGCTCCGCAATGCATCAGCCTCGGAACGAAGCGCGGCATCACTGAGACCGGACAGCTTCGATTCGAGCGAATTGATATGGTCCACGGTTTCAAAATACCGTTTCAACTCGCGCTCATTTTTTGTTCCGAATATTTTGTTGAGAAGATTGAACATCCTTATATTTTAGAAGCTGTATGGCGCTTTATGCAAGCCGGAGCTGCCCTGCATCCTTCGTCGTCGGGCCGAGAATCGGTCACCGGCAACGGCCTGGAATGTATGAATAATCCTGGAGAGGAGCAGCGCGATGCCGTGAAAACATCTGCGCACGCGAACTGTCATCAGGTGAATGAACTCATGTATAATGGTGCGTTATGCAAGTTTTTCACGGAGGAAATCCATGAGGCTGCTTTCCATCTCACCGCGTAGGCTTTTGCTAGCAGTCCTTTTCCTGGTCATCTTTCTAATGATGTTCTATGATGCAAACTGCTCAGCTGAATCGGACAATCCGATGCTGTACGCCAAACAGGAAGCGGCTCGCCTCAAAGAACAGCGCACCTCTATCCGGCAGAGCGAGGCAAAGGTGCTTGCCTCGCTCGAACGCGCCCGGAAGGCTTCATCACTCATGTCTGACCAGTCTTCGACCGAAGATCGCAAACTCATGCGGGACGCAATAAAGACATCGGAGGAATCGCTTGCGACCGTTCAGAACCTCAGGGCGAAGATTGAGGCGCGCAGCAAGGCCGTCGAAGCGACAGCCCGAGGACGCGCTTCAGACGGCGACTTCGCAGTGGTAACAGTACTCAGCGGATCCGTGCAGAAGCAGTCGGGATCGCCCATCGGCCATGGCGGCCGTATCTATGAAAATGAAATGCTCAAGACCGGCAGCGGCAGTTTTGTCGAGATATTCAGCCCGGACTCCGCGTACCTGATGCTCGCTCCCAACAGCACCGTCCTCGTCGGCGAGATCGACCGCACGACCGCATTGCTCACGATGGATGTGCAGACGGGAAAGGTGCATGCCGAAAAGTATTGCGCTGATGGCGACAGCAGCTGCTGGGCAACACGATACCGCATCCGGGCAGGATTCTTGTCATTCGCCGGGGCGGAGTTCGTCTACGAGCGGCGCAGTGACGGAACGGAAATTATTTCGGTTCTCGAAGGGGCGGTCGTGTTCCGGGAAAAGGCTTCAAAAAAGGCGACAACCATACGCCTCGGCGAACAGCTCATTCTCGG
>DATHDH010000119.1:0-8361 GCA_035319145.1 Dissulfurispiraceae bacterium | reverse complement strand
CCGATTCGTCGTTGACGGCCGCGCGCAATTCGGTATTATCGAGGGCAGCCGGATTGTTCCGTGCGTCGGAGATCCGTTTGCCGGGCTTGTCCCGCAGGCTTCTTCACTCGCTTTACAAGACGTGACAATGCTTACGCCAGTTGTCCCGCCCAACATCATATGTCTCGGCCTGAATTATAAGAAGCATGCCGACGAGATCAAGATGGCTTATCCATCTGAACCGCTTATGTTCATGAAGGCAACAACCTCGATTATCGGGCCGAACGAGTCAATAGTGCTGCCGGCCGCTTATCAGGAGAGCATTGATTATGAGGCTGAATTGGCGATAGTCATCGGCAAGCTCGCGAAGAACGTCTCCGCGCGCGAGGCTGATAGCGTGATTCTCGGTTACACCATCGCTAACGACGTATCGAATCGTGCCGTGCAGTTCAGCGACGGCCAGTGGGCACGCGCAAAGAGCTATGATACCTTCTGCCCTCTCGGCCCGGCGATTGTGACCGGCCTCGACGGCGATGCGCTCGACATTGCCTGCCGTCTCGACGGCCGAGTCCTCCAGGCATCGAACACCTCCGATATGATCTTCTCCTGTCGCAGAATCGTTTCACATCTTTCACACTGCATGACGCTTCTGCCCGGCACCGTCATCCTGACCGGAACGCCTGAAGGGGTCGGCTTCAAGCGCGATCCCGCGGTTTATCTACGTCCGGGCCAGATCCTTGAGACGGAAATAGCGGGCATCGGGGTGCTCAGGAATCCCGTGGTTGCTCCGAATACTAGCGAATAGTTCACAGCAGTTGTCTCTGTGTCCCCGGACGGGCTGAAATGTGCTATAAGATAGGTATGAACTCATACGGCGAAAGAAGCTTTATCTATAGTCGAAGGCAGCTACATTCGCGAGAAAGGAGGTTGAACCGCCATGCAGGACAAGACGCTCCTCTGTGTCGACTGTTTTGAACATTTACAGCAACTTCTCGTGCAGGATCAACCCTTTTTTTACTGTGGCAACGGAAAATGCAGACGATTCGGTGTTCTCACCATCGGCGGACTCGAGGAATGCAAATGTGAAAAAAGAATAGCCTTGCCGAAGAGGGAGAAGCGGAACGCATAGACGCTAATCTTGTCCAATCGGTATGCAGGGCTGATTCGCATCAATGTTCGGTTCTGCTGCCCTGCTGGCTAAACGTATTCGAGTGCCGCAGTCTTTTCTCGGAGGGCTTGCCCGCGCAGCCGGCGGGCGGCATGGTCAACTGTCCCGCAGCGAACAAGGGGGTGTGCCATGGAGGTCATCAGGGAAATTCCCGGGTTTTATCGTATTGTCGCGTTGAAGCTTTTTCGTAAGACGGCGGGTGTCACGTTCGATATCGTTCCAATCGACATCTTCCCGAAGATTGATGTGATTGAGCGGGTTATTTACAAGGGAAATGCCACATCTCCGGCCCGTGTGGGCGACGTTGTCCGACCATGGTTCATGCATCCGGCACAGGAGGATAACATCGTTGTTTTGCACGGCGCCCGGAAGGTTGATCTGTATCACCCATCAGTCGGCGCGGTCGAGACGTTCATTATTACTCCCCATGAAATCGTGCATAACAATCAGGTCGTTTTCAGGGGCGGGGCGATGCTTTCCTGGTCTTCGGGGGTGTTTCATCGCATCATGAGCGATGAAAAAGGCTCCGCTTCGTTCAACTTTGTTGTTCACCTGCAGGGATTCGAAAAAACAACGTTATATAACATCTACGATCTTGATACAAAAACGGGAGAGCATAAGATCATACGCGAGGGCATTGCCGACATACTTCGGTAACCCAATTTTTTATGGAGCATGTGAAACGGCGCCGGACAGTCTGCCTGTCCGGCGCCCTATGATGAATCCAGCTTCAATACCGATTATTTGTTGGCTTCACGCCTTAGGGCCTGAGCACGGCGGATGACTCCGTTATAGTTCTTCCCGGGGTAAGGCTGCATCTCGGCAAGTTTTGCAAACCCAGGAATCGTCTCCATGTGCTTCACCATACGGGCACGCATCTCTTTGTCGGGCAATGGACCGCGCAAAGCGCCGATATTCTGTGACTCATGATCCGGATTTGTCGTTGCGGGTATTGCACAGGTTACGGCGGGATGCGAAATGACCCACTTGAGAAAGAACTGAGCCCAATTCTCCGCACCGAACTCGCGGGCGAAATACGGAAGTTTATGACCCTCGACAACCTTGAACAGACGCGCCTTCTCGAATGGCATGTTGACAAGAACAGCGGTTCCCCTGTCGAGAGCCGCCGGCAGGATGCGTTCTTCTGCAGTACGGGTATGAATTGAATAATGCACCTGTACAAAGTCGAGATCGCCTTTTTCGACCCAGCCGGCCAGAGCGGAAAAATATGGCAGTTCATGGTGCGTTACTCCGAGATAGCGAATTTTACCTTCCTTTTTCCAGCCGCGAAGGATCGGAATAATCACATCGACATTCACAAGGCTGTGTACCTGCATTACATCAATTCTGCTGCGCCACAGGCGCTGCATTGATTGCTCAAGGCTGCGGTTGGCATGGCTTTCGTCGGCCAGAAATTCTCCCGTTGACCATATCTTATTGGTGACGAACATCCTATCGGTTATGCCGAGTGCGGTCGCAAAGTCGCCGACGCTGATCTCGCCTGTTCCATAAAGGGGGGATGTATCGATGACACGCCCCCCTCCTTCCCAGAACCGTCGTATAACCTCCCTTATGAACTCGCGTGGCTGTCCAGGGATCACGTCAAATGTCAGATAGGTGCCGAGACCTATTGCCGGCAGCGTCTCGCCGGTGCGAAAAATCTTTTTCGTAATGATATCCGATGTCTGAGCCTCTGCCGGTGTTTTGAGAAGCCCCCCCGAAGCAAGTACGGCTGCGAACCCGAAGCCTGCCGTTTTCAGAAAGTCGCGTCGGCTGAAGCCGGCGATAGTACAAGGTTTGGTCTTCTCCATATCTCCTCCTTTCATCTCTTCGGATATCATAAGACGGCGTTGCCCCGATTTGCTCAAAGCCACCCACTTGTTAAACTTACCACAAAGGAAGGCGGCTTAAAAGAGCACCGTTCATTCTGCCGGGCATCAGCGCCGCCCGCGGCGACAACGGGGATGAGAGATTAAACCCTTTGGCATCGCATTCTGTCTGAACAAACAAATGAGAAGATTCACGACACCGATCGGCCCGAACAGGGAGTAGTGGGAAAGCCCTCACATGGGGGCGGTGAATATTCAGAAAAAATCAGGAAAAGGAGTCGAACTATGAAAAAGAGTATCATTGCAGGGACAATGGCCGTCATTCTGGCCGTGGGAGGCGCCTTTGCGGCGCAGGAGAGAGTCGCGCCGGGCGTCTGCGGTGCCGGACAGCCGTGCGAAAAGCGGGATGGACAAGCATTCGTCGAGCACCGCATGGATCGTATGGCAATTGTTCTCGGGTTAAGTGATGCACAGCAAACTCAAATCAAGACCATACTGCAGGCAGAACGCGAAAAGAATGCGCCGCTTCGCCGCCAGATGGCGGATGTGAGAAAAGAACTTCATGGCGCGATGAAGGCGCCTACTGTTGATGAGGCGAAGATCAAGGGGCTTGCTGCGCGGCAGGGGCAACTGAAGGGTGAACTCCTTGTTGCACACGCCCATACCCGTACGCAGATATCCGGTATCCTCACCCCCGAGCAGCGGGAGAAGGCGGAGAAGCTCCGTGCTACCATGAAGCACGGACCGAGAGGGCCTCATCACCGGTTCGGCGGGTAATCAGCGAACAGCATGGGGCAGCCCGGGACGATCCGGGCTGCCCCTTTTTGTTTCCCGCTCAATCATCGCGTTGCTCCTTTCAGACCATATCATTCATAATTATCATTTAGCCTATGAATGGCACATTGATATCAGGGAGACTGAAAGGGCATTTTTGCATGAGAACTCACCATGTACCCACCCGGCTTTCATTAATCGCTATTACGGAGTGCACGACTTGAGTCTTGTCCGATCCGCTTTTCTCCCCGTTCTTTTTTCAGTAACACTTTTTCTGAGTGCCGTCCTCATTTTCATTGTCGAGCCGATGGTTGCGAAGATGATCCTTCCACTGCTCGGCGGCACGCCTGCGGTCTGGAATACCTGCATGATGTTCTTTCAGGCGGTGCTCCTCGGAGGGTATGCTTATGCCCATGTCTCAAGCAGCAGGCTGCAGGTCGGCCATCAGGTGGTGCTGCACGGCGTCTTGCTGCTCGGCGCCTGCATCGTCCTGCCGGTCGCGGTCTCCCGCGCCTTGATTCCGGCGGGCGAGGCGAATCCGACGGGCGTCGTCCTTATCCTGCTCAGCGTTTCCGTCGGCCTTCCGTTCTTTGTTCTTTCGAGCACGGCGCCGCTGATGCAGCGGTGGTTCGCCTGGTCAGGGCATCCGTCGTCTTCGGATCCCTATTTTCTTTACAGCGCGAGCAATGCGGGGAGCATGCTGGCGCTGCTCAGCTACCCTGCGGTGATAGAACCGATCTTTACGCTCAGGGAGCAGAGCGTCTACTGGTCCGAAGGCTACATTGCGCTCATTGCGATTATTTCTGGTTGCGCGTATTTTACCTGGCGTTCGGCGCGCCTCTGTTATGCTGAGGGGAGTGCGATGTCAGCCGGCAGCATCCCTGCCTATTGCGCTTCAGATGCTGTTCCGCCTGCGCGCCGGCAGCAACTCCGATGGATTGCGCTTGCATTTGTCCCCTCGAGTCTCATGCTCGGGGTAACGACATTCCTGAGCACGGACGTGGCCGCAATCCCGCTCTTTTGGGTAATTCCGCTCTCCCTGTACCTGCTCACCTTCATCCTTGTCTTCGCCAGCATTCCGCAGGCCGTCAACCAGCTCATGCTCCAGCTTTTCCCTATTGTATTGATACTAGTGCTTTTCATAAATGTGCCGCTTACGAAGCCTGTCATGTGGATAGCGATAGCATGTAATCTGGCCGCGTTCTTCATAATCGCGATGGTCTGCCACGGAGAACTCGCGAAGACTCGCCCAGCACCGAAATACCTTACGGTTTTTTATCTCTGGATGTCTGTCGGCGGCGTGCTCGGCGGCGTCTTCAATGCAGTTATCGCGCCGCTGATATTCCGGTTGGTCATCGAGTACCCGATAGTGCTCGCTCTCTCGGCATTGCTGGTTTTCAATCGTGTCGCCGCTCCTGAAACGGGAAAGGGACGGCTGCTGCAGTATGGACTCGATCTCGGCCTTCCGGTACTGCTCGGCGGCCTCACATTCTGGCTTACGGTTGAATGGCCTCTCCATAACATTGACGTTTCGATTGTTGAGAAAGTCACGCATATTGCCGCAGGGTCGATTCAGACATTTCTGACCTACAGCATTCCTGCGGTGCTCTGTTACGCATTGTTTTGGATGAGAAGTCCGCGGCGTTTTGCGCTCGGCGTCTGTACGGTGACGCTGGCGCTCATTTTTTCGCATGGGTGGCATCAGGACGTTATTCACCGGGAACGGAGTTTCTTCGGCGTGCTGAAGGTTTCCGAAGACGCGGATCGCAAGTACCGCATGCTGGTGCACGGTACGACGCAGCACGGCAGACAGAGCCTCGACCCTGACCTCCGCAACGAACCGCTCTCGTATTACCACCGGACAGGCCCGATCGGACAGTTGTTTGCGACCTTCAGCGGCAAGGCCCGCAAGCAGCACATAGCGCTCGTCGGCCTCGGCATCGGTACCATCGCGAGTTATGGAGAGAAGGGGCAGCAGTTCACCTTTTACGAAATCGATCCGGCGGTGCGCCGTGTGGCTACCGACCCCGCGCTCTTTACCTACCTTCAGAACTGCAAGGCGCACTGGTCTATTGTCATGGGAGATGCTCGGCTGAAGCTTGAGGACGCTCAAGACGGCGCTTACGGATTGATTATTGTCGACGCGTTCAGCTCGGATTCCATCCCGGTTCATCTGATTACACGCGAGGCGATACGCCTGTATCTGTCGAAGCTCGATAAAGACGGCGTCCTGGCTATTCATATTTCAAACAAGTATCTCGATCTCGCGCCGGTGCTCGGCAGGCTTGCGCAGGATGGGAAGCTGTTCAGCGTCATTCGGGACGATCTTGAAGATAAGAAAGTCGCAAAGTACCACTCGACCTGGGTGTTGTTCGCGAGGGAGAGGAAGCATCTGCACGGGCTGGCGTCCGATTACCGCTGGCAGCCCCTGCCTGTTGATACGGACGGCCAGGTCTGGACCGACGACTTCTCGAACATCCTGACCGTTTTCAAGTGGAAATAGCGGTTCAGCTTTATGCTGATTGTCTGCTAGATAACCCATACGGGGCCGTCGACGCTCTTGATATTGTGAATGAGGTGGGCTAATTATGGGCGGGTTATCTTGGGCGAAATATCTCTTCTTCATGCTTGTCTGCCTCTGCCTTTTGCATGCGGCATACGGGTATCTGATGCTGCCGGAAACAGTGGCATCGCACTTCAACGCTGCGGGAATTGCGAACGCCTGGGCGTCCAAGAAACTCTTTATCGGAATTTATGCGGGCGCGGCAGCATTGTGCAGCGGCCTGTTCGGTACGATGGGCGCACTGTTTGCAAGGATGCCGGAGTCGATGATTAATCTGCCGCACAGGGAGTACTGGCTCTCTCCGGAGAGAAGGGGCGAGACCTTCGCATTTCTGGAGTTGTACGGCTACCTTTTCGGTGCCTCTACACTCGTCTTGTTGCTGTTTGTTTTCCATCAGGCATTCCGCGTGAGCCTGGGGCATATCTCTGCCCTTGAACACATGCCTGCAGCGCTCGGCACCTACCTTGTCGTCTCTCTTGGTTTGACAGTTATTTTTATCGGCAGGTTCATGAGGAGGCCCGAGAAGTAGAATATTGAGTTTTGGATGTGAGGGAAATCAAAGAGGGCGGCCACAGCCGCCCTCTTTTGTTCGAATAACGAAACTTTCTACCCCAGATTTTCTGCCGCAAAGCCCCAGTTGATCAATTTGTCGAGCACCGCATTCACGTAATCGGGCCGCCGGTTCTGATAGTCGAGATAGTACGCATGCTCCCATACATCGATCGTCAGCAGCGGCTTCATCCCCTTAGTCAGCGGCAGTTCCGCATTGGCGGTCTTGACGACCTTGAGTTTGCCGCCGTCCAGAACGAGCCATGCCCAGCCGCTTCCGAACTGGGTCACGGCGGCTGTCGCAAGCTCTTTTTTGCAGGCATCAACGCTGCCGAAGTCAGCCTCAATCTTATTCTTCAGTGCAACCGGCGGTTCCCCGCCGCCTTTCGGGCTCAAGCTGCGCCAGTAGAAGGTGTGGTTCCAGACCTGGGCGGCGTTATTAAAGATTGCAGCCTTGTCCGGTTTGCCTGCGGATCCCATCACAACCTGTTCGAGCGTCATGTCGGCAAACTCGGTGCCGACAATCAGTTTGTTGAGATTGTCGACATATGCCTTGTGATGCTTTCCGTAGTGGAAACTGATGGTATTTGCGGAAATTACCGGCGCGAGCGCGCTTTCCGCATACGGCAATGGCGGCAGTGCATGCACTGTTGCCGACTGGACAACACTCGAAATGCCCCCGGCGGCGACCAATACTGTAGCCGCGGCGGACGCCTTTACAAAATCACGACGACTTAAAATAGGTGAGTATCCAAAATCTTTGCTCATGCTGTTTCCTCCTTGTTCTCTGAGATGTTAGATGCTGCAGCGAAAAGCGGTGAGTTCTTTTTTAAAGTATAGTGCATAAAATGGGTGTTAACAACCTGCCTGCGTAGCCATACGTAACCGGAGCACAATGGGCGCAGTACGGCGCTGAATAAATCCTCAACATTTTTCGACTGTGATACAATTAGTCATTCGGAAGAAAGGAGAGTCCGGGTATGCTGAAAAAATGTGTATCGCTCCTTATCATCTGCTTTTTCTGCGCGGCGCTTGCGGCCTGCAACACTGTTGAGGGTGTCGGCAAGGATGTGTCGAGCGTGGGCAGGGCTGTTGAACGTTCGACGGGCAAATAGCCGGTATTGTTTGGTGCCTTGATGCCGGGATGGCCGTTGCAGCAGTGCTCCGAGGTGAAGGAGGTGCATAGTCATGAAAGATAAGCTGCTCATGCTCTGGTCGAGGCCGCTCGTTCGGCGGGTCCTTTACAGTGTGGTGATCTTTTATGTCCTTCTCGGAGTTGCCGGATTTTTCATTGCGCCGTCTTATGTAAAAGCGGCCCTACTCGAACGCCTGTCCGCGGAACTCGGCCGTCAGCTAACTATCGAAAAAGTCAGCGTCAATCCTTATACATTGGCTGTGGATATCGGCCCTGTCGTCGTCAAAGAGCGTGATGGGCAGGCGGTCTTTCTATCGTTCGACAGCCTGTACCTCAACCTGGAGCTGATCTCGATTTTCAAGGG
>DATHDH010000118.1:0-9810 GCA_035319145.1 Dissulfurispiraceae bacterium | reverse complement strand
TTGAGCATGCAGCCCGCACGGAGCGGGATTCCGCGGCCGGCGAATCGCTCAAGACGGCTATTGAGACGCTGAAGGGTTCACGACACGCACTGTAATCGGCATTTCATAGAGTGCGATCCTGCGAAGCGGTGGGCGATTCTGATACTCATGAGCTGCCAAGAGGCGTCAACCTTGACTTTAGCGCATTGCTGTTTCATAATAAGTCCGTCATGCATAACGTTATTTTCTTTTTTAGCTGCGGCTTTTGGTACGGCTTTTTCTTTAGGCCGTCTGCCTTGGGCCGCGGTTAATCAGGAAAACGAAAAATTAACCGAAGCCGAGGGCAGACAGACTGCCCTGGCTTCTTCTTTTTATTGAATTTTCCAGAGAGGCCGGGGCAGTCACCCCGGCCTCTCCTCGTTTCGGGGAGCAAGAAAGGAGCAGCACAATGATTATCGTCATGAAGACAGGGGCAACAAAGCATGAGAAGGAAGAAGTGATCACAAGAATCAAGGAACTGGGTTATAAACCGCATGTCATTCACGGGACGACCCGGGATGTCATCGGCGCGGTCGGTGATGAAAGGAAAAAGCCCGTTTTGCAGCAGATCGAGTCCATGAGCGGGGTTGAAAGCGTTGTCCCGATTCTCAAGCCGTACAAACTGGCATCGAAAGAGGTCAAAAAGGAGAAGAGCCTTCTCCGGATCAGCCCCACGGTTTCGCTCGGCGGAAAACAGCTTTGCATCATGGCCGGTCCCTGCGCGGTCGAAAGCGAAAAACAGATTATGGAGTCGGCCATAGCCGTCAAAGAGGCGGGCGCCCATATGCTTCGGGGAGGAGCCTACAAGCCGCGCACTTCTCCTTACTCGTTTCAGGGGATGAAAGAAAAGGGGCTCAAGATTCTTGCAAAGGCCGGGAAGGCGACCGGATTACCTGTCGTGACCGAGGTGGTAAACCCCGAAACCGCCGATCTTGTCGCGGAATATGCTGATGTACTGCAGATTGGCACACGGAATGCCCAGAATTTCGAGCTCCTTAAAAAGCTAGGCAAGCTGAGAAAGCCGGTGTTGCTGAAACGGGGCATGTCGATGACCATCAAGGAGTTGCTCATGAGCGCGGAATACATCATGAGCGAAGGCAATCACCAGGTAATCCTCTGTGAACGCGGAATCCGCACGTTCGAGACCGCGACGAGAAATACCCTCGATCTCTCGGCGATTCCGGTACTCAAAAACGAAACGCATCTCCCGATTGTTGTGGATCCTTCGCATGGAACAGGACATGTGAAGTATGTGCCGGCGATGTGTTACGCTGCAGTGGCGGCGGGCGCTGATGCACTGATTGTCGAGGTGCACCCTGATCCCGAGCATGCGACATCCGACGGGCCGCAGTCGCTCACTCCGCAGGCTTTTGCCGAAATGATGCAGAAGCTCAGGCTCTTTGCGGAAGCGGCGGGGCGCACCATCTGACAATCCGGCAATGCAGGCGAAACTGAAAAACTATGGATTAATAGGAGTCCATGTATGCAAGGTTTGTTAATCGGTCTGTTCGGAGGGTTTTTCGGCGCGCTTGTCGGACTCGGGGGCGGAGTCGTGATGATTCCTCTTATGATCTCGTTTCTCAAGTTCACGCAGCACGAGGCTCACGGAACCAGCCTCGTTGCGGTGGTCTTTGTCGGCGCTGCCGGAGCGGCGACCTATGCACTTTACGGAACAACCGACTGGAAAATAGCGATTCTGCTGGCCTTGACCGCCACGGCGACCGCGAGGCTCGGTGCGCTCTTCGCCCACTCTCTGCCGGAGAAAAAACTGAAACGGTCATTCGGATATTTTCTCATTTTTGTCTCAGTGCTGATGCTTGTGAAGGGGTATCTGCCAAGACTGGAGGAGGCATTCGGCGAGTTTGCCAAAATGGCGGTTTTTCTCGGCACCGGGGCCTTGACGGGATTCGTGTCGGGTATGATGGGCGTCGGCGGCGGGACGGTGATGGTCCCGCCTATGGTTCTCTTGGGAGGCATGTCGCAGCAGCTTGCTCAGGGCACTTCTTTGCTGGCCATGATACCGGTCGGGATTGCAGGTGCCTATACGCATTACAAACTCGGCAACGTGAAGATGAATGTTGCGCCAGGTTTAGCGATTGGGGCTGTCGGCGGCAGTTATTTCGGTGGCGCGGCGGCCAATATGCTGCCCGATGCGGCCCTTCGCTATATATTTGCCGTAGTCCTCATCTGGTTGGGGCTTCGCTATGTCGGGGTGAAATTCGGGGCGAAAAAGGCCTAGTCTTGCTCTTTTTGCGTTCAGCGGCACATCACCGATAATTTGTCCATATTTATAGCTGCGTGTTATATTAGACGAACTTAACTTGTTGGTTAGGGGGCTTTTTCTTATGCTTATCGTCCAGAAGTACGGCGGAACTTCTGTCGGCACTGTCGATCGCATTAAAAATGTCGCGCAGAGGGTGGCCCGCACTGCAAGCGAAGGGAATCAGGTCGTTGTAGTCGTCTCGGCGATGTCGGGGGAGACAGACAAGCTTATCGGCCTGGCACATCAGGTTTCTGCTAATCCCCCAGAGCGTGAAATGGATCTGCTCCTCTCCTCCGGTGAGCGGGTTACGACGGCCTTGACCGCCATTGCTATCGACGGTTTGGGCTGCAAGGCGCGGGGGTTGACCGGCTGGCAGGCCGGTATTGTCTCTGATTCGGTTCATACCAAAGCGAAAATTGAAAAGATTAATGCCGAGCGCGTCAGAGCAGCACTCGATGAAGGCTATGTTGTTGTTATCGCGGGATTTCAAGGGATTACCGAGCAGGGAGATATCACGACCTTGGGCCGCGGCGGCTCGGATCTCTCGGCGGTAGCGGTAGCGGCGGCCCTGAGTGCTGATGCCTGCGAGATTTATACCGATGTCGACGGCGTCTATACCACAGATCCGAATATCGTGCCCGAAGCAAGGAAACTGAGCCGGATTGCCTATGAAGAAATGCTCGAGCTTGCAAGCCTCGGCGCGAAGGTCCTTCAGACCCGTTCGGTCGAGTTCGGCATGAAATACAACGTGCCGATAGTGGTCAGGTCAAGCTTCAACGATAATCCCGGTACGCTTGTTACCAAGGAGGATGACAAGATGGAGCAGGTGGTGGTCTCTGGCGTTGCCTATGACAAGAATCAGGCGAAGATTACCATAAAAGGAGTGCCGGACAAGCCAGGCATTGCAGCCAGCATATTCAAGGCAATCGCGGAGGCCAACATCGTTGTCGACATGATTGTCCAAAATACGAGCACGGACGGCAAATCGACGGACCTTTCCTTTACAGTTCCGAAAACCGACGCCAAAAAGGCACATGCGCTGACTGAAGAGATGATGATGAAATTGGGTGCGCAGGGTGTTTCTATGCGTGATGATATCGCGAAAATATCGATTGTCGGCGTAGGGATGCGGACGCACTCGGGAGTTGCGGCTCAGATGTTCGACACATTGGCCCAACACGGCGTTAATATTATGGCAATCAGCACATCGGAAATAAAGGTTTCGTGCCTGATTGAGCTTAAGTTCATGGAACTTGCGGTCCGGGCCCTTCATGAGGTCTTCGGTCTGGCTGCAACGAATCGGTAGGGCGATCTGCATTGACGAATCCGGTGCTTTATGCTGAACGGGTGAAAAGGCGACGCGATTGGAAGAGATAGGCATTGTCAAATACGTCCGAGGTGACAAGGCATTTGTTTCTGTCCAGAAACAGAGCGCCTGCGATTCATGCGCTGCAGGCGGTTCATGCAAGGCAGGTGCCGACGGGGCCGAGGTCGAGGCGATAAATCAGGCAGCGGCTCATGTAGGAGACCGCGTCAAGGTCATTTTCACCCCGTATACCTATGTGAAGGGAACGTTGATTTTTTACGGCATCCCGGCCGTATGCCTAGTGCTTGGAGCGGTTATCGGCAAGGACGTGTTGAGCCGATTTCTGCCGGGAAGTGATCCGGATACCTTGTCGGGCTTGGCCGGCATAGGGCTTTTCCTCGTCTCTTTTTTTGTTGTTCGGTTGATTATGCGGGCATTTGAGAAAAAACGTGAGCTCATTCCCGTTGTTGCAGAGGTGCTTGGCGCTGAGAAGATGCATCCGATGTAAAACATGACGGCGGACCGGCAACCGGTTCCGTTCCGAGGAAGATACCACTGAGGAGGTCAGGGAGATGACGAAACTTGATGTCGGCCATATCAGGAACGTAGCGATCATTGCGCACAGCGGTGCGGGAAAGACGTCGCTCGCGGAGGCGCTGCTCTTCAATGCCGGGGCAGTGGATAGAATCGGCACGGTAGAAGCCGGAACAACTGTGATGGATTACGAACCGGAGGAGATCGACCGCAAAATCAGTGTTACGTCTGCAGTGGCTCATGCCGATCACAGAGGCACGCGCTTCAATATCATCGACACTCCCGGCTTCATCAACTTCATAGAAGACACGCGCGGCTGTCTCCGCGTTGCCGATGGTGCGGTCGTTATCGTCAGCGCCATTTCCGGCGTCAAGGCTGAGACGGAGAAGATCTGGAAATTCGCATGCGAGTTCGAGGTGCCCCGTCTCGTATTCGTGAACAAGATCGACAAGGAGGCCGCCAACTTTGAGAATGCGCTGAGCGAACTCCAGAAAGTGTTCGATCAGGAGGCTATCCCGCTCAATATCCCTGTCGGCGAGGGCGAAACCTTCAAGGGAATCGTCGATATTGTCGGAATGAAGGCCTATATATCCGAGGGCGGCAAGACGGTCGAAAAAGAGATCCCGGAAGACCTGAAGGACGCGGCTGAAGAGTATCGGAAAAAGCTGGTCGAAAAGATAGCCGAGGCGGACGATGCCCTACTTGAGAAATACCTCGAAGGCGCCGATCTGACGCAGGACGAGATCCTGAAGGGACTGAAAGAGGCGTCCCTCACGCGGCGGTTCATCCCGGTCGCCTGCGGCTGCGCCTCACAGAATATCGGGGTTGCACAGCTTCTCGACGCGATGCTGCTCTGCCTGCCGAATCCGGAGGAGATGAACCGCATTTCCCCTATCCGAGGCATCAACCAGAAAGATCAGAAGGAAGTGACCCGCAAGCCGCAGCCGACCGAACCGCTTGCGGCTTATGTATTCAAAACCATCGCAGACCCGTTCGCGGGGAAGATGTCCATTTTTCGGGTTTATTCGGGCGTGCTGAAGGCGGACTCGACGGTCGTGAACGCGAACAACGGGGCGAAGGAACGGATCGGGCAGGTCTTTTATCTGCTCGGGAAGAAGCACGTTCCGGCGACTGCAGTCGGGCCGGGCGAAATAGCCGCCGTTGTTAAACTGAAAGACACGAACGTCGGCGATACGCTCTGCGAGGAGCATCACGCGATAGTCATGGATCGGGTCCGTTTTGCGGAGCCGATTATATCCTATGCCATCGCGCCGAAGACAAAGGGTGATGAAGAAAAGGTCAGCACGGGGCTGCACAGAATTCTGGAAGAAGACCCGACCCTCAGGTTCCAGCGCGACGAAGAGTCCAAGGAGATGATCTTTTCAGGCATGGGCCAGGTGCACCTAGAGGTCGCCCTGGAACGGCTGAAGAGGAAATTCGGCGTTGAGGTTCTCATGAAGACGCCGAAGATTCCGTATCGCGAAACGATCAGGACATCGGCAAAAACACAGGGCCGTTACAAAAAACAGTCGGGAGGGCGTGGTCAGTTCGGCGATTGCTGGATCGAGATAGAACCGCTTCCGAAAGGCGGCGGATATGAGTTCGCCGACAAGATCGTCGGCGGCGTCATTCCGCAGCAGTATCGTCCGGCGGTCGAAAAGGGAGTCCATGAAACGATGAAAGAAGGTATCCTGGCCGGGTACCCCGTCGTAGATATGAAAGTGACGCTTTATGACGGTTCCTACCATTCGGTCGATTCTTCGGAAATGGCATTTAAGATAGCGGGGTCCATGGCATTGAAGAAAGCGTTTATGGAGGCAAAGCCGACCATTCTGGAGCCGATTATGAAGGCGGAGATTGTCATCCCCGATGATGTGCTTGGTGCCGTCATCGGCGATCTGAATTCGCGGCGCGGAAAGGTATCGGGCGTAGAGCCCCAGGCAGGCGGCAACCAGAAGATCATAGCGATGGTGCCTATGTCCGAAATGCTCACGTATGCAAACCAGCTCCAGAGCATCACTTCAGGTCGAGGTCTTTATTCGATGGAATTCTCCCATTATGAAGATACGCCGGGACACATTTCGCAGAAGCTGATTGCGGAGCGGAAGGCCCAAAAAGAGGAGGATCAAAATAAGTAAGCTGATCAGAAAGCCGTGGTCCGGCCGCTTTGAAGAGCCGACCTCGAAGGCGGTAGAGGCATTTACCGAGTCGATTTCCTTTGACAGGCGACTCTGGCAACACGATATCGAGGGGAGCATTGCGCATGCGAAGATGCTGGCCAAGCAGGGCATTATCCCTAGGCGAGACGCTGACAAGATCGTGTCCGGACTGAAGGAGATCGCCGGAGAGATCGCGCGGGGTGAATTCCGCTTCCGCCAGGAGTACGAGGATATCCACATGAATATCGAGGTGGAACTCATCGGAAAAATCGGCGAGATTGGCGGCAGGCTTCATACGGCGCGTTCCCGTAACGATCAGGTGGCGCTCGACCTCCGGCTCTATCTGCGCGAAGAAACGCGCCGCATTCTGGTGTTGTTGAAGAAGCTGATGCAGGTGCTCGCCGCCATTGCCGAGAAGAACCTCGATGTGGTGATGCCGGGCTTTACGCATCTGCAGCGGGCGCAGCCGGTGCTGCTTTCCCACCACCTGATGGCCTATGCGCAGATGTTCGCCCGGGACCGGCAGCGCTTTCAGGATGCGCTGCGGCGCATCAACATCTTGCCGCTCGGGTCGGGGGCCCTTGCTGGAACATCGCTCCCCATTGACCGCGAATATGTGGCGAAGCTTCTCGGCTTTGACGGGGTCTCTGAAAACAGCATCGATGCTGTCGCGGATCGCGACTTTGCGATTGAGTTCGTCTCGAGCGCGGCCATTTGCATCATGCATGTGTCGCGATTGTCCGAGGACTTGGTTCTCTGGTCGTCCGAGGAATTTTCATTTGCCGAGTTGTCCGATGCTTTCACGACCGGTTCGAGCATTATGCCGCAGAAAAAGAATCCCGACGTCGCGGAGCTGATGCGGGGGAGCTCGGGAAAGATTTTCGGAGATCTGATGAATCTCCTGACCGTCATGAAGGGGTTGCCGTTGGCCTACAACCGCGATATGCAGCATGACAAGACGCCCGTATTTCAGACGGTCGACGTGCTCTCGCAAACCCTGGATATTCTCGCTGAAATGCTGCAGTCTGTCGAGTGGAAGCGGGAACGGCTGCTTTCGACCGCGGATGACTCTTTTTCTACGGCGACGGATATTGCCGAATATCTTGTTCGCAAGGGACTGCCGTTCAGAACGGCGCATGGAGTTACGGGCAAGCTTGTCCGTTACTGTATTGAGCACAGCCGGAAGCTTGCGGAAATCTCGCTTGCCGAGTTCAAGCGGTTTTCTCCGCTGTTCGAGAAGGGCGTTTACGATGTACTGTCCGCAAAGAACTCTGTTAATGCGCGCAGTTCCTTCGGGGGAACCGCGGTAACTGCGGTCAAGAAGCAGATTTTACGATTCAGGAAAGCCCATTTATGAGCGGAGTGGTCCGTACGTTTCTTGTCTGCTTGGCTGTCGCAGGTGTCCTCTCTCTCTGTGCGTGCGGATCCAAGGGACAACTGACTATGCGCGCCTATGAAAAACCGGAGCCGGTTGCTTCCCTGACTGCGGTACATCGCGAAGATGTCGTGACGCTTGCTTGGAGCTATCCCGCAGCAGAGCGTTCATTCATTTCAGGCTTTATCATTGAGCGAGCAGAGCCCGGCAAGCCGTTCAGCCGTGTAGTATTATTGCCGTCTGAGGCTTCTTCATATATTGAGAAGAATTATTCTGCCGGCAGCGTGTACGAATACCGCGTGCTTGCGGTGAGCAGAAAAGACCGGATCAGCGATGTCATCCCGCCCCTGCGTGTTGCTCCGCGTGTACTTCCTGCCCCCCCCGCGACGGTGAAAGCCGAAGTTGTGAATGAGGGTGTTGAATTAAGTTGGGGCGCGGTTGGAGGCGATGATACCCGCTACAATGTCTACCGTTCAGCTGTTCGAGGCGCGTGCGCTGTGTCTGCAGCGGTGAATAGCACCCCCTTGCCGGAGACAAAATTGCGGGAGGTCGTTTCACCGCTCGGCACAGTTTATTACTGCGTGCGATCCCTGTACGCCACGCCGTTGCTCGACGAAGGATTCGCTTCGGCGGAGGTCGCTGTTGAGCCGTATCAGTATGTGCCCGGCCGTGTTGAAGATTTGCGGGGGATTGCGACTCCGCGGGGTGTTCAGCTCGTCTGGCGGGAGCGGCCGGAGCAATGGGTAAAACAGTATCGTGTGTACCGGAAGGACGTTCGCAGCACTGCCTTGTCCCTGATAGGAGAAAGCGCGGTGCCGGCATTTCTTGATATGACCCCAAGCGGAGAAGCGGCCTCTTATACGGTCGAAGCAGTCGGGCCTGTTGTGGTCGGGCAGCGGTCGGCCGAATTGCATGTCGCTCCCCTGGAGAAAGACTAGCATGGAAAAGATACTTCTTGGCCACGGGAGCGGTGGCAAACTCATGCATCGTCTGATATCCGCCATAATAGCCCCCTCTCTCGGCATCGCCGAACTCGGTGATGCGGCAGTGATGGACGATGTTGCCGGGCTTCAGGGTCGCATTGCGTTTACGACGGACTCCTACGTGGTATCGCCCCTTTTTTTTCCCGGCGGCAACATCGGGGAGTTGGCGGTGAACGGAACGGTCAACGACCTCGCCATGGTCGGGGCTCGGCCGCTCTGGCTCTCGTCAGGGATGATTATCGAAGAAGGATTTCCGACGGATTCGCTCAGGACAATCCTTTCGTCGATGGCCGCGGCCGCGTGTTCGGCCGGTATCAGGATCATCGCAGGAGATACTAAGGTCGTCGATAAGGGCAAGGGCGATGGAATATTCATCAATACTGCGGGGATCGGTCTGGTGCCGGCGGGGGTCGAGCTTGGCCCCACTCGCATTTTGCCGGGAGATGTTGTGCTGGTGAGCGGCCATATCGGCAGCCACGGTGTCGCGGTAATGGCAGAGCGAAACGGACTGAGCTTCGATCCTCCGGTTGTGAGCGATACGGCTGCGCTGAACGGACTGGTGGCCGATCTGCTGGCCGCCGTTCCCGGAGCGGTCAAGATGATGCGCGATCCGACGCGTGGCGGGGTGGCTACGACCCTGAAAGAGATAGCCGGTGAGTCAGGCAAGTGCGTGGAACTCGCTGAAGGCGCTCTGCCCGTATTGGGCGGGGTGCGCGGTGCCTGCGAGCTGCTCGGTCTTGACCCGCTTTATGTCGCAAATGAAGGTATTTTCCTTGCGATTGTCGACAATGCGGCGGCAGACACGGCACTTGATGTGCTGAAGCGCAATGCGCTTGGCCGCAATGCGGCGCGCATCGGGATGGTCCGGGAAGCGGATCAGCGCTCTGCCGGAATGGTGTTGCTAAAGACGCTCATCGGCGGGACCCGCATTATTGATATGCTTGCTGGCGAGCAGCTGCCGCGTATCTGTTAGTCCACGGCGATATGGTGAAGTGTGTACGGATGCAAATAAGGTTAGCCGGCGTTTCCAAGGAGGAGATATCATGAAACGGGCTGTATTCATAGGAGTGTGCATCTTTGTGCTGATGTGTGCGCTGGGAGCGCATGCCGGCATTTTACTCGACAAAGTCATCGCCATCGTCAACAAGGAAGTCATTACCTGGAGCGATCTT
>DATHDH010000117.1:0-3869 GCA_035319145.1 Dissulfurispiraceae bacterium | reverse complement strand
ACATTCTTCAGCATACGCTGTTCAATACCCGCCTTCGGTGAACGATCTCCGGAAAGCGGATTTACAGAGACGGCATGATAAAGGGACACAAGCTTATCGTGAAACGCGCCGTTCACGGCGAGCATTAGACGCTCCCGCGCCCTGACCTGCTCCTGATACCACGACAGATATGCTCTGTCGACCGGCTGTTCGTCTATTCTCAAAAGGTATGCCTTCACCGCCGGAGACAGAGAGGCGTCATCCAGCAGCTCTCCGTAGATGCTCAGCCAGTGAGGATCAATAGCAGCGTTTTCGTCCTCGAGCAATTTGATACGCTCCATGTCGGTCAGCCGCCTGAAGGCATCGACTCGATTACAGACGTTGCCGTCGAGCTGCGCCTGCAGCGCGAGCAGTTCTTTCGACATGCCTTCATGACGCAATGTCCCGTAAAAGGAGAAGTCGCGGTTGAGCGAGACGAAGGCGGGCGGATTCAGGATGTTTTCAAAAACAATATCGGTCGAAACGTCGCGGATTTCGACGGTTCTGGCCGTATCAGGGAGATCATGTCCGTGGTCATCGACAAGCGCCAGTTCGACCGGGAAATGAAACGACGCTGTCCCGGGAGCGGACTCCTGCTCAAACCTGACAGAGCACCGTTGGGTATCAGCGTCATAGGAAACACTTGCGGCCACTTTCGGATATCCGGCGCGATACAGCCAGCCCTCCCTGAATTGTCTGAGCGAAATCCCTGAAATCTCCTCAAAACATGCAAAGAACTGCTCGGTATCCGCATTGCCGTTGCGATAGCGCGTGAAATACAGCTGCTTGGCGGCAAGAAATTTCTCCTCACCGATAAGCAGACGAAGCATACGGATTACCTCCGCGGCTTTCACATACGTGACACCGTCGATGAGCTCTTCTGGATCATTGAACCCTTCCCGGACGATACGTCCGGCATACCCGGCATCTTCGACCGCCAGCGGGCCAAGCAACGGATTGCGGATGCCCTCAATCTGATTGAGCCTGACAAAGGAGGGATCGAACAGCTGCGCCATGAACTGCCGCTCGACATCGACTGTATAGGCCTCATTGAGCCATACATCGAACGGGGTCTCCATCGTCGTCTCGCTCCCGCACTGGTTGTGCTCGAACTCATGCACGATGACGGCATACGCATAGAGAAGGCCGGCATCGAGAGTGTGCTCGGTAATGACAGCCGAATCGGTCACGATTGTTGTATTGCCGACGTTCTCCATCCCGCCGAAATTCGATTTGTTCATGCAGATCGTCCGATATGTTTCCGCTGAATACTCATATGCCTGTGTCTGCTCAACCCAGAGGATCGATTCCTTCAGTATCTCCATCGGGATACGCACGGCATCCGTCATGCCGGGAGGCACAAGATATTCGAGCCGGACCGTGCGTCCGGATGGATACACCACTTCGTCCGCCAGCATATCCCACGTGCCCGCGCAGACGATGAAGAGGTACGGGGCCATCGGGATCGGATTCTCATACGTGATGACCTGCCGGGTCGGATCATCCGATTTCGGGACAGGTTTACCGGCCGGGTTGCTGGAGTGACAGATGTTCCCGTTGCTGATCAGGTGAGTATACCGGGCATCGGCTTCAATCGTCGTCGTCATCGTACATTTGGCGGTGCAGTCATCAAAAACCGGCATGATACGCTGAAATCCCCACTGCTGGCACTGCGACATATATTGCTGCGGCCCGCCAGGCGGTGTCGTGTCTTTGTATATTCCTTCGAGAATATTGCCCATTGGAATGCACGTCGTCACTGTCCTGATGCAAAAGCGCTCTCCCGCCGTCATCACGCGCGGAAGCGTTACAATGAGCCGGTCTTCATCTTTCCTATAGTCGAAGACGAGGGCTTCGTCAGGTACCGTTCCCGGCAGGGGACACCATCGCACCTCATGAATCTGCAAATCTTTGGCATCGAGAACGACCTGGCTCAGATCCGCCCGGGCGGTCATTTCAAGAGAGTTCGTCGCATCGACCCGCCCTTCGGCGAAGTTGATGCACATCGTCATATGCTCCAATTTGAGCGGCAACGGCCTGAAATCTTCCCTGCGGTACCTGTATGTTCTTTCGCTCATGTCGACACTCCTTCATGCATTACTTCTGTATTGCTTCTGTCTTACGTTAGCATACCGAACAGATCGAGGCGAGCCCGCGGGGAAGTGCTATTCTGATGCCTCATGAAAACCGGGGAGTTCCGGTTGTCAACCGCTTATCCCACGTAATGCCGGGCGGATATCCGCTTGAATCATATGTGGACCGTGCTGCGGTGGAAACGTGCGCGAACACGAGGAGATGGGGAGTGCACTTGCTGAGCTGTCGGAGGGAGCATGTGCATCATGCCGTCAAATAAGACCCGATACGGCTGCTCCCTATGAACACTGCCCGACGCCGATGCGCGGCCCCGTCCGATACAGGGCATCCGATTTTATATCTTCAGAAAAAACGCTCCTATCACATACCCGATCACGGTGGCGGTACCGACTCCTATCAGCCCCGGAATCATGAAGCTGTGGTTCAGCAAATACTTGCCAATGCGGGTCGTGCCGGTGCGATCAAAGTTGATGGCGGACAGATCGCTCGGATAAAAACAGAAGAAAAAATACGCATAACTCGCAGGTATCATCCCGATAAGCAGATTAATCGGGATACCCAGCACAAAACCGACCGGCACCATGATTACCAGGGTAGCGGCCTGGCTTTTGACGAATGCGGATGCGCAGAACATGGCTACCGCGAAAAGCCATGAATATTGCGTGACCATCGCCTTCATCGTCTCGACAAGCTCTCCCTTGTGTGCGTCGATAAAGGTGTCGCTCATCCATGCGATACCCATAATGGCGATGACCGCAACCATGCCGGCAGTGAAGACTGATGAAGAGGCAATCTTTGCTACTTTTACGCGTGAATACAACATAATCAGGGCCCCTGCAGAGAGCATGACAATCTGGACGACCGTCGTCATGGATACCGGTTTGCCGTCAACAATCGGGGCAAGCTTGAGCGCCGCAATCAATACAATGGCTATGACTCCGGCAAAAAAAAGCAGAACCGAAAACTTGGCCTTTTTCGAGACGCCTTCATTCAGGAGCGTTACGCTCTCTTCGAGCTGCGCGCGAAATGCCAGATCCTTCATTCGCTCCTGGAACTCAGGGTCTTTATCGAGGTCTTTGCCCCGGTTCAGACTCCAGATAGCCGCAAGCACAACGCCGATAAATGTCGCGGGGACCGTTACGCTCAAAATATTGAACAGAGTCACCGTATGGCCGGCCTTGAGCGCCATGGCGAGAAAACTGGTCACCGCTGCCGCAATCGGACTCGCGGTTATGCCCATCTGCGACGCTATGGATGATACGCCCATGGCCCGCTCAGGACGGATTCCCGTCTTATATGCGACATCGGCGATAATCGGCTGAAGCATATAGACCGCATGGCCTGTGCCGACCGCCATGGTCAGGAAATAGGTGCACAATGGCGCCAGAATGACAATGGCGCGAGGATGCCGCCGAAGCAGCCGCTCGGCCAGTTGCACCATATAGGTGAGGCCTCCTGCGGCATGCAAGGTTGCGGATGCCGCGACTACGGCAACGATAATAAGCATGACATCGATCGGCGGAGAGCCAGGCTTCATGCCGAACGCGAAGGTAAATATCGTTACTCCGGCCCCGCCGATCAATCCGAGGCCGACACCGCCAACCCGGATGCCGATATAAATCGCCAGCAACAGAATTCCGAAATGTAACCAAAACATGTTTTCACCTCCACAATTAAGATATGCTCGGCCGCGTTCGGAAGCCGATTCGACCATCGCACGCTAAACGGATGGATTTGTCTTTGCAATATACGGACCA
>DATHDH010000116.1:0-8486 GCA_035319145.1 Dissulfurispiraceae bacterium | reverse complement strand
TCCCGCATGTCTTTGCTCGTTCCGGTCTTCACTGCCGTCCAATAACGCGTTGCGAGGGGGTTTTCAAGGCCGAACGTGAGGCTGCGAGCAGAGCGGTCGGAGAGGATATCGGATACGATGAAGGCCGCGTCGCTGCTCATTACGGTGCGGGTGTTCCCGGATCGCTTGCCGTCCTCGACGGAGAGGGGAGACCACACGCCCTGATTCGCCAATGTCCGAAAGGCGTTCGTCAGCTCATGGAGACTGACATCCACCGTTCCGAGGGCCAGTGCATAGCCGTAATAATCGGCATCATTGAGATCGGTGAATCCCAGCTTCTTCAGCCGGGCGACGAACGCTTCCGGTCCGACGAGCAGAAGCGTTTGAACCGCCGGAATATTCAGCGAAGAGGCGAGGCTCAGACGCGCGCTGACCGGTCCTTTGAATGCATTGTCATAATTGCGCGGAACATAAAGCCCCGTTTCCGTCGGCAGGTTGAGCGGCGAGTCGTCGAGAAGAGATGCTGCAGTCAGAAGCCGGTGCTCAATAGCGAGTGCGTAAAGGAGCGGTTTCAGGGTCGAGCCAGCCTGTCTGCGCGCGAGAATGCCGTCTACATGCCGTGCGCTCGCATCAGAACCGGCGCTTGCCACATATGCCAGAATCGCCCCGGTTTTATTGTCCGCAACAAGAACGGCTCCGTCATTGACGTTCTGGGGGCTGAGCTGCCGGATCTGCTGGCTGAGCATTTCTACCGCGAACTTCTGCAGGGGGCCGTCCAGCGTTGTTCTTACTCGGGGATGATCGCGATCGAGGAACTGGTGCGCAATATGAGGAGCCAGCGCCGTCTGCTGCCGAATGCGATACCCTCCCGCAAGATGCTGCTCTGCAAGCGCCTGAATATCCGTGCAGGCATCAGCCGATTTCATGGATGCCGCCAGCGTGCAGGCACGGTTTGCAGCGGTTGCCGGAGCTGTATTGGGAGATCGCAACAACGCTGCCAGGATAAACGATTCCGCATCCTGCAGGCCACTGGGCTCCTTGCCGAAGATGCCCCGCGCCGCGGAGGTGATGCCCTGCAGTTCGCCGCGGAACGAGACGAGATTGAGATAGGCCTCGAGTATGTGCGACTTCGTCCAGGTCTGTTCGAGCTTCCGGGCTGCCTGAACCTGGTTCCACTTCTGCTCAAACGAACGCCGCTTACCTTTTGGCGGCGTGAGATCCTTTTCGAGCATTCCGGCAAGCTGCATGGTAATGGTACTGGCGCCGCGCTGCCTGCCGGAAAAGAGGTTCTGCAGCGCGGCGGCGGCCAGGGCCTTCCAGTCTACACCGCCGTGCTCATGAAAATGCCGGTCTTCTGAATAAAGCACTGCCGCAATGAGCGCAGGAGAGACATCGTCGAGTCTTGTCCAGGCAAGGCGCCTTCCGTGCGCATCGATGCGCATTTCGTGAATGATATCGCCGTGTCGGTCGAGCAGCACCGCTTCGGAGCTGACGCGGCGTTTGACGACGTCATCATACTGAGGAAGCTGCCCCCCCTCGCACGGAGCAATTGCAAGGAACAGCGTCATGATTGCCGCCAGGGCCATTGCAGCTCTGCGGTCGGATACAGCAGGCATCGGCATCAGGGAGTCACCTCGAATCGCGCACTTGGGATCTCGCCGAACATTTCCGGCGCGTACATGGCTTCGACTCGTGTCGGCGGAAGATTGAAGACTCCTTCATTGTTCAGGCGAACGGTATACTCCAGCGACCACTTGCCCTTCGCGACATAATCGTAATAGGCACGGAAAGCTTCAAAAGAGCGTTCCTGAAAGACAGGCCATGCCCAGCCAGCCGATTTTTCATTTTTTGTGAGCAGCGACGAATCCCTGCCGAGCCCGCTGCCGAGAATGGTAGCGCCTGCCGGGATCGGGTCGCTCACGACAACCCATGTCATGTCGCTCTGCGCTTCGATGTCGAGCTTCACCCGCACTACATCGCCGCTGCTCCAGACACCGGCTGCCTTTTGCTGGAGCGCGGTGAGGGTCTTCCTGATGCGATATCCGCTCGAAAGCGGTTCCTTCAGAGGAATAGCCGCAAGGCTGCGCAGCGTAGCCCACGGTTTGCCGTCGCCTTGATGATTTATGGAGAGTGTCTCTTTCTGTTTCGGCCAGTGCAGATCGAACGTAGCGGACCGCGGCGCGGAAGACCAGTCATGCCGGGCTGTCTGGCTGTTCATGCGTACCTGAGTGCTACCGGCGACCGGAGTCTCCTCGAATTTCTGCGAAAACTTCTCCATGGCGAGCACGCCCCATGCGTTGGCGGTAGTCGTGTTCCATGCGCCCCGCTGTTGCCGTCCCAGAGCCCCGCGCACAAGGCGCGGCATGTCGTCTCTCCAGGCATCGTCCTGAAGATAGGTGAGTAGCGTGCGGACAGCATTCTGATCAGTTGAAATCATCAGCCACCAAAGGCTGTCAGCCCGTTCAGTCGAAAAACCCATAGTCGTGCCTTGAAAGTTCAGGCGCGAGCGGATGATCTGGTCGGCCTCTTTGATGCGCTGGCCTCTGTTCGGAATCCCCGTGACCCGTGAAAGGATATTCTTCCAGTCGAGCACCGTCGACGTCGGCCAGAGATTCGGATCAACAGTGATGGTGTTGATCATCGAGGGGGTTGCCTTTCCGCTGCGCGAAAGCGCCTCGATGGCGAGCAGCTTCCTGATTGTGAGATCCGCGGTCGGAAGCGTTCCGGTGCGGACGATTTTGCCCTGCACAAAGTCGGAGAGCCCGCTCTCCATCCTTTCGGAAACGGCTGCAGGCAATTCCCAGCCGGCCTCGTGCGCGATTGCATACACATATGCCGTCAGCGTCGGGTCTCCCCATCGCACGGGCGGGAAATATTTGAGCAGTCCGTCACCGTCGAGGTGAGCCGGCATTTCGGCAGCGGCATGCTTCCAGAGGGCTGCATCTCTCAGGGCGACGGCGCGGGACACCTTCTGCTCCATGCAGGTGTATGGATAATTCTGCATATACCACTTCACCCCTGACAGGCTCTCCGCAAGGCGCGGCTGGAGCGTAACGGAGACGCCGCCTTTCCCTCCGAGCGCGTCCTTCGGTTTCTCGACATCGGTGCTTATCGTTCCTGCCACCTGCGTAATAGTCGCCTGAAAGATTCTTACCGGCACGGCTGTGCGCACGCGCTGAGCGACCTTCAGCCGGTCGGCGGCATCGGTTCCTTTTTCGCGAGCCGTTATTTCCCAGGTGAGCATCTCACTGTTGAGCGGAACGGTCATTTCCCACCCGACCGTCTTTGCCTGGCCCGGTGCCAGCGACTCGCTGATGGAAGGAAGCACCGCTCCAGGTGTGACAAGCGCCGAGAGGTCCACTGCCATCTGCCGGTTTGTCGTGTTGCGGACCGTGAACTGGGCGCGGAACTGATCTCCTTCACGCACCATTTGAGGGAGGCCCGACAATAGTATCAAATCCTGGGAGGTGCGTATGCCGGTATGCCCGGTGCCGAAGAGGCCGGCGCCGCTTGTCGCGACGGCTACGATGCGGAAGCTCGTAATGGAATCGTTCAGGGGGATTGCGACCTGCGCTTCGCCTTTTGCGTTGAGCGCCACCCGGCCCTTCCAGAGCAGCAGCGTGTCGAAAAGTTCGCGTGTTGCCTGGCTGCCGCCTCCCCCGCCGTGCGGAAGCGCCTTGAGCCCGAAATGGCGCTTGCCGATGACCTGCGTCTGCGCAGTCGCCGTCGTCACTTCGAAGGCGCGGCGGCCCATCATCGCCTCGAGCAGATTCCAGCTCCGGTTCGGCATCAGTTCCAGCAGCCCTTCATCGACAGCCGCGAGGGCCACTTCGCTTCCCTTCGGTGGGATCTTCCCCCCTGCAGTTCTGACTGTGATGCGGACATTTGCCTTCTCGCGGACTTTGTAGAGCTGCCTCTCGGCCTGAACGCTCACCTTTAATTCATGCGGCTTCCATCCCACTTTTACCTCGGCAATTCCGAGCTTGTATGCGGGCCTCCCGAGATCGACGAAGGCCGTCGGCTTGACATCGTCAATCCTGCCGCGCACTATCAGCGCAGAGATAAAGACGTTTGGAGCATAGTTAGGTTTGACAGGCACTTCAATTATAGGACTCTTCCCCGATACCTTCCTGACGAAGGTATCTATGACGCCCTCCCGCTCGACCGTTACGAGCGCAGTCGCCTCGCGAAAGGGCATGCGCAGCTGAAGCCGCGCCGTCTGACCCGATTCATACCGCTTTTTCTCAGGCAGCAGATCGATGCGGTCGTTATCGGACACGTCGAACCACCACTCGTCGTTGGCCGCAATCCATACATCGCGATGCGCAGCCGCAAGGTTGCCGTCCCCATCTTTCGCGGTTGCCTGCAGTATGACGTTGCCCGATACCGGCGACTTGACGTCACATATGAGCAGCCCCCGCGAATCGGTCAACCCGGAGCAGAGCGGGCCGACGCGCTTCGTCTCCGTCGTGTGCTCATATGCATAAAATCCGCCGATGAGACGCTTGCGGTGCGAATACGTGGTGCGCTGGAACAAATCCACGCTGATTTGGGTTCCCGCAACCGCCTTCCCGTTCAGATCGAGGGCAACGATGTGGAATGTGAATGCGTCTTTCGATGCGGCCCAGCTCTCGGGCTTGATGCCGACAATGAGTCTGGCGGGCCAGAGCGGGATGCGGCGCGAGACGGTCTGGACTTCCCCGTTCGGGTCGCGGAACTCAAGCTCGGCCACGAGATTCTGCGGTGTGGAAAGCTTCGGCAAATCCGCAACTTTAGCCCTCGCGGCGCCTGCAGAATCGAGCACCACCTGCACCGTCTTTGGCGCGCCGGGAGTCTCGGCTGCGGTCGCCTGCTCATCCTCGTGACCGCCGGAATCCGGTGCCGTTCCGTGGCTCGTTATGCCGGTCTTCACCGCCCCGTTAGCAAATGTGAAATCGTCGTAATCATCGAACGAGACCGATCGATATTCGGTTGCCGTGCGCAGTTGCGCGGTTTCATTGCCTGCTCCGCCGCCCGAGAGATAGGTGACGAGCAGATCGAGGTCGAGCGAGACGGCATGCACGGCGGGCTCTTTTGGCGGTTGTATCGACCCGCGCATGAGCGGCACGCGGAATTCTTCGACGCGGAAACTGCCCGAGTTCCAGCGGGGGGTCTTCCAGTCTTCTTCACCGCCGTCCTGCTCTTCGCCGATCTTGACGCGTGCGGCAGATTTCTTGATATCGCGATCCAGAAGCACGACATTATAGGTTCCGAGCGCGGCATCCTTCGGAAGGACCCACGTGGTTTCGGCACTGCCCCCGGCATTCCAGAGGAGCGGAAACTCGTATTTCTGATCGCTCCCGCTATGTCGGATCGAAACGGTTTTCGGCAGCGATGCGGCGTCTGCAGCCGAGATACCAGCTATCCCGTGGCGTCTCACGATATGCTTCATATGAACGGTTTCGCCGGCCCGCATCAACGTCCGATCGAACACCGTGTGCGCAAGCAGCTGCTTCTGCGGAGCAGCGGAGGGCAGGTTGAAGCGCCACGGCTCAATCCCGCGATTCCATGCGGAATGAACGAACGTGAGATCATTACCCTTTTTCGCGAAAACGAAGAGCCCCCCCGAGATATCCTGGAGCGCTTCCATCTGGGGTTCGTCATAGTAGCTGTCGTCATCCGACTTTTGGGAGTTGCAGCGAGTCAGGATCTGCTGGGAAGGCAACTCCTTTTTGATCATCGCAATGCCGGCTTTGTCGGTCACACCGCCCCACACTAGCTTTCCCGTACAGTCGCGCACGGTCACGTCAGCTCCTTCAACGGGCGAACCGGAGTCAAGCGTGGTTACCCAGACGAGGGAAGTCTGGCGTCCCCATTTCAGGTGCGCGCTCATGTTTGTAACGAGCGCGGCTGTCGGCACATACATGGGCTTTTGTTTGCCGAGCAGGCTTGCTCCGAGGGCATTACTTTCTATCTCGACTACATAGAATCCGGGTTCGGGAAGCGGGATGCCGATCACCTCAAAGGAATTCGGCCCCGCCGGCCTCGGCAGAACGAACTCCCGGATGCCGGTTTGATGAGCGAATACAGAATGCTGTCGTCCGACCGCCCTGATCGTGCGGAGCCAGCCGATGATTTTCGATTCTTTTTCGGGGTCGATCCTTTCGAGCTTCCCTTTCAATGTTTGCCCTGACGCGGTAGATGCCCCGGCAGACGCATCATCTGCCACGGTATTTATTCTCGTCTTTGCGGCGGGCTCAAGATTTCTTACCGTAACCGGAAGTGCGGCACCTCCTTTGAGTTCTACGATGCCGAAGCGCGCATTGAATTTTGCTAGCGGAGGAAATCCTTCGGTCTTGACTGTCAGGGGAAAGCGTTCGGCATTGACGAGCGGCCGTCCGGTCTCATCCTTCATGTCTTTCGGCAAAGAAAGCGTGAACGCGGTCTTCTCGGGAAAGGGCCCCTTGAATTGTATGAACGAGACGAACTGCGGTTTTTGCTTCTCCCCGGTCCGTTCTGCCGAACTCTCTTCATCTTCGTTATCGTCCCCCGACAGCAGGGAAGGGAAGACCTTGTTGCCCGCACTCCGGAGTTTTGTGTTTTCTGCGGAGGCGCGCGCCACCGGCGCGGAGAAGCGAATTTCCATCGGAAGCATCGGAATGCATCCGGACCCCTTCTTTTCACGCGTGCAGCTGAACTGCGCCGTGAATGCCTTGCGCACCCGGAAGGGCACGACCTGGTCGGTCACGGTGACGCCGCCGGACGTCGTGGCTACGCCCTTTCCCCACACAAGATTGAGCACCGCATCGGCGGGGAAGCGCTGCGCCGCCTGAAGAACGACAACCGGAACGGTCGGCTCCGGCGATTTTTTCGATATAAGGCCTGTGGCCGTTAATACGGTTTTCCGAACAGCACCATCGATGATACGCACGCCTATCTTCTCATTGATGCCCTTGACGCTGAAGAAGACGTTGCGGAGAATCGACTCAGTATCAGGAACCGCATCGAGCAGGGCGACAAATATCTGGTCTTCCTCGACGACATTCCCTTCGTAAGGGCGCATCGAGCGGACGGAGGGTCCCCCGGTAGAAAAGGCAAAGACGCGCGGCTCCACGACTGCAGCGCCGGAAAGGATTTTCAGCCCCTCCTTCAGCGTAAACGAGCAGTTCATGCCCGCCGGAAGATTCTGCGCGAAATCGTAGACCCAAATACGCGTGTCTGCCCAGCGGCCGGCCCCGCCGACAGGGCAGCTTATGATGAAGGGATCGGGGAGGCGCGGGTCCCCGAACGGAACCATAGGAGCAGAGAAACGGGCGGTGACCTGCCTGACATCTTTTACGGTGCCGCTCGGGGTGAACTGTTCCACGCGCGCAGTGTCTGCCGCAAAAGGAGAAGAGGGAGTCAAAGAGAACAGCAGGAGAAAGATACCGATAAGGCAGGCAATCCGTAGCATACGACCTCCCGATAATAAGCGTATCGGCTTAACGATAGGGCATTCATAAAATATTGTCAAGGAACGGTGCGATTGCCCTTTTCCCGACCGTTTCGGTATTCTGAAAAGACCTTTCCCAAGCAGGAGATTGTGCGAATTCGGTGCTGACAGCAAAGGCTTTCGCGAAGATTAACTGGACCCTTGCGGTGCTTGACAGACGCGCCGACGGTTATCATGAGATTCAGTCCCTGATGCACAAGATTGATCTCTGTGACGCGATGGTCTTTTCCGAGCATTCCGAACTTGTCGTCGAGTCTGCGTTGTCGATACCGCAGGAGCAAAACCTTGTCTACCGCGCCGCTTCTGCGCTCAAACAGGCGACGGATTATCCCGGCGGCGCTCGTATTCGCCTGAAGAAGAGCGTCCCTTCGGGTGCGGGGTTGGGCGGAGGCAGCGGCGACGCCGCTGCCACGCTTTCGGCGCTGAACGATCTTTGGGGGCTCGGTCTTTCCCTGCGCCAACTGTCTGAGGTCGGCGTGATGCTCGGTTCCGATGTCCCCTTTTTTTTCGCTCCTGCCGCAGCGCGGGTTGAGGGCCGGGGAGAGATTGTGACTCCTCTCGACATCGCGCAATGCAGCACATTGCTCCTCGTCTATCCCGGCTTCGGGGTATCGACCGCGTGGGCCTACTCGGCGCTGGCGAAGAAGCGGGCGGAGCATTTGACAAAAGGCTCTGATAATCTTGATAATATACAGCTGCTGTGTAATGTCCTTGATAAAAAGGACTTTTCCGAAGTGCAGCCGCTTTTGCGCAATGACCTTCAGGACGTTGTCATGGAGCATTATCCGGTTATCAGAACGATACGGGATCGGTTGCTTGACGGAGGGGCTTCGGCCGCCTGCATGAGCGGCAGCGGATCGACCGTCTTCGGTCTGTTCGCCGACGCGGAAACGGCGTCGCAGTATGTAGGCACGTTCCCCGGCTGCTGGACGCGGATTGTGCGGACGCTGGCAGCGGAGGATGGCAGCCTTTGACATGATCGGCTTGGGGCGTCGACAAGCGGAAAGTCAGCAGATTTTGGATCTGCCATGCCCAG
>DATHDH010000115.1:0-3526 GCA_035319145.1 Dissulfurispiraceae bacterium | reverse complement strand
CGATGTTCAAATCGCCGCTCACCGGAAACCTAGGCGAAAGCCATGCCGGCGGACGCAGCGCCGTATCTATCAGGATGGCAGGATATGGCGCAATTGTGATTAAAGGTGCGAGCGAACGCCCCTGTTATCTGTCGGTCCAGGGGAACAAGGTCTTCTTTCGCGATGCCTCGACTCTCTGGGGCATGGGCAAGAGCGCCACTGTCGGGAAGGTAATTCGCACACAGGAATCCTCATCAGGACTGAGAACAATTATGCGCATCGGCCGGGCCGGGGAAAAGATGATACCGTTTGCATGCGTGACGACCGAGACTTACCGCCACTTTGGCCGCCTCGGTCTCGGCGCCGTCTTCGGCAGCAAGAAGCTGAAGGCACTTGTCGTTTCCGGTAAGCGCACTATCCCTGTAGCTGATCAAAAGCAATATGATCAGCTCTATGCGAAATTGTTTCAGACCGCTACGGCATCGCCGCTTATGAAGAAATATCACGAGATCGGCACTCCGGTTAATATCGTCCCGCTGAATGAATCATCCGGTCTTCCGACACGCAATGTGCAGTCTTCTCGCTTCGAGCATGCCGATGCGATTTCTGGAGAAACAGTGGCACGAAATTATCTCGGCAAGCGTCTTGCCTGTGCCCATTGCCCGGTGGCGTGTATCCACATCGCTGCTATCAGGGAACCATATGAAGACGAACCATACTTCTACAAAACGTCGATGATTGGGTATGACTACGAACTCATTTACGCTGCAGGATCCATGCTGGGCGGTTCCGATGTTCCGTCCATTATGAAGTTGATCGATCTGATGGAGGCGTACGGAGTAGATGTCATGAGCGCCGGAGTGGTCCTCGCATGGGCCACCGAGGCATTTGAGAAGGGACTTATTACCTTGGCTCATACCAGCGGCGTAACGCTGGCCTGGGGTAACTATCCGGCATATACAGATGCCCTTTCGCACATGGTTGAAGGTACGAATGAGTTTTATCAAGCACTGAGCAAGGGGGTAGAGCACGCCTCGTCCATTTACGGAGGCGCCGAGTACGCCATGGCCTTCGGTAAGAATGAGATGCCGGGATATCACACAGGACCGGCGGCGTATGTCGGGTACCTGGTTGGAGCACGCCATAGCCATCTCGACGGAGGCGGTTACGGCATCGACAAAAAAATATCTGCCGACAAATCGATCTCGCCCGAAACGGTGGCAAAGGAACTGCTCGGCGAGGAACGCTGGCGCCAAATCCTGTCATCTCTTGTGGTCTGCTTCTTCGCCCGGGAACTTTACAAGCCGGAAACGGTTGTTGCAGCCTTGCAACTTTCAGGATTCGACTGTACCGAAGAATCGTTGCGCAAACTGGGCGAGGAGATTCATACCGAGAAGTTCCGGTTCAAGCTTCGGGAAGGGTTTTCATTCGACAATCTTCGTATTGCCCGACGAATCTATGAAACGCCGAGCACAGCCGGCATGATTGACGAGCAGTTTGTGAAAACAGCCCTCTCCTGCATCAGAAGTGATATAGAGAGCAAACAGCGGTCGGAGAATTAGAATTTATCAGCTTCTCAGCATGATGACTGCATGCTGTCTGCCCGGAGCTCCCTTGGTACGGCGATACGAGTGGTACTTATCGGCGCTGCAGAATGTGCACTCTTCTGCAATCCAGACATTGTCTTTAATAACGCCGAGAGATAAGGCTTGCAGGCGGTTTGCCGCCCTGAGATCGACATATATACTGTTCTCGCGTTTGCTCACATAGTCGCCCGCGCCGGTTGATTTCGAGACGGCATCAGCAACTTCCGGACCGACCTCATAGCATGTCCCACAGATCGACGGACCGATTGAAACGAGAATATCTGAGGGATTTGAAGAAAATCTTTCCATGAACACCGCGAGCGTCTTCTTAAGAATACCTTGAGCAGAGCCGCGCCACCCGGCATGCACCACGCCGACAACACTTCGCTTCGGATCGAAAAGCACTACCTGAACACAATCCGCAGTCCTGATTGCAATGGGCAGATCAAAATGATTCGTGACCACCGCATCGGCGATAATCGGGGTCCGAGCAGAATCCAGAATATGAACGATATTCGTATGCTTCTGGATAGGCGTGTAAACATTGTTCCAGTCAATCCCGGCCGCTATGCCGAGGAGATGAGTTTCTTCAGAGCCTTTCTTCGTCGAAAAGAAAGCCATGACTTTGGGGTCCGATATGTTTTCTGGGAATAACAGGAGGTCGTTCATGAACTAATAATCAGAGGCCTTGTGCAGGACACGGAATGCTTCAGGCAAAGCAGAAATAATGTCCGTCGCAATGAGAGAATGTTGTCCTAGCCGAGTAGCCGCGACATCTCCGGCTGAGCCATGCAGAAAGACGCCCAGCATTGATGCATGTAACGGTGAAAGCCCCTGTCCGAGCATGGCTGTCAGAATACCGGTCAGCACATCCCCTGCGCCGGCCGTCGCCATCCCCGGGTTCCCTGTAGTATTCACAAAGGCACGTCCCTCGGGGGTTGCCGAGATCGTAGGCGCTCCCTTCGCAACAAGATACACTCCATACTCGGCTGCAAAATGAACAGCGGCATCGATGCGGGACATGTCGACCGGAACATTCGGGTCAAGCCTACGCAATTCACCCGGATGGGGAGTCAAGAGAACAGGGGCTTTGGCCCTCCGCAAAATACCCGGTTGCCCTGCAAGGACATTGAGGGCATCGGCATCAAGAACCATCGGAAGCGCAGCGCTTTCGAGCAGAGTACATACTATCGAACGGACTGCAGCAGATGCCCCGAGGCCGGGACCGATAGCCAGCACATCGAATCGTTCCGCGCAATAGCGCAGGATCTCGTCCGCTGCAAATGGCGCAAGCGCCCCAGTTCCGTCATCAGGCAACGGAAGAACCATCTCCTCTGTTACTCGTGCCATAATGACATCCATAAGTGTTTCAGGCACGCCGAGCGTGACAAGCCCTGCTCCCGCACGAAGACAAGCGCGGGCGGTCATAAGTGCGGCCCCCGTCTTTCCCGCTGACCCGGCAACGACAAAGGCGTGGCCGAACATGTTTTTATGGGCATCGGGAAGGCGCTCGGGAATAAGTGCAGCCATATTCTCTTCGACAATGAGTGCGGCGCCGATCCCGTCATCGGCAAGCAGCTCCCGAGGGAAGCCGATATCGTCAACGCTCAAAATGCCGGCATGTCCGGCCCCCGGATAGAGATAATGCCCTCGCTTGGGAAGACCAAAGGTCACCGTCTGATCAGCATGAACGGCCTCGCCGAGGATCGCACCTGAATCGGCTGATATGCCGGAAGGAATATCAACGGAAATAACCGGTCTCCCCGATGCATTAACCGTCCGTACGGCACTCGCGAGCGAACCGGTGATATGCCTGCTGAGACCTGTGCCGAAAATGGCGTCAATAATTACAGCAGCGTGCAGATCGGACGGCCTTATATCGCGCGAGAAGCCGCAGTCGATGCCGAACTTTTTAGCAATCTCGATTTGAGCAGCACACTCCGGAGAGAGCGATGACCGGT
>DATHDH010000114.1:0-6214 GCA_035319145.1 Dissulfurispiraceae bacterium | reverse complement strand
CGGCCGTAACTCCGACGCATACTGTTTAATCTTGTCTGCAGCCCGATGGTTCATCGGCACGACGCGTTCTTTTGAGCCCTTCCCGAGTACACGGAGAAATCCCCCCTCAAAGTTCATGTCCTGCACGCGGATGGAGACGATTTCGCTGACACGAAGGCCAGAAGCATATAGCAGTTCAAGCATAGCGGTATCGCGAAGAAACATGCGGGTCGATAGTTCGACACCGATCAACCGCTTGACATCCGTCACGTCGAGCGCCTTCGGCAGACGCTCCCATTGCTTCGGCGACCGCAGTGTTTCGGTCGGATCTTCATGCATCCATTTCTCCGTAAGCATGAATTTGCAGAAAGCCTTTACCGACGAGATAAAGCGCGCCACGCTGGAAGCGGCGTATCCGTCGTTGCGGAGAAGTCCGATATAATCGACAATGTCTTCACGGCGGGGTTCCGCAAGGCTCCGGCCCCGCTTCTCCAGAAATGCCTCGAATGCCCGCAGATCGGCGTGGTAGGACTGAACCGTGTTCAGAGAAAGCCCCTTCTCGACCGAAGCATAGGAAAGAAAAGATTTAAGGGCATCCATACGCCGCCCCGGAATAATATTCGGAAAGACCAGTCGATGCGCGAAGTCGTTCGTACAGAAGCTCCGCCAGCGGAAGCAGATTGACCGTATCTTCACGATTGTAGGTAAGCAGCAGGCTTCTGGCTTCCGGGTCGCCCGCTTGCATGCGTTGCCAGAGGAGCACGGCATCGTACCCGTTCATCCCTTCGACGGCGGTGTCGCGGGAAAGGCCGAATTGCTGTTCGATACGCTTCAGCCCGCCGTCAATGCCGAGCCTCCTGGCCGCGAAGCAGAGGTCGAAGTGAGGCATCTCAAAACTCACCCCGGGCAGCGCAGCAAGCATGAACGGGACATCAAAACCTGCCCCGTAAAAGGTGATCAGCAACTTATAGCCGAAAAGACATTGGTTGAGCGCAGAAACGGTAAGGTTTTCTCCGCGCACAAGCGTAATGCTCTCAAACCCGTCATACAACCCGATTACCGTCACATACCCGCCTTGTGCCGGATGAAATCCGTTCGTTTCGATATCGAGACAGACCACATCGCCCCGGAAGCGCTCGAAAAGTCGCCAGTGCTCGCGGCGTTTTACGTTCCGCGAGAAATAGGGAGCGTCTCCGGCATGCAATGCCCCCTGAAACTCCTGCAGTCGCAGATCGTAAAGGTGCTTTCGCGCAGGTGCTATCCCTTCGACAAAAGGCTGTGCAAGAAAATCATTCCAGGAAAGAATGCTCTGCTGCCAGATTCTCTGTTCAAGCTTCTCCCCGATGCCGGGCAGGACAGAAAAGGTATGTTCAATCAAAAGGCCTCCGCAATGAAGCTGTTTTTTCAATTATACCGCCCCAAACTCGAATTATACATCAGAGGTTATCCGGGCAGGCTCGGCCTGCTCTCCGATGTCGATTCCTGAAACATCTTGCCTTGTACTTCAAGAGGTTGCTACAATGCGTGCAATCATATTCCGGCTGTCTTTCTCGGTTTAAGCGACAGCCGAATCCCATAATCATGAGAAGAACGCCCTTTAAGGCACAAATGATTCATCGATGTGCGCCGGAAGACCACGGATGAGCAGGCGTATCGCGGCCCTCTGCTGCTTGCTGATGCTGTTCGTTGCGGCGGGCGGCCCGGTGGATTGTTGTTATGCCGCCGCCCCAAGCCCCCAGCAAACCATAAACGGCATGCAAAAGCTGTGCGAACAGGATAATCCAGCGTGGGCAATCCCTGGGCAAGACGACTCGTCATGTCGGAGCGTCATGATCCCAGGAAGTTGGCAGTCTCAACACCTTAGGCCACCCAACAAGATCGGCTGGTACCGGATACACTTCACTCCCGACGATAATATTACGAAAGAGAATCTGGGCGTCTTCCTCGGCAGGATAGGAGACTCCGATGAAGTCTATCTGAACGGCATGAAAATAGGCGGCGAGGGGGTCGTCGGTGCGGCATTTGTAGAAGCTGCCGATGTAGAACGACTGTATAGGATACCGCAGGGCCTCATGAAATATGATGAAGAAAATCTCCTTGCGGTCAGGGTGATGAACACGTTCGTCAGGGGCGGTATATTTGAGAGCAGCATCCGCATCGGTGATTATGACGATTTGTATCGGGAAAAGATTCGGAATGAATCGGCACGCAGGCAGATACAACTCACCTATTTTCTGATAATTCAGCTTTTTGTCATCTTTGTCATCCTGAGATACATGGCGGGTGTGAAGGAAAAAGAATATGTGGCATTTGCGATATTTGTGTTTCTGGCCGGTTTTTACTGGGCATTTCATAGCCTCATTTTCTATGAATCCGGCCTGAAGTCGCCTCAGGTGCAGCAATTTATCTATGTCGTTCGTTCTCTTGTGCCCATAAGCATTGCCGTTTTCATGGCGACCGCCTTCAGGGACTGGCCGCCCTTGTTCATCAGGACGATCTCGGCACTGACCGTTGTTGTCTTACTGGGTGATCTTTTTCTCCTTCACAACCCGGCTTGGCTCCGCACGATTGACTTCGTGTGGTCAGTTATCTGTGTGGGGAATGTCGTCGGCGCCATCTATCTCTCGGTACGTGCCTATCAGCGAAAGGTCCCGGAATCAACGCCGCTTATTATCGGGGTCGTTGTCATGGGATTCACGGTGATTTCCGAAGTCCTGGCATGGCAGGGTGTTATGGATGTGGGCAGCTATTATTTCACGGCAGGAGTCGAGTTCGGCGTCCTGTTTTGGATATTTTGTGCCGCATATTCCATGGATATGCGCTTCGCGCGCAGTCTGAAAACCATGCGCGCATTTTCTCAAAGAATTATTTCGGCGCATGATGAAGAGCGCAGAAGAATAGCCTATGACCTCCACGACGGCCTCGGCCAGTCGCTGCTCGCACTGAAGCTGAAAATTCAGATGTTCATGGCGAATAGAGGGAAACGCGATCCGCAGACCGGCCGCGAAATGGCGGATGTCCTCTCCGACGTCACTGATACTATCGGAGAACTTCGCCAGATATCCCGCGACCTGAGGCCCTCACTTCCCGACAAGATGTCCGTCGAGGAGGTGCTGAAATGGTACGGACGCCGTGTAGAACGCCAAACCGGGCTGAAGGTTTTTTTTGAATCCGGCGTATCTGTGGGAGAAGCTGATCGGACCGTTAAGGAGCATCTTTATCGTATATGCCAGGAAGCAGTCAACAACTGCTGTCGTCATTCGGGAGCAGACACCTTGAGAATTTCACTGCAGCGGAGAAATACTATGATTGCCTTGACGTTGGCGGATAACGGGCGCGGATTCGTTCGCGAACAGGTGCAGGATGATGGAGGCCTCGGCCTGCAAACCATGCAGGAGCGGGCTGAAATGCTCGGCGGGACATGCGTAATAAAAAGCTCTCCGGAAATGGGGACGCAGATATTGGTTGAGGTGCCGGCACGATGATAAGGGTTGTGATAGCGGATGACCATATGATCTTTCGGCAGGGGCTCTGCTCGCTCCTCTCCAGCTCAAGCGGCATTCTGATTGAAGGACAGGCCTCGACCGGTTCGGCGGCTATGGCCCTCATACGAAGCAGGAAGCCTGATGTGGCTATCGTGGATATTTCCATGCCGGGCACGGGAGGGCTTGAGGTTGCCGAGGCTGTCGTCAGGGACGGGCTCACCACAAAGGTAATCCTGCTGACTATGCACAATGACCCTTCAACTGCAGAACTGGCGGTGAAATCAGGCGCTGCCGCATTTATTCCCAAGGACAACGCCTTTGACGAGCTGCTGAATGCCATCAATGTTGTCGCGGACGGCGGCACTTTTGTCAGCGCGTCGCAGCAAGAGGAAATGCGCGGCGATTCCGACTTATGCGCCCTAACTCTGAAAGAGACCGAGATAGTGAGACTCATCGCCATGGGGCTGACAAACAAGGAGATAGCGAATGAACTGCAAGTCAGCATCAAGACCGTCGAAACCCACAAGGGCAGGGTCATGTACAAGCTCAAAAAAAATAAAACCGCTGATCTCGTTCGTTTCGCTGTCCGTCAGGGCATAGTCGACGAATAGTTATCTTTTTCATAACTAATTAATTTAACTGCTAATTTTGCCACAAGACCTATATTTGGTCTTTTTTTCTTGTCAGGGATTTACCTGACAGACAAGATGCCTGCATTGCTATATACTAAATCCTATCAGATATAGTTAGCCGATTGTGGCAGGTGGTCGAGGTCGTCATAAAGCGCTTGCACAGCATTTTGTTCGCCACAGGAAGATGTTTTCATTATCGATGCATTTGCAGACGAGGCTTTTCGGCACATTGAGGGAACAGCGGTGAACGACAATCACATGCAGCAAAAGGGGCGGCCGATGCCCGACATCTTGCCCCCGCAAGGCGTCATGTTTCATTGTCTTTCCCTCAAAAGCAGCGACGGAGCATTCGTTCAGTCAAATACCCAACCGAATATCGCAAGCATTCTGCAAGGCCTCTCCCCGCTGTTTGAAGAGTATCGCAGAACCATCCGCCGTCCCGCGTCTTCATCCGAACAATTGCTGAAGTCGGCCATGCTCGTCGCGCTCTTCTCATCACGCGCGGAGAATCTTCACTGTGCCATGCTGGACTGCTCCCTGCTGGTACGGTTCTGCCAGGGAGGTAACACTCCAAGTGCACATGACTGCAGATTCGTCTCGCAGCAGTGGAACAGCACTCTTGAACGCAACATTGCGAGGCAGTTTCTTGATGCCGTTTTCTGCATGATTGAAGAGGAAAGTGACGTATATCGCGATGTCGTCCAGTTGGAAACGTGGGCTCGCATAAGCGATATCCGATCACTGCCGAAAGATATGCCGAAGACATTCCGCTCCCCCTCCCCGGAGCAGATAGCCGGAACTGAAAGGGAAACGCGTTTCGGACATAATCCCGCAGCTGAGCAGCCTTCCCAGGTTCCCTCCAGAATATGTTTCGGGAAGCCACCCGACGACACCGACGAAAACGGGCTTTTCGTTAGCTTATGCATTACCAGGACGGAAGACAATATGGACGGCCATGCCGCCCGGGAGCTGAGACAACTGCGCCCGTTCGCTCTCCACTCGGAGAGCAATGACCTCTCGGCGATTTCGTCTGGATCGCCCTCTGCTTCCGACCTCTATGAATACCGATCGCCGATGCATGCAAAGCTGACCGAGAGAATCAGGAAGCTGACCGGATGGTTGAAACAATCGTCGACTGATTAGCTCGCGCTATTCAAGGCTCGGGAATTTGTGCGTGATGCACGCCTGCACGGCAGGGCCGTTTCTCCGTGACTCGCTCTGAAGACCGATGATAAACTAGATGGCATGAAGACCGTGCGCATGCAACTTGCATATGACGGAACTGCCTATCATGGCTGGCAAATCCAGCCGAACGGCATATCGGTGCAACAGATCCTCCAGGAACGCCTCGCTCTGATAACAAACGCAAAGACCTCTGTCCTGAGCGCCGGCAGGACCGATGCAGGCGTCCATGCACTCGCCCAGACCGTATCGTTTCGTACAGAGACCCGCCATAGCCCTGACGTTTTCAGACGCGCCTTAAACGCAACACTTCCGCACGATATTCGCATCCTGACCGCCGAAGAGGCGCCCGACGATTTTCATCCGCGTTTTGATGCAAAAAGCAAATCGTATGCGTACATCGTCGTGAATGAAAAAGATGCTTCGCCATTTATAGCCCGATATGCATGGACCGTTCCCCAAAAGCTTGACGGAAAGGTGATGCAGGCGGCAGGCGGCAGTCTTGTCGGCAGGCATGATTTCACGTCGTTTCGCGCAAGCGGGTGCGAGGCCAGGAGCACGGTAAGGACAGTACTCTCGCTTGCCATATCTCAACACACATCACTCGACTTTCTCGGATTTTCAATTGCAGGGGATTTCTTCGTCTTTCGCATCGAGGCCGATGCCTTTCTTCGCCACATGGTACGGAATATCGTCGGGACACTTGTCGAGATAGGCCTCGGCAAAAGAAAAGCCGACGCCGTCCCTGAACTTCTCCTCGCCCGCGATCGCTCACGGGCGGGCCGGACGGCACCGGCCTGCGGTCTCTTTCTCGAACACGTCAATTACTGATTAATCGTGCTGCGCCTCCATTTTGTCCTTCTCTTCGCGGATCTCCTGACAGTCACGACAGCATATCGCAAAGGGCATCACTCTGAGCCGACCTTCCTCGATCTC
>DATHDH010000113.1:0-5516 GCA_035319145.1 Dissulfurispiraceae bacterium | reverse complement strand
GATCTGTGCGGATATGCAGGGCCGAAACGGGCGATTCTCGGCGCGGTGATCGAAGCCATTCATACCGCCTCGCTTCTCCATGACGACGTTATCGACGCAGCCGAAACCCGGCGCGGGCGCACCGCTGCGCACATGCTGTGGGGGAATCATGTCGTCGTCCTGATAGGCGATTTCCTCTATTCAAATGCACTTCGCATCGCGGTAAATCAGGAAAATCAGAAAATCATGAATGCGCTCTCCGAGGCAACGACCCGCATGACCGAGGCTGAAATTCTGCAGCTCAACAAAACCGGCGATCCCGATATAACCGAAGAAGAGTATTTCCGGATTATTTCAGGAAAGACAGGGGTGCTCATATCCGCTGCTTGCCGCATCGGAGCAGTGCTCGGCGGCGCCTTCGACGAACAAGAGGCCGCGCTTCGCGATTTCGGACTGAAGGCTGGCATCGCATTCCAGCTGGCCGATGATGTGCTTGATTATGTGGCACAGCAGGCCGCCCTGGGCAAGAAGCTCGGCAAGGATCTCGAAGAGGGAAAAATAACCATGCCGCTCATCCATCTTCTGCGTGACGCTTCGCCGCGGGAGCGAGAGGAGATTGCCGAGCGTATCAAACTGACCGCTTCAGGACAGAACGGCGGCTCCCAGGATGGGGACAAGCATCTGGCCAGGATAGTCGAGCTGTTCGGCACCTATCACTCGATAGACAAGGCGATGGCAACGGCTCAAAGTCTGATCGACGAGGCATATGCCGCTCTGGCCGTCTTCCCGCACTCGTCGCACAAAGAGGCCCTGCTCTCTCTGGCGGCCTTCGCCATGCAACGCAAAAGCTAATCGTATGCATGCCTTTCCGGCCCTTGCAAAGCAGGCAATCGAGGAATATATCAGGCATCACCGCGTTATCGATCCGCCGCCGCCCCTGTCGCCGGAAATGCAGGCCAGGGCGGGTGTTTTCGTCTCTTTGAAGAAGCAGGGGGAGTTGAGGGGGTGTATCGGCACTTTTTCTCCGGTCTGCGATAACCTGTCCGCTGAAATAATCCGCAATGCGATTGCCGCGGCAACGGAAGACCCCCGCTTTATGCGCCTCAGGGAGTCTGAGCTCGAACAGCTTGCCTATTCGGTCGATGTCCTGTCTGCGCCGGTGAAGATTCGGACTCTCGACGAACTGGATCCGAAAAAATACGGTGTCATTGTTGCAAAGGGGGGGCGCAGAGGGCTGCTGTTGCCCGATCTTGCGGGAGTCGACACCGTGGAACGGCAGCTTGCTATCACGAAATCAAAGGCCGGCATTGATCCGTCCGAAACCGACGTGGAAATCTATAAATTCACGGTCGATCGGTATTACTGACATTTTAAATTCTGAACCTCTCGACGATGCCCTTCAACTGCCCGGAAAGCTGTGCAAGTGCTGAAGATGCCCGTGCAATCTGTTCGGACCCGCCCGAGATCTCCCGCGCACCTTCGGCAACCGCCTGAATATCGCCACTGATCGCTTCGGAAGTGCTCGACATCTGTTCTGTAGCTGAAGCAATCTGCTGAACCATGTGCTGAAGGGAGGAGACGCTCTCGACGATCGCGCCAAGCTGCTCTCCTGCCTCGACTGAATGACGCAGGCCGACATCGACCTGTTTGTTCGTAGTGTTCATGGCGTGAACGGCATTATCGACCTCGCCCTGTATAGCCCCAATCATCTGACTGATTTCGGACGTTGCCTTCGCGGTGCGCTCCGCAAGTCTTCTGACCTCGTCCGCAACGACCGCAAAGCCCCGTCCCTGTTCCCCTGCGCGGGCCGCTTCAATCGCAGCGTTCAGCGCCAGGAGATTTGTCTGGTCCGCGATGTCGTTAATGACCGCTACGATCTCCCCGATCTGCTTCGACTTTTCCCCCAGGGTCTGGATTACCAGTGCAGACTTGTTGACGGTGTCGGCAACAGTTCGGGACTCGGCAACCGACTGGTTCACGACGTTTGCGCCCTTGTGCGCAATAGAAGCGGCTTCGGAAGAGGATTGGGCAATGCTTGATGCATTCCTAGCGACATCGACGACCGTTTGCGACATTTCTTCCGCGGCGGTCGCTATCTGCGACGAGCGCGAGGACTGCTCCGACATGGTCCGCGTAATCTCCTCGGAGCTTGCGCTGAGCTGATGGCTGCCCGCTGCAACACTCGACGACGCCTGCCTGATATCGCCGACTACGCCCCTGAGTTTATCGACCATGGTTTTCATGGCTTGGAGGAGCTGTCCTGTCTCATTCGTACCGGTGGATTCGATGCGAACCGTGAGGTCGCCGTCGGCAATCTTGTTGGCCGTGACAACGGCTTCGTGAATCGGCCCGGTAATGCTCTTGATAATCCAAAACGTTATGATGAACGCAGCGATACACACCAAAAGCGCGATTGAAATGACAGCCATTTTCGAAGCTGCGGACCGCGAAGCGGCCTCCTTCCCGGCTGTTGCCGCCTGGTCCTTCACAAAAGCGTCCATGTCATTCACGGACTTCATATATGCCGCCTGCAGAGACTCAAACTGGTCGAGCAGCTGAACCGCTTCTTTTTTCTTTCCTTCCTGAAGCAGTTTCACGATCCGATCCCGCATCTCCGCATTCGGCTTTCTTTTGTCGAGCATTTCCTGATAAAGGGCCTTGCCCTTGTCCGACGCTATCGAAGCCTTGAGTTGGTCAAATCCTTCCGTAATGTTTTTTCTGGTCTTGAGCATGCCCTCGATGCATTTGTCCAGATCGGGCCTGGTGTCTGCGATTACTGCTTTTTGCAGATACGTTGTTGCGACGAGGATGTTTTCGGTCAGTTTTCCTAGGATAAAGGCCTGCGGAACGCGTTTATTGCTGAGACTGTCGATGTCTTCATTCAGACGGTGAATTGAAAAATATGATGAAACAGCAATTATGGCAGCCAGCACAACAACAGCTCCGAAACCTAGGACTAGCTTCGTCTTGATAAAAAGGTTCTTCGTCATTCAATTCTCCTGCAATCCAGTAGGTTTGTTCCGTCTATCGCTACCGCCTGAACAGTCCGCTTTTCCCACCGCTTTTTTCGAGCAGCATGACATCGGCAATCGTCATTTCCTTATCGACCGCTTTGCACATATCATAAATCGTTAATGCGGCAACCGAAACAGCTGTCAGGGCTTCCATTTCCACGCCTGTCGGACCGGTCGCTTTGGCGGTCGCGGTGATGGTGACAACGTTCTTTTTTTCGTCCGGGACAAAATCGAGACTGACCGAGGTAAGCGCAAGCGGGTGGCACATGGGGATGAGTTCAGAGGTCTTTTTTGCGGCCATAATGCCGGCGACGCGCGCAACACCGAGAACATCGCCTTTTTCGACCCTGCCCTGCATGATGTGTCTGAGGGTCGACGGCCTCATTGAAATCGTCCCGGATGCGATTGCCACCCTTTGGGTTGCTGCCTTGTCGGTAACGTCTACCATACGGGCCTTGCCGGCTGCGTCGAAATGTGTGAATTTTTTCATAGCCCCTCCAGAGATCAGTTTTATGGCGCGAATTACTCTGCGGAAGCAGCAACATGTGACAGTATAACCTATTGATTATTATACCTCGAATCTATGCTATTCGTCCGCTGCACCTCCCTTGACCGGGCTACCAAATATATTTCATAAACTTCTTCGCGCAGCAGATGTTGGGTGTCCGCTTCAAGGAGAGGTGCCTGAGTGTTCATGGCCCGCACGAGCAGGCGTCGTAGCAGTGTCATTATTTTGAATCATGTGGAGCTGCAACTACGTAAAAAACCCCGCAAATATGGTGCATACTCTGGGAATTCTCGACAAGGCTATCCCCTGATCAAAAAGCGAGGCGAGGATGGGTAATCCTGATAAAATGGCTCCTATTAAATGTTTCACTGGATTATCCCGGAGCGGTGCCCTCCGACAATCCAAGCCTGATAGTCTAAATTATTATAACGTCAAAAAAATATAGGGCACCATGGTATGAAAAATGCTTGATTCAGGGAAAATGTTTACCGTAGCCCTGCGAATGATGCTTTATAGCAAAGTGCGAACATTGATGGCGCTTCTCGGCGTCGTCTTTGCCGTTTCGCTGATTTTCGCCCAGGTCGGCATATATCTCGGCATGATGGAATCGTCGTCAATCATTATCGACCATACCCCCGGTGACATCTGGGTCACCTCGAAAAACAGCAGGAATTTTGATTTTGCCCAACCGGTGCCTGAATACCTGCATTATCGGGTTCAGGCCGTTCCGGGGGTTCAATGGGCTGAAAAACTGATTGTTGCATGGAGCGTCATGCGTCAAAAAGACGGCGGAAATGAACAGGTCGAGATCGTCGGCTACAATCCCGACACCGGGATCGGAGCGCCGTGGAATATGAGAACCGGTTCGGCATGTGACGTAAAAAACGGCAATTTCGCGATTGTGGACGAGTCAGCAATGAAGCGCCTCGGGAGCATGGAGGTCGGCGATTATCGCGATATCAGCCGCAAACGCGTCCAGATTATCGGCATATCGGAGGGCATCCGCTCTTTCACGACAGCACCGATCGTCTTCATGAATTACAGCCTGGCACAGAGGCTGATTCCCTATGTCGGGCCTGATTCGACGGTGTTTATTATCGTAAAAGTCCTGCCCGGACACACGATTTCATCGGTAGTCGACTCGCTGAAGCGGAACATTGAGGGCATCGACGTCTTCAGCAGGGGCGACTTCAGTTACAAAACAAGAAAGTACTGGACAATCGAGACCGGCGCCGGATTTTCGTTCCTTCTCACGATCATTATCAGTTTCTTTATCGGCATGCTCATTGTTGGACAGACGATTTACAACTCGACGACCGAGCATCTGAAGGAATACGGCACCATGAAGGCGCTCGGCGCCGAGAACAGGGATATCTTCCGCATTATCTTTTCGCAGGCAATCCTTACGGCACTGATTGGATATCTCGTGAGCTCTGCGGTAACGCTCGCCTCGGCGAAGCTGTATGATGCGATCGGTATGAAGCTCGTCGTGAACTGGCAGGTCAACTTGGGGATTCTTGTCGTAACCATGGTCATGTGTCTTATGGCGACGCTGCTGTCGCTCCGGAAGATAAGGCTTATCGATCCGGCGATACTCTTCAGGGGATGAGATGGGACAGACGATAGACGCGCAAGCGCTCTCAAAGACATATAAAGAAGGAAGTGTCGAGGTCCACGCGGTTCGGGACGTCGATTTCCAGGCGTTTGAAGGTGAGCTTATCGGACTGTTCGGGCCGTCGGGCAGCGGGAAGACAACGCTTCTGTCGCTGCTTGGATGCATACTTCATCCGACATCGGGCCACTTGCGGATATTCGGCACCGATATCACGTCGGTCAGGGAGTCGAAGATGCCGCTCATCCGGAGACAATTTGTTTCGTTTATTTTTCAGGGGTTTAACCTGGTTCCTGCCCTTACCGTGCAGGAGAATATCGAACTGGTTTACGAGTTGAAAAGAGTGGCTCAAAGGAAACGGACAAAGGTATATGAACTCATGGAACGGGTTGGTCTGACTGAT
>DATHDH010000112.1:0-3680 GCA_035319145.1 Dissulfurispiraceae bacterium | reverse complement strand
TCAATGTTGAACCCGTTGGCGCCTATGCCGGTCTGGGCGGACGCGCCATGACGTCATCAATAGTGTCCAAGGAAGTTCCGCCTCTTGCCCATGCGCTCGGCGCTGAGAATAAACTCGTAATCGCGCCTGGCCTCCTGAGCGGAACCGTGGCAGCAATGTCAGGCAGAATCTCCGTCGGCTGCAAGAGCCCGCTTACGGGCGGCATCAAAGAAGCGAATGCGGGTGGCCAGCCTGCGCAAGTGCTTGCCCGTCTCGGCTATGCGGCAATCGTTCTTGAGGGCAAGCCCGCCACTGATGATTTATATAAGATTGTCATCAATAAGGACGGCATCAAGATAACTGTTGATAATAGCCTCCGTATGATGACCAATTATGACCTCGTTGAGAAGATGAAGAAGGAATTCGGCGAGAAGATGGCGTGCATCTCGATTGGACCGGCCGGAGAGATGAAGATGAATGTCGCTTCAATCGCCTGCACGGATATGGAACTCAGGCCGACTCGCCACGCAGGACGCGGCGGCGTCGGTGCAGTCATGGGTTCCAAGCAGGTCAAGGTGATTATACTGGATGATAGTGGCATGACCGTGCGCCCTCCGAAGGATGCAGACAAGTTTAAGGATGCCAACAAACGCTGGGTCGAAGGCTTGATGAAACATCCGGTTACCGGCCAGGGTCTTCCTGCATATGGAACTAATATCCTCACGAACATCCTCAGTGAAGCAGGCGGCTACCCGACCTACAATTTCCAGCAGGGCAAGTTTGACGGTGCTGCAAAAATAAGCGGTGAGGCCCAGGCAGAGCTTGAAAAACAGCGCGGGGCCAATCCGACCCATGGCTGCCATCGCGGCTGCGTCATCCGCTGTTCGGGGACATTTAACGACAAGGACGGCCACTTCCTTACGAAGCAGCCTGAATACGAAACGGTGTGGGCGCATGGAGGAAACTGCGGCATCAGCGATCTCGATACTGTCGCCATGCTGGATTTTCTTGATGACACTTACGGTGTGGATACCATTGAAATGGGCGCTACCATCGGTGTTGCGATGGAGGCGGGTCTCGCCAAATTCGGCGACGGGGCAGCTGCGATCAATCTCGTGAATGAAGTCGGCAAAGGCACGCATCTTGGACGCATTCTTGGTGGCGGCGCTGCAGTGACCGGCAAGGTTTTTGGCGTCGAGCGCGTCCCGGTTGTCAAGGGACAGGCAATGCCTGCGTATGACCCTCGTGCCGTTAAGGGAATCGGCGTGACTTATGCAACCTCCACAATGGGAGCCGACCACACTGCCGGATACGCGGTTGCAACGAACATCCTGAAGGTCGGCGGTCATGTCGATCCGCTTTCACCGGAAGGTCAGATAGATCTCTCGCGCAATCTCCAGATAGCCACCGCAGCCATTGACGCGACGGGCATGTGCCTCTTCATAGCCTTTGCTGTTCTCGATCAGCCCGAGACATTCCAGGCGCTCCTTGATCTACTGAATGCATTCTACGGCCTGGAGTTGGATGGAAACGGCGTTGTCGCCCTCGGCAAGAACATCCTGTCGATGGAGCGCGAGTTCAATGCCAAGGCCGGATTCACCAAAGAGCAGGACCGCCTGCCGCGTTATTTCCAGACTGAACGTCTTGCCCCGCATCAGGTTGTGTTCGATGTAAAAGACGAAGACCTCGACAAGGTCTTTAACTGGTAGGAATATTTGAGAGGTCGGTCGTCTGATTAAGTGACCGACCTCTGCCTATTCCCCCCATGCACGTTACGGTGAAGCTTTTTGCCACGCTCAGAATCAACCGCTTCGAGGAGTCGGTTTGTGAAATAGTGGACGGTTCTTCCGTCGGCATGCTTCTCGAAAAGTTATCCATTCCCCAGGATCAGGTTGCAATCCTCTTCATCAACGGTCGCCACGCAACTCCGGAAAGTGTGATGGCGGACGGCGACTCCGTCGGAATTTTTCCGCCGGTCGGCGGGGGATAATACCTGCTCGTCTCTACGTAGCACTCGCCCCTGATATCTGTCCCGTAACGGCATTTGTTTGTCTATCTGCGTACCCGAGTAATTCATAACAATGTCCATGCAATTATGAATAATATGGGCTAAAATAATTAAATTCAGGATTATTGAGATAACAGCCTTATGGACAGGAAATCACTGGAACAGTATCTGGCCGCCCGCTCCGCGGACGGCTTGCTTACCCTTGAAGACGCCGGCGAAGCTGCCGAGCGTGCATTGCTTCCGTTGCGTAACATTGAGGAAATTGCGCTGCTGATGGGTATTTTGCCGAAACGCTTCGAGCGTAACCGCTCACTTCTGTCCGTGGAAGATCAGGTGCGCCTCTTTCGTTCGTCTGTTGCCATTGCCGGATGCGGTGGCCTTGGAGGACACATTGCCGAACAGCTCGGACGCTGCGGGGTCGGCAGATTGATTTGTATCGATCCGGACACTTTTGCGGAACATAACCTGAACAGACAGCGTTTCTGCACGCTGAAATCCCTCGGGCATGAGAAGGCAAGGGTTGTGGCCGAGGAGATGGCGAATATCAATCCTTCAACGGTTGTTCAGCCGTATATCGAACGCCTTTGCTCGACGAATGCAGGCAGGTTGCTTGAGGGGGTTTCCGCAGTCGTTGATGCGCTTGATTCGTTCGATGCCCGGCGTGAGCTGGCGGAGTCATGCCGCGCTCTTGGCCTGCCGCTTGTTCACGGTGCTATCGGCGGATGGTACGGCCAGATCGCAGTACAATCAGAAGGGCGCGATACGCTGGCGCAATGGTTCACGTCCGTTTCCGTCAAGACGGGGATCGAGCAGAGCCTCGGGAACCCTGCCTTCACTCCGGCCGCGATCGCAGCGCTGCAGGTGGCCGAAACGATCAAGATTCTTCTCGGACGTCATGATGCATGCCGAGAACGGCTGCTGATTTGCGATCTCGAACGCATGTCTTTCGAGCAGGTGAGGCTTGGGTAGTTGCGTGCGTGGTGAAACCGATGATGCTTTGAGCGCTGGTGCACTGTTTGCAAATTCTTGATTTAAGCTATGAATTCGTTAGAAAGTTGGAGGCGTTATGAAAAAAGTATTTCGCGAGAGCCCCTCGCTCAAGAGTGCTGAAGATATCCTCATGCAGGCACTTGCCGAACGGAAAATTCATCATACGCAGATCGAGCATCTGCCGGTTCCCTCATCACGCGGCCGGATAACGGCCGCCCCTGTTTTTGCGCGGTATTCGTCGCCGGCCTTCCACTCTTCAGCGATGGACGGGTATGCCGTGCGCTTTCGCGATACCGTCGGGGCTGCGGAAACATCGCCGCTTCTGCTCAGAAAAGGCGAGGCTGCCCATCCGGTCGACACCGGCGATCCGTTGCCTGAGGGGTTCGATGCCGTTGTCATGATCGAAGATGTGAATGTTGTGGGCGATTCCATTGAGATATATTCTTCGGTCGCTCCGTATCAGCATGTGCGGATCATCGGCGAAGACATAGTCGCCACGGAGTTGATTCTGCCCGAGAATCATCGCATCAGGCCCGTGGATATGGGCGCCATGCTTGCGAGCGGGCATCTCTCGGTGCCGGTGCGGAGTAAGCCTCGCGTAGGTATCATCCCGAGCGGAACAGAATTGATCGATGCCGATGCTGTCCGCAATCGTCCCCCGGTTGCGCCGGAGATTATCGAATACAATTCCGTTCTTCTGGCC
>DATHDH010000111.1:0-4249 GCA_035319145.1 Dissulfurispiraceae bacterium | reverse complement strand
GGCGAAGGAATGGAACGTTGCCCCTTCCGGGGATACGTCATTATCCGCGTTCCAACGTCGGACTACGAAAAACTCATGTGGTATTGATTGCGCTGCAGGCGGGGCTGCGCATGTCAGTCGAGGCTTTTGTCGTAAAGCGTCTTCCTGCTTAGACCATACTGTTCCGCCACACGCTTGACCGCTTCCTTCCGGCCCAACCCTTTTTTCATGAGCGCGTGTATCTCCTGCACGGCAACTTCCGTAGAGATCGTCTCTCCCTTCATCCCTCCGACGGCAACGACATATTCTCCGGCGACAGTACTTGACGCGAGCTGTTCCCGAATGTGCGATAACAGGCCGCGGAATGCCTGTTCATGCAGCTTCGTTATCTCCCTCATGACCAGTGCCGGCCGATCGCCGAATACTACGTGCAGATCGGCGACCATCTCGACGATCCGGTGCGGTGCTTCATAAAAAACAAGCGTGCGCTCTTCCATGACAAGCTGATCAAGTCGTTTCCGGCGTTGGACTGACTTTGAAGGCAGAAAACCGATAAAGATGAACTCCTCTGTCGGCAGCCCCGACACCGAAAGCGCGGTTACCGCCGCGCACGGCCCGGGAATGGGGATGACCTCTATTCCCGCTTCGAGCGCCTTCTTGATGAGCACGGAACCCGGATCGGAGATCCCCGGAGTCCCTGCATCGGAGATAAGTGCTATAGAAAGACCGGCGCACAGCGAGTTAAGCACCTCCTCGCTGCGCGCCTTCTCATTTTCGGACCAGTAACTGATGAGTGGTTTCTGTACGCCGAGCGCGCTCAACAGTTTCAGTGAGCGGCGAGTGTCCTCTGCGGCGACTGCATCGACAGCCCTGAGCATTTTTACTGCCCGATAGGTAATGTCTTCAAGATTTCCTATTGGAGTCGCGACAACATAAAGCCTGCCGCAGGGCATAGGAAATCAGGCCAGCTTCCTGCTCAGGCGGTCGAGCCAGAGCACATGACGCTGCTCTTCACGGATTATCTCGTCCACGATCTCTTTTTCGGAGACGATATCGCGTACGCCTATGAAATAAAGAAGCGTCTCTTTTTCGAAATTCAGGGCAAACATGACGGCCTGCTTCTTTGTCGTAATATGATCCATCGACGGAAGCGCCTTATTATTGCCGAGGAAAAATTCCGATTCTACAATCGCACGCATATATTGCGCCAGATCCTCGTACCCTTCAATCTCCGCGTCAGCCTCCCCGATCAGCTCTTTCAACCCTGCATACGCCTTTTCATGCTTCAATTCCTTGGCTGCGAGCGTCTTGAAAAGAGAGACCAGCTCGGCGTTATCATTGAATTTCTCAGCCATGACCGTATAGAACTGATAACCCAGCCGTTCAGTCTGCACCGCCTGTTCAAGCACTTCATGAATGGAAAACTTCGTCAATTGCTGTTCCTCCTCATTATGAACACATCTGCCGCCATCGATAGGCGGTAAAAGCTAGATTACTCAATCTTCAGGAGTTTCCTCAACCGGCTGTCCACCCTGACATCCTCGCCGGCGCTGTCCACGGGGTGATATCCCACATGTGCTCACCCTTTGCAGTCCTGTGGAGCTTGACCTTCGGCGGCCTGTTCGGTCTCACCGCCTGTATTTCCTGCTGCTTTGAGGCCTGAAACACGGGTTGCTGAGACGGCTTGACGTCGGCAGCAAAGGCAGTCGGTGCTACAATCAGCGACATGCCGAGAGTGCACACAGACATCCGTGCGAGTATCTTTGAAAGATACATGCACCCTCCCGGAAATGGTATCAGTAACTCCTGTAGCGATTCGTTATCGGAAACCGTCGATCCTTGCCGAACGCCCGCTCCGTAATCTTTATACCGGGCGGCGACTGACGCCGTTTGTATTCGCTCGTATCGACCATGCGGACGATTTGCTTGACGCACTCGGCATCGCAGCGGGGAGATACCAGATCTTTAAAGTGCTTCTCTTCTTCTATATATGCCTTGAGTACGGGATCCAGCACAGGATACGGCGGCAATGAATCCGTATCCTTCTGGTTCGGTCTCAATTCTGCTGTCGGCTCCTTCGTAAGGATGCGTCCGGGGATACGATCGAAACCCGCCTGCAGGTTCCTCCAATAGGAAACGGAATACACGAGGGTTTTCGGCACATCCTTTATCACCGCAAAGCCGCCTGCCATGTCGCCGTAGAGTGTGGCATATCCCACGCTCATTTCGGACTTGTTCCCAGTTGTCAAGACGAGCCAATTGAACTTGTTTGATATCGCCATCAGGATATTGCCGCGGATGCGGGCCTGGATATTCTCCTCGGTCGTATCAACCTTTCTTCCGGCAAAAAGCTTTTGAATGGAGCTCAGATAAGCGCGAAAGATGGGGTTGATCCGCACTTCATCTAGGCTGATGCCGAGATTCTTCACGAGAGTCCTGACATCCTCGCGGCTCTCCTTCGACGTATAGGGAGAGGGCATGAACACGCCATGCACCCGTTCCCTGCCGATTGCATCCACCGCAATCGACGCAACGAGGGCGGAGTCAATTCCGCCGCTCAGTCCGATACAGACGTTCGAAAAGCCGTTTTTCATGACATAGTCCTGCGTACCGAGCACAAGGGCGCGATAGACCTCTTCGTCGGGGGCTGTAGGCCTGTCTCCGCAAGACCTTCTCGGAAGAGGCGGTCGCTCCTGCAGGGGCCTTATTTCTTCAAGTATGCGAATTCTTTGTCCGAAAAGCGGCGTCTTGCTGCGCCTCTTTCGTGCAACAAGATGGCTGCGGTTGGTATGAATCGGCAAATCCAGAAGGATTACTTCCTCTTCGAAGCGCATACCTGAGGTTACGAATTGGCCTTCTGCATTCACTACCACGCTATGTCCGTCAAACACCAGTTCGTCCTGGCCTCCCACCGTATTCAGATAAGCGATGGCGACGCCGTTGTCTCTGGCCCGTTCCGAAAGCATGTCGAGCCGCAGTCGGTGCTTGTTGATGTGGTAAGGAGATGCGTTGATATTGACGATAAGATGTGCACCCGAAGCCGCTTGGGCCGCTGCAGGACCGTTCGCATTCCAGATATCTTCACAAATATTGATGCCGAACACGACAGGACCGAGTTCGTAAATGGGGCAGCGCGTGCCGGCGCGGAAGTAGCGGTATTCGTCAAAAACACCATAGTTCGGAAGGCAAACTTTATGGTACACATCGACCATGCGGCCGTCCTGCATTACGGCTGCCGCATTAAATAAGCCGTCGAGTTCGTCGACATATCCTACAACTACGACCGCCTGGCCTACGTGCGCAAGAATCTTTTGAACAGCTGCTTTATTGTCCTCAATAAACTGCGGCTTGAGAAGCAGGTCTTCGGGGGGATAGCCCGTGATCGCAAGTTCAGGAAATACTATAATATCAGGCTCGTATTCCCCTGCTTTTTTTAGATAATCTATTATCTTTTTAGCATTGCCGGAGAGATCGCCCACAGTAGGGTTTATCTGGCAAAGGGCTAGACGAAGCGATTTCATGCAATTGATTGTACCGACATGGTTCCCCTTTGTAAAGCGCAAACCAGCATTACTCATCCAAAACAGTCAGTTAATAAACCAAGTCAAGGGGCTCATGCATGCTCGGACCGAGCCCGTCGCTTCTCGGTCTATCCCGTGAATATCACTAAACCTTCCGGTTATCAGTGCTGAGGAGAGAGGGATGGAGAGTCCGCCAGTAAAATATCGTAGAGCACGCGACCAAGCGAAAAGACACGGAGGGTCTGCTCATCCTGGTAATCACGATAGCAGTTCAGCGCCCCTGCGAGCCTGCCCTTCTGCTGCATCATCGTAATTTCGGCAAAAATGCCCTCCCCAAGATAGATACGGTGGGAGTAATCTTTCGTAGAGGCAAGCACGACTTTCGCCATTGTCAGATAACCGGGGTCGAGATTGATTCGCCGCCGTCCGTCGACGGAGTACCGCTGCTCCAGGGCATTTGTCTTCAGTTTGATCGCCGCAATCTCACCCTGATCAATCAGCCGACCAAAAAAGACATAGCGCCTGAGAAGGCCTTCGCCCATTTCCGGAGCATAATGCTTTGAATATTCCCACGCATACGTAGGGGACTCCATAATGACTTCGCCGAAGGATCCTTCAAGATGGTGGCATGCGTCGCGGAATATGCCCCAGTCTAAAAAAAGGGTACTCACAAATAACAGCGCACTGCAGGGCTGTTTCGGCATTCCCATGCATCAACTCGCGCCGAACTTTGCGAGGGCGGATTTGAC
>DATHDH010000110.1:0-8932 GCA_035319145.1 Dissulfurispiraceae bacterium | reverse complement strand
GCCGCCCTGAAGATGGGCATTCCTCTGTACCAGAGCCACGGATGGGGAAGCAAGAAGAACATCGAACTTGCCGGCAAGGCTGCTGAAGGGGTCATCGCTCCTATCGGACGCATCGTCATTTGGGACAAACTGCCGAACAGTCATCCCCAAAAGTCTCTCCTCAGAAAGTTCGCCTCTGAATACGAAGCGCGATATAAGGGAGAACCCGGACAGTTCGGCACCCATGCCTATGACGCGATGAGACTGCTTGAAGCCGCGCTTAAGAAGGCCGGAGCCGACCGCAAGAAAATTCGTGATTATGTGGAAAACAATATCAAGAAATGGCCGGGCGCCGGCGGTGTTTATACCATGTCGCCTGCCGACCATTGCGGTCTCGACAAGGATGCATTCGAGATGGTCGTGGTCAAGAACGGTGATTGGCAGATTCTCAAATAGCGTCTGTCTTTTTGAGGAGGAATGAGTCCGTTTCCGCTTATACTCACTGTTGAACCCCATGGAGGAAGGACGTGCTGACGGTCTTCCTCCAGTTTCTCTTTTCCGGCCTGACCATCGGGTCCGTCTATGCTCTTGTCGGGCTTGGTTTTAATATTATCTACAACGCGACGTCGATCATCAATCTGGCACAAGGCGAATTCGTAGTAATTGGCGGACTGTTGATGTGGTTTTTTCTTGATTCCTGCCAAATGCCGTTCCTGGCGTCAATTGCACTGACCCTTCTGAGCGCCGGACTCGTCGGCCTCATCATGGAGAGGCTTACTATCCGCCCATTAAAGACAGCCGACATGCTTGTCATGATCATGGTGACCATTGCGGTATCGATTGTCATGCGCGGCCTGCTCATGTTCAAGTTCGGCAAAGACCCGTATACCTACCCCCCTTTCACAGAGGCCGAACCATTTATGCTCGGCGGAGCCGTTGTGCAGCCGCAGGCCCTTTGGGTGCTCGGAATTACCGGGGCATGCATCGTCTTTCTTTATGCTTTTTTTAACCTGACCGTCGTCGGCAAGGCCATGCGAGCCTGCTCGTTTGACGCAACAGCGGCAAGCCTGGTCGGCATACCGGTTTCCCGAATGATTATGTTTTCGTTTATTCTGAGCGCCATCGTCGGCGCTGTCGGGGGCATTTCCATCACTCCCATTGCCCTCATGGAATACGATAAGGGTGCGATGCTCGCGGTGAAAGGGTTTTGTGCCGCGATAATGGGGGGCCTCGGAAGAGGCCGCGGTGCGGTTCTCGGAGGGCTTGTAATCGGCATTCTGGAATCAATGACTGCGGGATATCTGCACTCGGGATTGAAAGACGCGGTGGCACTTCTCATCATGCTCACTATTCTCTTCTTTCGACCGGCCGGCATGTTCGGCAACGCTGCCGTCCAGCGTCTGAAGGGCCACTAACTATGACGCGGGGCCATTTCATCGCGCTTGCACTCCTAGCAGCATGTGCACTCCTCCTGCCGCTTGCTACCGATGATTCGTACATCCTTTCGCTCATGATATTTTCGGGCATTAACGCAATTGTCGCCATAGGGCTTTGCATTCTTATGGGATCTGCCGGACAGGTTTCTCTCGGGCAGGCGGGGTTTTACGGTATAGGGGCTTATGCCTCCGCAATTCTCAGCCAATTATTCGGTCTCCCCGTGGTTGCCGCCATATGTGGCGCCGCTGTTCTGTCGGCCGCGGCGGCAGTGATACTGGCGGTGCCGTCTCTTCGCCTGAAGGGTCACTATCTGGCCGTAGCGACACTCGGATTCGGGGAGATTGTTTACATTTTTCTCAATGAGTTCGGTCCCGGCGGTCCGTCAGGGTTTGGCGATATCCCGCCCTTTTCGGCGTTCGGCGTCGTAATAACCGAGTCCCGGCACTTCGCATGGCTGGTCTGGAGCGTGCTGATTCTCTTGATTATCTTTTCGCTGAACATGCTGAACGCACGGCCTGGACGCGCCCTCCGGGCGCTGCACGGCAGCGAAACTGCAAGCAGCGCCGTCGGGCTTGACGTCGTTGCCCTGAAAATCAAAGTCTTCGTCCTGAGTGCGATTTACGCCTCCATAGCCGGTAGTCTCTATGCGCATTATGTCAGTTTCATCAGCCCGAGCAGCTTTGCGCTCTTTTACTCCGTACTCCTTCTGATGATGGTTGTGCTCGGAGGGATTACGACGGTTTGGGGTGGAGTTGTCGGGGCAGTGCTTATTACGCTCCTGCCTGAACCGCTGAAGGCCTTTGAAGAACTTGATGTCCTTGTGTACGGCATGATACTTACCCTTTCGCTGCTGTTTCTCCGCAGAGGGATCGTGCCGATGATCACTGAACGTTTCTCGTCCTATCGGGAGAACCGCAGTGCTTGAAGTGCGTGATGTGACAAAGACCTTCGGCGGACTCCGCGCACTCGATAATGTCTCCTTTGATGTCCCGCACCATTCCATTACCGCGTTGATTGGCCCAAACGGTGCAGGCAAGACTACGATGATGAATATCATCAGCGGCATCTTTCCTCCGGACAGCGGCAGCGTCTCATTCCACGGGGTGACCATCAGCGGAACATCGCCGTCGAAAATAGCGAAGCAGGGGCTGTCCCGAACGTTCCAGCATCTGGAATTGTTTTCCGATATGACGGTGCTTGAAAATGTGATGGTCGGCAGATACATCAAGGGCAGTTCCGGCTTCGTTGCGTCGGGTCTCCATCTTCCGTCAGTCCGGCGTGAAGAACGCGAGAACCGCAGAATCGCCATTGCCCTGCTTGAGGACATCGGACTTGCAGGTAAGCAAGGCGAGTTGGCGAAGAACCTTCCGCTCGGCGAGCAGCGCATTCTCGAAATCGGCAGAGCACTGGCAACCGAACCCGTTGTGCTGCTTCTTGATGAACCGGCAGCCGGCCTGAATATCCGGGAAACGCGCAACCTCGGCAATATGATTATCGGACTGAATTCCGAAAGAGGGATAACCATTCTGCTTGTCGAGCATGACATGGACCTTGTCATGCGTATCAGCACCGAAATCCATGTCCTGAATTTCGGCCAGAAGATCGCTGCAGGCAAACCCGAGGAGATCCAGCGAAACAGGGATGTAATCACCGCATATCTCGGGGAAGAGGACTCGTAGTGCTCAAATTGAAGAATGTTGACATCTACTACGGCAAAATACATGCTATCAAACATGTATCGCTTCATGTCGATGAAGGCAGAATCGTCGCGCTCATCGGCGCCAATGGCGCCGGCAAGAGCACGCTCCTCAAGACCATATCGGGCCTGCACCGGGTTCAGCAGGGCGGCATCTTCCTTCGCGAAACGAACATTGCACAAGCAGCGCCCGAAGCCATTGTCGGCATGGGCGTTTCACAGGTGCCCGAACGGGCTCACGTCTTCAAGCCCATGTCGGTGGAGGATAATCTCCTGCTTGGTGCGTACCTCAGGATATCGATGGCCAACAAGGCACTCATCCATAAAGATATGGAACATATTTACTCGATATTCCCCGTACTGGGGGAACGTCGGAAACAGCTTGCGGGAACGCTTTCGGGCGGAGAGCAGCAGATGCTTGCCATTGGCCGGGCTCTGATGGCCAAACCGAAGCTTTTGCTCCTGGACGAGCCGAGCATGGGTTTGGCCCCTCTTATCGTCAAGGAGATACTCACTATGATAAGCCAGCTGCGCGATCAACTGGGATTGACCGTTCTGCTTGTGGAACAGAACGCGCGGAGCGCTCTCCGAATTGCCGATTCCGGCTATGTTCTTGAAACCGGACGCGTTCTTTTACAAGGCACTGCAGAGGAACTGCTCGCCAACCGGGACGTCCAGCGGGCATACCTCGGCAGAGACAGAGACAACCGCTGACAGCCGAAAGGGGGAAGAATGTATTGGGAAGCAGTGAATGAATGCATGCCTCGCGACGAACGGGAGCAGCTCCAGCTGGAACGCCTCCAGGCGACCCTCTTCCGCGTCTATATGAATGTCCCTTTTTATCGCAAAACCTTCGACACGCTCGGCATTGACCCCGACGGATTCCGCTCGCTCGACGATCTCAGGAAACTGCCGTTTACCACCAAGGACGACCTGAGAGCCAGTTATCCCTATGGCATGTTCGCAGTCCCGCTGCGCGATGTTGTGCGCATTCAGGCGTCCTCCGGCACGACCGGAACTCCGACGGTTGTCGGGTATACCCGCAATGATATCAAGCACTGGTCGACACTCGTTGCAAGGGTCTTGACCGCCGGCGGAGTTACGCAGAACGACATCGTTCAGATCGCGTTTGATTACGGTCTCTTTACGGGCGCTTTCGGCTTCCATTACGGAGCGGAGCGCATCGGCTCTTCGGTCATTCCTATATCGTCCGGCAACACTGCCCGCCAAATCAAAATAATGCGGGATTTTCGGACCTCCGTTCTCCTCTGCACGCCAAGCTATGCATCGGCACTCGCCGACGCGCTTGAGGAAAGCGGGACAGGCATGTCCTCGTTATCGTTGAAATATGGTCTTTTCGGCGCTGAGCCCTGGTCCGAGACCCTTCGCACTGAATTGCAGGAGAGACTGAAGATAACCGCCACGGATAATTATGGCCTTAGCGAAGTCATGGGACCCGGGGTTGCCGGAGAATGCCTTGATCGCAACGGACTGCACATCAATGAAGATCACTTTCTTGTCGAAATTATCAATCCCGAGACGCTCGAACCGGTTGCTCCCGGCGAAATCGGAGAACTCGTGATAACCACTCTGACGCGCGAAGCCTTCCCGGTGGTACGATACAGGACAAGGGATCTTACGCGGCTGATTCCCGAACCATGCGTCTGCGGAAGAACGTTGACCAAAATGGCCAAAATCATGGGCCGCACCGACGACATGATGAAGATTCGCGGCATCACGGTCTTTCCCTTGCAGATTGAGTCTGTTCTCTGTGCTGCCGATGTTGCTGAGTTGCATTACCAGATTGAGATCGACAGAAAGGGCGCTCTTGATGAAATGATTGTCTTCGTCGAGGTCTCTGATACGCTCTTTTCGGACGAAATGAAGGAGCTGCAGGGTTTTATCGATCGAACAAAGCGGGCCTTGGAGATTGAGATCGGCTTTCCCGTGGGGGTTAAGCCTGTTGAGAAAATGTCACTTAAACGATTCGAAGGTAAGGCATGCCGCGTCATTGACCGGCGAAAGAGATAGGAGCTATCTCAAAAAAATGGGAGGAAGAGTATGAGAAGGCCACTTCTGGCAGTAATCATTGCGCTTCTGCTCGGGCTTGTCGATGCGTCGGCCCTGTTTGCAGAAGTGAAATTCGACTATGGAGCAGCGTTCCGCCTGAGGCAGGAAATCTGGGACAACGTTACAACGCTCGGAACCGGACAAGCCACACCTGGCAATTATGACCGTAATTTCTTCCGTTTTCGCACATCGCTTTGGGGCAAAGTAGACGTCGATCAGAATTTCGGGGCATATCTTCGTCTGACCAACGAAGCCAAATATTACCTTGGCCCCTACAGACTTCCTCAAGACGGCAATACCGTATTCAACAACCTGGAAGAAGATGAAATCTTCGTTGATAACCTCTATCTCGACTTCAAGAACATATTCGGCCTGCCTGTCGATGCCCGAATCGGACGCCAGGACCTGATCGGCGAGTTCGGAGACGGTTTTCTTATCCTTGACGGAACCCCCGGCGACGGTTCGCGCTCGTTCTATTTCAATGCGGCAAAGATGATTGTCAAGCCGAGCCCGAATCATTCAGTGACGCTCATGTATATCAACGATCCGAAGACAGACCAGTTCCTGCCGGTCCTTCATAGCTCGATAGTGAATGCAAACTACTACCAAAACGAGCGTCTTTTAAACGCCTCTAATGAAACGGGGCTCGTCGTTTACAGCAAGAACAAGTTCGATTTCGTCACCGTTGATCCGTATTACATATACAAAACGGAAGACAAAATCATCATTCCGACGACCACCGCTCTGCAGGCGCCTCGCTCGTATCTGCATACTATCGGCGGTCGGGTTCAGGCGAAGCCCGGAGACTGGACGCTCAAAGCGGAATATGCCCACCAGTTCGGCAAATATACCGACACCACTGGGTTCAAGAGGCAGGGAGATGGGGCGAATCTTTCTGCAAACTACGCATTTAAATCAGTACTGTTCAAACCGGAACTTGAAGCTGGATATACCTACCTGTCGGGAAATGATCCTTCAACAACAAAAAATGAGGGGTGGGATCCCTTGTGGTCAAGGGCTCCGATGTGGAATGAGCTTTACATATATACCATGATAGCCGAATCACAACGTTACGGCGGAGCGATCCCGGGGTACTGGTCGAACATGCATCTCTACAGAATCAATGCAAAAATCAACTTCCTCGAAACGACAAACCTCATGCTTGGATATAACCTTATGAGAGCGGTCGAGCCGACAAGCGGACTCAGCACGGCAATCTTCTCGAACAGTGGCAAAGACCGCGGTCAGCTGTTTCAGGCCATGCTGAATCATCAGTTCTCGAAAAAGATTGACGGCTACCTGCTCTGGGAATATTTTCTGCCGGGAGACTTTTATAACGCACAGACCAGAAATGCCACCTTCTTCCGCTGGCAGTTCCAGGTCAAGCTCTAGTTCTCCATTCCTGTCAACGCACGCGCGCAGCGCGTGCGTTGACAAACTTAACCCGCTGAATTTATAATAAAAACTTACTATTTCCCATAAAATACGGTGACTAGTGAAAGTTATTGTCTCTGAAATACCGGAAGACGGGCTCGATGTCGAGTTGAACGACCCCATTGTTGCAGAAACAGTGAAGGTACTCGCTCCCGTTCGTGCGCAATTGCATTTTGACAAACAGGAATCGGACGTCATTGTGACCGGCGTCATTGAAGGCAGCTTTCAGCTGCAGTGCAGTCGCTGCCTGAAACAGTTCAACTCTGACATTTCGGCGCGCACTGAGGTTATCTATCATCCCTTTGCACAAAATGCGCGGGCGGAAGAAGGCCAGCTGCACGGCGAGGAACTGGATACCACATTTTACCGGAATGATGAAATTGATACGGACGAGCTGCTGACGGAACAGATACTGCTTAATCTGCCGATGAAAGCGCTCTGCTCCCCCGACTGCAAAGGCATCTGCCCCCAATGCGGCGCAGATTTGTCCATACAGGGGTGTTCCTGCAAACACTCTGAAACCGATCCGCGCCTCGCGGTGCTGCAACAACTTTTACCGAAGAAAAAGGAGTAACACCATGGCAAACCCGACACACAGGCACTCCCGCTCCAGGCGCGACAAGCGCCGCGCAAACTGGAAAGGGGAAACGACGAATCTTGCGGCATGCCCGGAATGCAAGGAGCCGAAACAGCCCCATCGTGCCTGCACGAGCTGCGGAACCTATAACGGCAAGAAGGTCCTCGAGGTCATCTCCAAGTAGCGATGAGAATTGCCCTCGATGCAATGGGGGGAGATTTCGCCCCTGACGTAACCGTGGCCGGGGCGATAGAAGCGGTCTGCGAGTCGGACAGCGAGGTCATTCTCGTCGGCGACAGCACTCGCATTCAAAACACACTCTCCGGCAAAAAATACCCGCCGAACAGCATCTCGATCTTTCATGCATCGGAAGTGGTCGGTATGGATGAATCGCCTTCGTATGCCCTTCGCAGAAAAAAAGACTCTTCCGTCCGTAAGGCGGTCGAACTTGTGAAGAACGGCGAGGCGGATGCCGTCGTCAGCGCCGGCCATTCAGGGGTCATGATGGCAATCTCCCTATTCATCCTCGGCAAGCTCCCGAATGTCGACCGGCCTGCGATAGGCGCCATCATGCCTGCCATGAATGGGTTTTTCGTCCTCGTTGACGCAGGGGCCAACGTCGATTGCAAACCGGAAAATCTCCTCGAATTCGCCCACATGGGAGATGCATATTTTCATGCCATTTTCGAGACCCCTCAGCCTCGCGTCGCCCTTCTCAGCATCGGCGAAGAGGATACGAAGGGGAATGAACTGACCAAGGAGGCCTTCCGCCTCTTGAAAAATACAGGGCTGAACTTCACCGGCAACATCGAAGGCAAAGACATCTTCACCGGAGGAGCCGACGTCATTGTGTGCGACGGCTTCATCGGAAATGTCGTGCTCAAGGTCAGCGAGGGCCTTGCCGACACGATCATCAAAATGCTGAAGCGTGAAATAGCAAATATCGTCACCGGCAAGATCGGGTATATCATGATGAAGCCTGCCATCAGAAACTTCAAGAAGCGCACCGACTATGACGAATACGGCGGCGCCCCCCTCCTCGGGATTAATGGAACAAGCATTATTTGTCATGGACGGTCTTCATCGAGGGCGGTCAAAAATGCATTGAAAGTCGCTGCTGAAATGTCGAAAAAACGCGTTCATGAAAATATCGCCGAAAAACTCACCGCAATTCGTGCCCAAAAAGACGGAGGACGGCGGCATGCCAAGAGCTAGAATTATTTCGACAGGCTCGTATGTGCCGCAGAAGGTCCTGACGAACCGCGATCTCGAAAAGATGGTCGAGACGTCGAGCGAATGGATTATCGAGCGAACCGGAATATCTGAACGTCACATCGCTTCAAAAAGCGAAACAACATCGGATCTTGCTGCTGAAGCGGCAAAAGCTGCCCTGAAAACAGCGGGGGTTAAAGCGAAAGATATCGATCTGATTATCGTCGGTACCTGCACGCCGGACATGTTTTTTCCTTCAACGGCCTGTATGGTGCAGTACAAAATCGGCGCAAAACATGCGGCCGCATTTGATCTGAATGCCGCCTGCTCAGGATTTCTTTACGGACTCTCTGTGGCATCAAACTTTATTCAAACCGGCGCGTTCAGGAAAATACTCGTCATCGGGGCTGAAACACTCTCGCGTTTTGTAGACTGGCAGGACCGCTCAACCTGTATTCTCTTCGGTGACGGCGCAGGCGCTGTAGTTCTTGAGGCAACGGCCCAGGATCGCGGCATCCTCTATACAC
>DATHDH010000109.1:0-7048 GCA_035319145.1 Dissulfurispiraceae bacterium | reverse complement strand
ATCAACTCATGCCGCACACGCGCATGGGTATGGTGACGTGCATTGCGCAAAAACGGAGCCGCCTGAGACGAACCTATTCCTCGTAAGATTACTATAAGGTTTCTCACGTAATACCAGCGCGGATCATCGAGGCGTGCGCTGACGGCCCCGACGGCATTAGGGCCGCAATCTATGATTCTGTCCATATAAAAGCGTCTCAGCGACATCTTCTCTTCCACGGCGAGCCGGTCGAGCATCGGCTCGACAAAAGGCAGGCCGACGGTCTTGATGAAAGTCGCTATGTCCTTGAATTTGTCTTTTCCCCATATCTCCGGCGTCTTCAGCACCTCGTCGATAAGCTCCGGACGGCTGAAGGTCGCAAGCATGGCGTGGCGCCGTCCTGAGACATCCCCGAACTGCTTCAAACGATTAAAGACATCGGTGACCGCGCGAAAATCGCCGACCCTGATAAAGCCGTCGCACAACTCCATCAGATCACCGCCGAGGCTTTGCGAGTCGTGTTCGCCGCCAATCTCCGCATCGATGATCTCGAGAATAATGGCCGACATCTTCACATCAATGGAATGTTCAAGCAGACCCGTCCGCAATTGCTCAATGTCGTCTTCGTCCGGACTCGACTGTTTGACCGACTCAAGCAGGTCACGCAATGTTTCATCATACTCCTGCGGGACGAATTTATCGCGATCCTCTTCCTGGAAGACGACCTGCATCCGCTCCAGGGACTCATTGTCGAGCAGCGATTCCGCCAGCTGCGATCCGTCCTTCTCTTCACCGACGGGAATATTCTTTGTTCGCGCCAAGCGCTTCATGATGGCGACAATCGAAGGAGGAGCGAACCCTTCGGAGGTCATACCTTTATTGAGCGCATCGCCAAGAAGTTCAATCGAAAATCCGTCAAGGATGCGTTCCGCCACAACGGTGCGATTAGACAAGGCATCGAACGAGCTCTGGAGAAAGTAATCCCTCACTTCCGGTTTCAGCACATGAAGAAATCGAACAAATTTCCCGAGAGCCTGCGGATCATGCACATAGCTCTCCTCGTCGGCTTCCTTCAGAAAGCGTTTTAGAAGACCGAGCATGGCCGGCACGGACGCGCTCCACTGCTTGTCTTCGATCAAGCCGGCGAGAAGGGAGGCCAGCATTTCCGGTTCGGCCACCTCTCTCGATTGACCAGCGAGGTCGCTCGCGCCTGCTGCAGCCCCCCTCGTCACGGCACGAACAAACCGTTCCCAGAAATCGCCCTGCACAGAGGCGTCGTCATCGAGAACGCCATGCTGCACCGACAATGCGCCGTAATCCATCGTTTTAATATCGATATCCTGAAGCGGCGCGGCGGCAAGGATAGCTTGTAGCCCTCCCGAAGACTGCAAGGCATCCTGCCCCATCATGAGAATTTGATTAAGCGCCCTGAGTCCTTCGGCAGTAACGTCCGGCCGGAACGTGATGCTCATGATACCGAGTCCGAAAAGCGAGCGCGTAAAGTCCCGGATAGCAGGCTCTTTCGACTCCACCGGGCTGTCATTCACCATAAGCACCGAACCCGCGACCCCGATGACCAGGCTCCCGCCGAGTACCACGATCTGATGCAGTTTGCCGAAAACCCGCTTCAGTGATTCTTCAACGATCGGATGCCCGGCCGGATACGACTGGATATGCCGTCTCAGCAGATTGAGATCGGAGATGAACTTTCTGACGTCAGTTAATTCTGCCGGCGTGCCGTGCTCCAATACAGGAACCTCCCTTGGACTCTGCCGCAGCTTACTCGAAAAAGCCGATTTCCGCACCTGAAGCGGATCGGAATGATGCCGAACATCCTATTCTTTATATTTTATCATAAGGCCGATTTCCGCCCTGTTTTACGGTATAATGTTCCAACCCATTTTCGGAGGTTCTCCATGACCACAGACAAAAAGATCTCGATCGGTACACGCACCTATCTTTACCCAATGCCCTGTGTAATCGTCGGCGCACTGGTCAACGGCAAGCCGAATTACAGCACGATCGCCTACATCGGCATAGTGCAACACATGCCGCCCATGATTGCCTTTGCATCTCACCGCACGCATTATACGAACATCGGCATTCGAGAGCATAGAACTTTCAGCGTGAACATTCCGTCTGAAAAGATGGTTGAGGTCACCGACTATGTCGGGATGGTATCGGGTCGGAATGTCGATAAATCGGAAATATTCACCTCTTTTTACGGAAAGCTTGCCTCTGCCCCGATGATACGGGAATGCCCCATTAACATCGAGTGCAGGGTCGTGCAGGTGGTCGATGTCGGTGCTTCTCACGAGATATTTGTCGGAGAAATCGTTGATACGCTCGCCGCGGAATTCTGTCTCACGAATGGATTGCCTGATATGGGAAAGATGAAACCGATCGCTTTCTCAATGCATGACAACAATTATTGGAAAATAGGAGAGCATCTCGGCAAGGCATGGAGTGTAGGTAAGGAGTACAAACAAACAAGCAAATAGCAATCCGGACTCATGTGGTATAGGAGAGCGGGGTTCGCGCTCCTATACCATTCTTCTGCTGATGACTGGCTCAAGCGTCGCCAGGATTCGACCCCGCTCAAATATCGTCACTTTACCCGTACTCTCGGAAACGACAACAGCCACCGATTCCGTCTTGCGCGTGATACCGGCTGCGGACCGGTGACGTGCGCCAAGACCGCCGAATTTCTTTTCGGAAACGGGGGCTGTCTCAAGATGGCGCCCGGCGGCCTCGACCGTACCGTCCGATGCTATAATGATTGCCCCGTCAAGCTTGGCGAGTTCCTTTAAGCTCTCGACAACCTGCGGAAGGGTGATGAGGCGGTCCTTCTTTGGATATCCCCGAAACGGATTAAAAACAACCTGGCGAGAGGATTCCATGACACGCAAAGCGTCACCGATGAGAAAAATGGTTCCGACCGACTTTCCTTCTCGGCCAAGCGCTCCGATATCCAGGGCGATATCCACCACGGCCATAATGGTATGGAATGCCTTGTTGTTGAAGAGCGCTTCTACCTCAAACGGGAATTCTTCGCTCCAGGAATGCCTGAGGTCATGAATCGTTATCGTATCAAGATGGGATTTGCCGTGGGGACCGAGTACGCAGACCACCTTGCTGCTCGGCTGAATAATACCGGCCATCACCGCGTGAAGAAAGGCGTATTTGATACGGGAAAATCGGGACTGGTTGCCTGACCAGTTGCGAATGATACCGGAACACCTGCTGCCGAATGTCGCGTCTCGAATCGTCAGCTGCTTCGGCACGACGAGCACTACGCGGTCGCACCCATCAATCACGGCCTGACCAAACCATTCAACATCTTCTTTGACCGAGAGAAAAAGAAAGACCTTCTCGCCGTCCGTCGCGTCCGCTATCCGCAGGGCGCTTTCGAGCAGTACCGCTTTCTGATCTTTATCGGCCATTTCAATCATTTCGCCTCCGAGCCCCTCCGGTTTCGCGCACACCGATGCAGAATAAAAAAGGCCCCCTCGCTGCAAGAGGCCTTCATGATTACAAGAGCGGGCGACGGGATTCGAACCCGCGACCTTCAGCTTGGGAAGCTAACACTCTACCACTGAGTTACGCCCGCGCACCTCTTAGCATACCATACGACTATGAACCGTTCATCACCGCGCCGGTTCCGGCGGACGTCACGAGCTTCGCGTACCGAGCCAGCCAGCCATGCCGAATCTTGGGTGCCGGCTTTTTCCATGCATTACGACGCTTTTCAAGTTCATTGTCGGAAATGACAAGCTGCAGCGATCTCTTCGTGATATCGATCTTGATAGGATCGCCGTTCTCGACAAACGCGATAGGGCCGCCTTCCATTGCTTCAGGCGACACATGCCCGATGCACGGCCCCCTCGTACCACCCGAAAATCTGCCGTCTGTAATAAGTGCAACCGATTCGCTCAGGCCCATACCGGCAATGGCCGACGTCGGCGAGAGCATCTCCCGCATGCCGGGGCCGCCTTTCGGCCCTTCATAGCGAATGACAACGACGTTCCCCGGTTTGATCTCGCCGCCCAGAATTGCTTTCATTGCCGTCTCTTCGGAATCGAAGACCATCGCCTTGCCTTCAAATTTCATCATGCCCTTCGACACGGCGGTCTGTTTGACGACTGCCCCTTGCGGAGCAAGATTGCCCTTCAGTACCGCAATGCCGCCCTGCTTGTGATAAGCATTCTCCGGCTCCCTGATGACGTCGGAATCCATCAGCACGGCAGATTCGGCGATTTCAAGAATATCTTTGCCGGAAACGGTCTTGCTCGACTTCAGCAGACTCTTGAGTTGCTTGAGGACAGCCGGGATGCCTCCTGCATAATCGAGGTCTTCCATGTAGTGCGAGCCGCCCGGTATCATGCTCGCTATATGAGGTGTCTTTTTGCTGATTGCATCAAAGACCTCAAGCGGCAAGTCGACGCCGGCTTCGTGGGCAATAGCCGGTATGTGCAAACAGGTGTTTGTCGAACCGCCAAGCGCAAGATCGACCGTAATTGCATTATGGAATGCGTCAGGCGTAAGTATTTTGGACGGCGTTATATTTTTTTTGACCAACCCGACGATGCGGCGTCCGCTTTCAAAGGCAATACGTCGTTTCTGCGACATGACGGCCGGAACCGTAGCACAGCCGGGAAGGCTCATTCCGAGCGCCTCCGTAACGCATGCCATGGTATTGGCAGTGTACATACCCTGACATGAGCCGGCGCCCGGACACGCACAGACTTCAAGCGCCGCCAACTCCTCGTCGCTGATAAGCCCTTTCTTGTATTTGCCGACCGCTTCGAATGTATCGGATGTCAGATTCAGTCTGCGCCCTTTATAATGTCCCGACATCATGGGCCCTGCCGTCACCACGATACTCGGGATATTCACGCGGGCGGCGGCCATAAGCATGCCGGGCGTTATTTTATCGCAATTCGTAAGAAGCACGAGACCGTCCAGACGATGTCCCTCGGCAACCGTCTCGACCATATCGGCGATTAGTTCACGCGATGCGAGAGAATAATGCATGCCCTTGTGCCCCATGGCAATCCCGTCGCAGATACCCGGCAAGCCGAAGAAAAAGGGATAACCTCCGCCGGCATGAACGCCTTTCTCGATAAAACGCTCCAGATCGCGCATACCGATATGGCCTGCAATCAGATCGGTAAAACTTGTCGCAACGCCTATGAACGGCTTTTCCATTTCGCTCGGCGGAACACCTGTGGCATAGAGCAGAGCACGGTGCGGAACTCGTTCCAACCCCGATTTGATGGTACTGCTTCTCATGGCAATAGTCACCCTTTCACATGAATTCTGTGGGCAAACAACCGGGAACGCTGAATCTGAATCAGACGGTCGGCTGGTGAGCCTGATAATCACGAATCAAAGCGGCAATCTTATCCTTCTTAAACAGCTTTTCTTTCTGCAATCTCTTCTTCTCCAGCTCCTCTTCAGGCGAGAGATAGTGGCGGCTATTGAAATCCGCAAGCATCACATCAAGACTCCGGTGTTCCTGATAAAGTTTCCGGAAATCTTCATTTTGGCTCTTCAAGGCTTCAACAATCTCTTCTTCTCTCATGGTGCCTCCTCAAGTTTGGATTGCCATTTTTTGTTTTCATTTTACAACAATCAGGCTCAAAAGAAAAACCGACCGGCAGAACGCCCATATCTTACTGTATTCCCTTGATTTTATGAAGATACTCCTTGAGAAGCGCTCTGGCCTGTTTATCGATTTTACGATCCCGAAATGCATAAGATTGATAGAGGGTCACAAAGCCCATCGCGTCCTGATGCAAAGGGCCGTCAGGTATGCGCCGAACCAGTTCAAGCAGCCCCTCGGCCTTGGTCCGGACATAACCGCGTCGTGCAAGCTCCGCAAGAAAAACGCCCAGCAAACGCACGTCGGGCTTTGAGCGTCTTTGCAGATACGCGACAAAGCCGACAAAAAATGCGGCTCCCCCAATACATGTAACCAGGACCGCAAGGGGTTCCCGCAGGGAGTTGAAATCAAGGGAAAAACTTCTCATCTTTTGCCGTGTAGAGGTCAAAAGACGAATCTGCTTTTCAAAATCATAGGTTATCACCATGACAGTCCAGTAATACTGAAGCGTGTCCACAAACATTCTATAGGGAAGTAATGCCTTCTTGGTTGCGGAGTCCGAGCCCCCCTGCGCGGTCGCAGGAGTCGGATCGTAACGGACCCAGCCAACGTTACGGAAATAAGCCTCAACCCAGACATGGGCATTTTCCTGCGTCACGGCATAGTAGCCGCCGATAGTGTTGTAGGTTCCCCCGTGATAGCCACCTACAAGGCGAGCCGGGATTCCCTCAAGACGCAACATTACCGCCATGGCCGATGCAAAATACTCGCAATTGCCGGTGTGTGATTCAAAAAGAAACGTCCGCAAGGGCGTCGGCGTCTTCGGCAAAGCGGTAGTACTGTATTTGAACGCCCCCGACTCCCGCAAATACAAGAGCAGCGCATTTGCCGCATCTATGCCGGCCCTGTTTTCAATCACCAACCGGGCATATGCTTTCACATCACTCCAGTCGGCATCGGGAAGCCTGGTGAGGCGATCGTCCAGAGGAGGATCCGCAGGAAATGCCGATGCAAGAACAGACAGGCCGTCGTAGCGGAGACGGCGTTCGACTATCCCGGGCAGCGCAGCCGTCCGATCCCCTGCGAGGAAAACCTGCCGCACTGTCACGGAAACAGGAAGATCCAGGGTGAGGAGATAACGGTTTCTATGCGGCTCGAGGTAGAGCGTGTACCGGATAGACCTCCCCTGAGGAGTTCGGACACTGTCCTTGCCCTGAGCGGGAGAACGAAACCACCGATTGCCGTCAAACGCATCGAGCACAATGCCTCGCCAATAGAGCGCCTGTTCATCGTCGACAGGCATCACAACCCGGAATGCCGTATCGGTATTATCCTGAATGGCGGAGACTTCGCCGATGGCAACCTGTTCCGAAAATCCGCTGACTGCGCCGCCCCCGCGGTTCAGAAAATCGAGCAAAGGAATGCTTGACCTTGGGAGAATAACGAAGAGCACCGCGCTGAGCG
>DATHDH010000108.1:0-2532 GCA_035319145.1 Dissulfurispiraceae bacterium | reverse complement strand
TAAGCGCCGATCAATCGGTTCTTTCTTCCGGCGGTCTTATGGAGCGGAAATTGCGATAGAGCATCAAATCGTAGACAATCTTCAATCCGCCGGCAAGAAAAAAAGGTACGCTTAACAGTGCCGGACTGGCCAACAGCAGGCCGGTAAACAACGGCGCCAGTGAAGCACCCGTAGTTCGAGCAACACCTGTTACCCCCGCAGCCGCCGAAAGTTCGTCGCGGCTCACAACTGCCATGGTATACGATTGACGCGCGGGCACATCCATCTGCGAGATAGTGAAACGGAGCAGAAGGACCGCTATCGCCAGCGGCAGGTTAGGCATCAGCGGAACGAGTATCAGCAGGATGTTCGACGGGATATGCGTAAATACCATGGTTCTGATCAGGCCGATACGCGAAGCAATATGAACTGCGGCAAGGGCTGAAAGTCCAGCAAGGATATTTGCGCCGAAGAAAATGCCTCCGAGGACCGCGGGTTCGACTCCATAGCGAACATGGAACCAGTACGCGACTATGCTTTGAAGGACAAAGCCGCCTGCAAAGGCATCGAGTGAGAAGAGCGCAGAGAGCTTGAGCACGACTCCAAGGGATTTATGAAGGCCAAGGCGGGCAGAAAAAATTGACGACTCCGAGACTGTCTTGCCGGCCGACTGAAATTCTGAGGCAGGAGACAAGCGCATGAACACTATCCATAATATCAAGCCGATTGCCGCATATAATATTAAAAGCACGCGATATCCGGAGGCAGGCGAAAATCCATATCCGATCAGGATGCCTGCAAGCACTCCTCCAAACAGCGCACCGGCAGCCGTCGCCAGCGAGCCTGCAAGATTGTACCATGCGAATACGCGCGTACGCTGCCCGTCCGGGACCGTCTGGGTGAGGGCAGCCTGCTCGATGGGCAAAAAAGGGCCGACCTCGTAACCGCTAGGGCTGATCACGCCGATGGTTGCACCTATCACGAGCAAAAAATAATCTGTTGTCACGGAGAACAGCAGTCCGGCAAAGAACATCAGGCCGGAGCCCGCCATCAGCATTTTTTTTCTGCCGATGCGGTCGGCAGCAGTTGTGATCCAGAGAGATACAACCGTATCGCCGACAAGGGTTAATGTCAGCAAAAGACCGATCTTTTCTGCGGAGAATCCGATTTGTTCGAGGTAAAGCGCGAGAACGACTGCCAGAAAGCCGTAGGCGAACATTCTTAAAATTCGCGTCACGAAAAGCAGCCGCCCGTCATCGGTCAATGTTCTCATAATGGTTGTGTTTGAATTCAGAGGCCCCATAATTTGTCATCCTATAGTGCTTTCGATATTTCTTAAGTATACTTTTCTTATCAAAGCTTTGACTATTGGAGGTAAATACATGACGAGCAATTTCATAAGATTACTGTTTGTAATGTTTATAGCGATCTTCGCGCTCACCGCCTGTGCCGGCCTGCAGCAGCAGGTGACCGTCGGAACGGCTGAAGGCGAAAAGAAGATCGCAATCCAAGCAGACAGCTTTAAATTCACGCCGAACAATATAAGGGCCTACCAGGGAGAGGAAATATCAATCACAATAACCAATATCTCGAACGCTGGTCACAACTTTACGATCAATGATCCGAAAGGTCAGCTTGTCAAGAGTGTCGAGCTTCCGTCCAAACAGACTGCCGAAATCAAGATTACCGTGACCGATGCAGGCGAATATCTATTTTATTGCGACAAGCCCTTGCACTCCTCCTTCGGCATGAAAGGCCGGATTGAGGCGGTGAGAAAATAGCCTGGATTGTATTCTACCTGATTAGAAGGCCATTTTTGCCGGCCTTCTAATCACGCCGGTCGTCTTTTTTCTTGTCCTTTCCCTTGTCCTCAGCAGTCTTTTTCTCGACCTTAGGTGCAGGCGCCGGTACAGGGGGCGGCGTTGGCTTCGGCTTGTCAACCGGCTTCTGGACCGCGGGAGGCGGCGTTGCCGGCTTGATCTTTTCAACAGGCGGTGGCATAGGCTCCTTTCGCTCAATTTTCGGCGCTGGCGGAGGAGTCATCGGTTTTGGTTTCTCGAACGGAGGCTGAGGCATTTCCTTGCGTTCCATCTTGGGTGCAGGTGGCGGTGTTACCGGCTTTGTCTTTTCGACAGGAGGCGGCAATGTCTCTCTGCGTTCGATCTTCGGGGCAGGTGGAGCCGCCATGGGCTTCAGTTTATCCACTACCGGCGGCGGCACGGTCTCCTTGCGCTCGAATTTCGGCGCTGGTGGCGGTGTCACGCCTTTCGGTTTCTCGCCTGAAGGTGGCGTCACTTCCCGGTGCTCGAATCTCTGAGAAGGAAGGGGCCCCTGTTTGTTTTTATCAATTACAGGTGGCAACTGATCTTTGCGTTCAATTTTGGACGCCGGAGGAACGCCAACCGGTTTTGATTTGTCGACCGGGGGTGGTGTCGTCCCTTTATGTTCCAGTCCAGGCCCCTTGCCGGATTCGACGGGTCTCATTTTCTCCCCCGGATGGACCGGCCTGATCATGGGCTTGCCCTGCCCAGGGGTCCTCGGCTCCGCATTTTT
>DATHDH010000107.1:0-8048 GCA_035319145.1 Dissulfurispiraceae bacterium | reverse complement strand
CCTACGGCATGACGAAAAGCCGCGTCGCGTTGAAAAATCGCGTTGATCAAATCTGGCTGCCGCTGGAACAGGCGGTGCCGTGCGGGCTTATCATCAATGAACTGGTCTCCAATGCTCTGAAACACGGCTTTCCGGAAAGTCGAACCGGGACAGTCACGGTGGAGCTGGCAGCATTGGAACGAGGACACCTCTGCCTGCTGGTTGACGATAACGGCGTAGGGCTGTCTTCAAGTATCGACCCCAAGGTTGCAAAAACACTCGGCCTGCAGTTGATCGTCAATCTTGTACAGCAGATTAAAGGCGACCTCGTGATTGGGCAAACAGAAGGAAGCGGGTGTTGTGTGAGCGTGATTTTTCCGACTCCCTGCGGGACGGCCTTCGGGAGCGAAGAATGATTAGAAACGGTATTCTTGTCGTTGAAGACGAAGCAGTAGTCGCCATGGATATAGAAATGCGGCTTAGTTCACTGGGATATAAGGTTGCCGGACGTGCCGCGACGGGGGAGCAGGCGATCGGGCTGGCTGCTCGAGAATATCCTGAACTTGTCTTAATGGATATCCACCTGGCCGGCGACCTTGACGGTATTGCCACGGCCGGAGAAATACGCGACAGATTCCGCCTGCCGGTCATCTTTCTGACGGCGTTTGCCGAAGAAGCGACCCTCGAACGGGCAAAACAAGTCGAGCCGTTCGGGTATATCCTGAAGCCGTTTCACGATCGCGAGCTGAAGTCGACCATTGAAATTGCCCTCTATAAGCATCAGACCGAGGCCGAGATTCACCGCCTCAATAAGATATTTAACGTATTCAGCAGAGTGACCCAGTCGATTGCGCATATTCATAAGCAAGATGAGCTTCTCAGCGATATTTGCAGCCACATTGTGGAGCTCGACGACATCAGCATCGCATGGATCGGACGTATGGACCCTGCAACTGGGCATACGGAAAAGATTGTCGCGCGCGCACCGCAAAGACAGCTGAAGGGTTCCTCCGACAGCCATGCGTATGCATTATCGCAGGAAGCGGTCAGGTCGGTTGCAGCTGGCTCGCCGTATGTCTGCAGCTGTCATACAGAGAGTGGTTGCGATATGTTGGCGAAGCAATCGCCTTCCCGATTCGGCATCAGGTCATGCGGCGCCTTCCCGATTTCTTTTCAGGGGACGATCTGGGGTTCGCTGAATGTCGGTGTGAGCGACAGAGACTTTTTCGGGGAACGCGCAATCGGTCTCATGAAGGAGATTACGGCCGAGATATCGTTTGCGCTCGAAAAGATTGAGAGCGAATCGGCGCGGCGATACGCGGAGAGCGAGTTGCTCGCATCCCGCAACCGCCTCCAGGCGCTCTTTGATGGCGCCAGAGACGCTATTTTTATCGTCGACGTGGATGACGGGTTTATCATGGATGCAAATGCTGAAGCCCTGAGACTGGTTGGAAGAACAAAGGACGAACTCATCGGACGTCCCATTCTTGAACTGCACCCTCCGGAATATTCCGAGCCGTATATGGCAGCGTTTCGAGAGCATAGGGACGGCGGCAGATTCCTGAAAGAAGCCGAGATCCTCAAGGTAGGCGGGGAACACATTCCGGTTGAGGTGAGTGCGCGGGTTGTCCGCTTTGCCGACGGGCAGCAGGTCCTCCAATGCCTGTTCCGCGACATCTCGGAACGCAAACGGGCCGAAGAGGTGCGTAAGAACAAGGAGCTCCTTGAAGAGCAGCTTGCCAAGACTGCGTCGGTGCTCCCTGGTGTTCTCTTTTCATTTCGCCTGCTGCCGACCGGAGAGCAGCGCTGGGAGTATGTCAGTCCTACGATCAGCGACTTGATGGGTGTTGCTCAGCAGGAGGTCCTTGCGGATGTCCAGGTCGGCTTCGACCTGGTAGCGCCTGAAGACCTTCCCGCACTGCGGCTTTCGATCCTGGAATCCGCTCGAACATTGAAGCAGTGGCGACATGAGTTCAGACTGCAAAACAAGACCAGGCACCGGTTTTGGATCGAAGGGAATGCTACGCCGCAGCGCGAACCCGACGGGAGCGTCGTCTGGTACGGATTTTATCACGACATTACCGATCACAAGCTGGCGGAAATCGCCCTTGCGGAGGAAACTACCAGACGCCGTATGCTTTTTGATCTGTCTGCTGATGGCATTGTAATGGTTGACGACGAAGGGAAGGTTCGCGAGGCTAACCGGCGATTCAGTGAAATGCTCGGTTATCCTCCCGAAGAGTTGATGCAACTGCGAGTTTGGGATTGGGATGCGCATTTTGCAAAAGAGGAATTTGCCGAAATACTTGCAAACCCGGACCGCTTGGGGCGGCATTTTGAGACGATACATCGCCGGAAGGACGGCTCTCTTTATTCAGTACTAATCAGCGCCACCCCAATTGACTGGGATGGTGAAGTGCTTCGGTTCTGCATCTGCCATGATATTGATGAGCGCAAGGCAGCGGAGAAGTCGATTATGGCAAGCGCAAACAAGTTGAAGAGTATCTTTCGCGCGGCGCCAATCGGCATCGGCCTGGCGCGGCACAACATTATGATGGAAGCAAATGATTTCCTCTGCGCATTGGCCGGTTACGCGCATCATGAGTTGCTGAACAGGAATATGCGCATGCTTTTCCCTTCGGATGAGGAATATAAGCGCTTCAGCGTGGAGCAGATGCGGCAGATTGAGGAAGATGGGACAGGAGTCATCGAGACGGTGTTCCGCAGTAGGGAGGGCCGGGCTATCGATGTTCTTTTATGCTCATCGGTGTTGAATACTGCGGATCGGGCAGAAGGCGTAACCTTTACAGTACTGGATATTACCGAAGACAAGCGTCTGGCCGCCGAGAAGGAGATGACCCTCGCTCAGCTGCGGCTGAGCGAGGAAACCGAGCGGGCACTTCTTGACAGCATTCCGGAAGTCGTGCTTCTGCTTGATGTTAACGGTAGGGTGCTTGCAGCAAACGAAACAGCGGTGAGACGCTCGGGATTCTCTCGTGCTGAATTAAGCAGTTCTTCTGTTTTTGATCGCCTGGATCCGGACTGCGCCGCTTGTCGCAGGGGGAAGTTGGAAGAGGTGATTCAAAATAAAGACATGGTGGTATTTGAAGATCAACACCGTGGTGAGGTCTTTCTGAATACCATGACACCCATATTCGGCACGGACGGCAAGGTTGCCCGTGTTGCGGTCTATGCGGTCGATATAACACAGGCCAGGAGATCGGAGGAGGAGCGGGAACGATTGCGAGCGCAGTTGGGCCAGGCGCAGAAGATGGAAGCGATTGGGCAGTTGGCCGGCGGCATAGCCCATGACTTCAACAACATGCTCTCGGCGGTCGTCGGCAATGCATACATGCTTTCTACGCTGACTCCCAAGCACACACGCCAGAGCGCCTTCATCGAAGAGATCATGGCGTCCACTGACAAAGCCGCGGCACTTACCCGGAGCCTCCTCACCTTCGGCCGGAGGCAGATGCTCGAAAAACAGCTGCTCGACATCAACGACGTCGTCGGCCGATCCGCAAAGCTGCTTCAGAGACTTATCGGCGAAGATATCGACATCAAAGTTCAGCTTCATGACGGGCCTCTCCTTGCCGTGGTCGATGGAGTGCAGATCGAGCAGGTGCTCATGAATCTCTCGACCAATGCGCGCGACGCCATGCCTGACGGCGGGGTACTGACCATAGCAACAGAGGATGTTCCCGCGACTGCTGCGAAGAAGGGGAGTGATACGGAAGGAGATTTCGTCTGTATAAGCGTTGCCGATACGGGAGAAGGCATGGATGAAGCGACTGTCGAGAGAATATTCGAGCCCTTCTATACAACCAAGGAGATCGGCAAGGGAACGGGCCTCGGCCTCTCGATGGTGTTCGGCATTATCGAGCAGCATGGCGGACATATCACCGTAGAGAGCGCAGTCGGCAGGGGAACGGTCTTTCGCATATTCCTGAAGAAGGAGGACAACACTCCTGGTCCGCTGCAACGGGTCGGGCGCAGCGATGTGTTGGAGGGCGGCACGGAATCCCTTCTTCTTGTCGAGGATGACGCGGACATCAGGAGGGTCGCCAGATCATTGCTGGAGCAGGCCGGATACAAGGTATTCATTGCTGTTGACGGTCACGATGCGGTCGAGAAATTCAGGGAACACCAGCATGCGGTAAAACTTGTGATAATGGATGTCGTCATGCCCGGGATGAACGGTCGTCTTGCATATGAGCAGATGAGAAAGGTCCGGAACGAAGTCGAGGTTCTTTTTATGAGCGGCTATCCTGCCGATATGACGAGCAGACGGGGAATTCTGGAGGAAGGCACGAACTTCCTGAGGAAGCCGGCTAGTCCTGCCGAGCTGCTCAGAAGGGTTCGGGAAATACTCGACGGGCATTGAGCAGCCGTCTCATGAGGCAAAGGGCAGTTTACGGCATGGACTCGCTCTTCACCGCATCAACAACGCGGAGCAAGCGGCGCGCCGCCTTTACGTCATGGACGCGCACAATAGCGGCTCCGTTGTATGCAGAAAGTGCAACGGCCGCGAGTGTTCCTTCAAGGCGATCCTCGGGCGGCGCACCGTCGAGCACTGCGCCGATAAACGCCTTACGCGAGGTGCCCACAAGCACCGGCTTGCCGAGCACAGTAAAATCGGACAGCCGATTGATGATCTGCAGGTTTTGATCGAAGGTCTTTCCGAATCCGATGCCGGGGTCCACGACAATCTGATCATCCCCGATGCCGGCGTCGATGGCGATGAGAATGCTGCGGCGAAGCGCATCCATAATCTCGGGAATGAGTGCCTCATAGGTCGGGGCTTTCTGCATTGTTTTTGGAGAGCCTTTGATGTGCATGAGGCAGACCGCCGCATGGTAAGTCGCGACAGTATTCGCCATTGACGAATCAAAATTCAGTCCGCTTATGTCGTTCACCATGGCGGCTCCGGCTTGAAGCGCGCGTTCGGCGACCGCCGATTTGCAGGTGTCAATAGAGATGGGAACCGAAACGCGTGACGCCAGTGCCTCGATTACGGGAATGGTGCGCCGCAGCTCTTCATCCGCCGGAACGGCCGCCGCGCCGGGACGCGTCGATTCCCCTCCTATGTCGATGATATCGGCCCCGTCGGCCACCATTGACTCGGCATGGGCCACCGCTCGATTGAGGTCGAAGAAGTGCCCGCCATCAGAAAAGGAATCAGGGGTGACATTGAGCACCCCCATGATATGTGTTCGGGAAAGGGTTAAGGTGTGGTTTCTGCAGCGCAGAATCACGCAGCTGATGGACGGGCGGTGGCAAAGATGGCATCGATGTCGCTGCCTTCGATGGTTTCTCGCTCCAGAAGGGCATTTGCGAGGGCTTCCAGAAGGTCGCGATTTTCGACGATAAGATTCTTTGCGCTGTTATAGGCCTCGATGACGATTCTCTTTGTCTCCTCATCTATTTCGATAGCGGTCTTTTCGCTGTAATCCTTGTGTTTCGCGATCTCGCGGCCGAGGAATATCTGCTCATCCTTCTTGCCGAAGGTGAGGGGGCCGAGCAGTTCGCTCATGCCGAACTCCGTAACCATCTTCCTCGCGAGTTCCGTTGCGCGCTCAAGGTCGTTTCCGGCACCCGTGGTCATGTGATGAAGCGCCGTCTCTTCGGCGACACGTCCGCCCATCAGTACTTTCAGGCGGTTGACGAGGTATTCACGGTTATAGGTGTACCTATCATCTATCGGAAGCTGCTGGGTGACGCCCAACGCGCGGCCGCGGGGAATGATGCTGACCTTATGGATCGGATCGGTCCCGGGGGTCAGTTTGGCGACAAGCGCGTGGCCGGCTTCATGGAATGCCGTATTCTTCTTCTCTTCATCATTGAGCACCATGCTCCTGCGTTCCACGCCCATGAGGACCTTGTCCTTCGCAAACTCGAAATCGGTCATGCCGACTTTATCCTTCGAGCGACGCGCAGCAATCAGGGCGGCCTCATTAACCAGATTTGCAAGATCCGCTCCCGAAAATCCCGGGGTGCCGCGCGCAATTTTGTCTAAATCTACCGTGCTGTCAAGCGGGATGTTCCGCGTATGGACCTTCAGGATCTCGTTTCTTCCCTTCACGTCGGGAACCGGTACCACTATCTGACGGTCAAAGCGTCCCGGCCGCAATAATGCGGGATCGAGGACGTCCGGCCGGTTTGTGGCGGCCAGAATGATGATGCCGACGTTGCCTTCAAAGCCGTCCATCTCGACAAGCAGCGCATTCAAGGTCTGCTCACGTTCGTCATGCCCGCCGCCGAGCCCGGCACCCCTGTGGCGTCCGACCGCGTCGATCTCGTCGATAAAGATGATACAGGGGGCACTCTTTTTTGCCTGTTCAAAGAGATCGCGAACCCTGGAGGCACCGACGCCGACGAACATTTCGACAAAATCCGATCCCGAAATCGAGAAAAAAGGAACGCCGGCCTCCCCGGCTATGGCCTTCGCCAGAAGGGTCTTGCCGGTACCCGGAGAGCCGACCAGAAGGCAGCCCTTCGGGATCTTCCCGCCGAGGCGCGAGAACTTCTGGGGGTCTTTCAGAAAATCGATTATCTCCTCGACTTCGGCCTTTGCCTCTTCGATCCCGGCGACATCAGCGAAGGTAACCTTTACGGATTTGTCGGAGACAAGTTTTGCCCGCGCCTTACCGAACGACATGGCCTTGTTGCCGCCCATCTGCATCTGGCGCATGAAGAATATCCAGACAACAACCAGGAAGATAATCGGTCCCCATGAGAAAAAGAAATTCACATACCAGGGGTTCTGATCAATCGGCCGGACCGCAATTTTCACATTCTTGGCCCGTAAGTCGTCGACCAGAGCGGGATAGTTTGCCGCCACGGTATGAAATTTCGTGCCGTCCTTGTAACGGCCCGAAATGCTGTTCTCCTTGATGGTCACCTCGTCTATTTCAGATGCATCGACCTTGGCGAGGAAATCCGAGAATATGATTTCTTTTTCTCCCTTTTGCGGCACACTGAAGAGATTGAAGAGAACAATCATCGACAGGCCGATCATCAGCCAGATAAACAGACTCTTGTATATACCCTTGTTTTGCATAAGTACTATTTTACCATATCGACGCTGAGCGCCTCTTCTTGAACGTGCGTCAATTCGACAATGCCGAATTCGGCCAAGTCCATGAGCGCATTGAGCCGGTCCCGCGAAAACGGCACGGTCTCGGCGGTGCCCTGCACCTCGATAATTTTTCCGCTGCCGGTCATGACGACATTCATATCGACCTCGGCCCCCTTATCCTCAACGTAACAGAGGTCCAGGAGTGGTTCATCGCCGACGACCCCGACGCTGACGGCCGCAACGGTATCTCTCAGAGGGTTCTTCGTTATCAGGCCCCGCTGCATGGCATGGCGCACGGCGTCGACGAGGGCGACATAGGCGCCGGTAATAGATGCCGTTCGCGTACCGCCGTCCGCCTCGATGACATCGCAGTCCACCCAGAAGGTGCGTTCGCCGAGCGCCTCGAAATCGACGACTGAGCGAAGAGCTCGGCCAATCAGTCGCTGGATTTCCATGGTGCGGCCCCCAACCTTTCCTGATGTCGATTCGCGCTGCATGCGCGATGATGTTGAGCGCGGAAGCATGCCGTATTCGGCCGTAACCCAGCCTCGCTTCTGATCGCGAAGAAACATCGGGACACGCTCTTCAACAGACGCGGTACAGATAACGCGCGTCATGCCGACCGTAATCATAACCGAGCCTTCGGCATTCCTGATGAAATTTCGTACGATGCTCACCGGTCTCAACTGATCCGGCCGTCTGCCGTCAACTCTCATTACTCCCTCCATATTTTCAGGGCAGCAGCCCTTTCATTAGCACGTTTTATTGATTATCCTCTGGCGTGCTGTATGACGCCATCACGATGCGATTACCGAGGGGGGCGCTCCGTATTCTGCGTGACAGGCAACAGGGACCCTGTCAGCGGCACGTGCCCCGCCAACGTGCTGAGTTCTTTCCCCTCGATGAGAAGACGCACGTCCTGAACACCGTTGACATTCGACACCACGGTGAGGACCAACGCCCTGAGCAGATTGTGCTCTTTTTTAGCGTC
>DATHDH010000106.1:0-4047 GCA_035319145.1 Dissulfurispiraceae bacterium | reverse complement strand
CGCATTAGCGCGAGCAGCCCCATCCAGCATATCAACCGACGAACCCGGATCGCTTCAGCGTATCAAGCAGCGACGCATCGGTTGTCTTTGCGCTTTTTTGTTCTTCTTTTCTTTCGCGCGAAACAAATTGTTCGACATATTTCGCAATGAGGTCTGATTCCAGATTGACGGTGTCTCCCGGCTTTTTGCGGCCGATTGTTGTGACTACCCCAGTATGGGGGATGATAACCAGCGTAAAGGTGTCGTCCAGCACATCAACGACAGTAAGGCTGATGCCGTCAACGGCCACCGAACCTTTTGAAATCAGATAGCGGAGTATTGCCTGCGGCGCGGCGATTTCAATCTTCACCGCATTGCCAGCCGGCGCCAAGGAACGGATAGTTCCGACAGCTTCAACATGCCCGCTCACGAGATGCCCGCCGAGCTTGGAGTTGAGGCGGAGGGAGGGTTCCAGATTTATCGGATCGCCGCGTCTGAGAGTGCCGAGGTTCGTGCTTTTGAGCGTTTCAGATGATACATCGAAGCTGATCACATCGGTGCGAATGGATGTGACGGTCAGGCAAACGCCGTTGACTGCAATGCTGTCGCCGATCTCGGCATCGGCAAGCAGCTTCGCGCACCGAATGCTCAAAGTCCCGGATTCGCCGCGGATATCGAGCGAATGCAACATTCCTGCTTCTATAATCAATCCGGTAAACATACGCAGCTCACACGTATGATCTCAGATCGGCAGATCGATAATCAAGCTCGGCACGATCAACAGTCCCGACTTGTCCATCTTCGAGGTCCAAGGGGCAAGACTTAAAGGGAGTTATTTAACCAGATGGCCGAGCCGGCTGAATCTCGGCATGTTGTTCTGGCTGTCCCACGACCAGTAAATAACGAACGCCTTGCCGCGGAGGTCCTTCACGTCGACATATCCCCAGAAACGGCTGTCATAGCTGGCATCGCGGTTGTCGCCCATCACGAAGAGCTTGCCTTTGGGCACGATCTCCGGAGGGAAATTGTCCCGCCGGTCGAGAAACGCCGGACGGATATTCGGATCGATATGCTGAGAGAACGGCTCGGCTGCTTCCTTGTCGTTGACGAAGATCTTCTTGTTTCTTTCCTCAATCATATCCCCTTCCACCGCTATGACCCGTTTAATGAAATCGCGCGTCGGATCTTCAGGATACTTGAAGACGACGATATCCCCCCGTTCAGGAGTGCGGAGTCCGGGCATATGGAAAATCGTGATATTGGTAAACGGAATATCGACCGATGTGCCGATCAGGAATTTGTTTACCAGCAGGTGATCGCCGATTAAAAGCGTCGGGATCATAGAGCCCGACGGTATCTTGAACGCCTGCACGATAAAGGGGCGGATTATGAAAAAGGCGATAAATACCGCCAAAAGCAAAGCCTTGAGATTATCCCAGACGATGTTCTTTTTCCGGGACTCCTGCGGTAATGCGGCCTGCTGCTGTTCCGGGTTCTCCATGAGCTATTCCTTCACTTTCAGGACAGAAAGAAATGCCTCCTGCGGAAGCTCTATCCGTCCGATCTGTTTCATGCGCTTTTTGCCTTCCTTCTGCTTTTCGAGAAGCTTTCTCTTGCGCGTGATGTCGCCGCCGTAGCATTTGGCCAAAACATCTTTACGGAGCGCCTTGACCGACTCACGCGCAATGATTTTGCTCCCGATGGCTGCTTGGATGGCTATCTCGAACATCTGCCGCGGAATGACCTGCCGGAGCTTCTCGACGATCTCCCGCCCGCGGTAATAGGCGTTGTCACGGTGAACAATCAGAGAAAGGGCATCAACCGGTTCGCCATTGATGAGGATGTCGAGCCGTATCAGGCTGGATGCCTTGTATCCGAGAAATTCATAATCCATCGACGCATAGCCGCGGGAAAGAGACTTCAGGCTGTCGTAAAAATCCCAGAGGATTTCGTTCAGCGGAAGCTCGTAGGTGAGCATGATGCGGTCTTTGCTGATATAGGAAAAATCTTTCTGCACGCCGCGTTTCGACTGGCAGAGTTCGAGCATCTGCCCGACAAATGTCTGCGGTACGAAAATGAAAACCTTTACATACGGCTCTTCAATCATTTCGAACTGCTGGGGCAGGCTGCTCGGATTGTCGATGGTAATAACGGATCCGTCTGTCTGCGTCACACGGTAAATGACGGTGGGAGCGGTGCTGATGAGCGAAAGCTCGAATTCGCGCTCCAGGCGCTCTTTTACGATTTCCATATGCAGGAGGCCGAGAAACCCGCACCGGAAGCCGAAGCCGAGTGCGGTGGATGTTTCGGGTTCATAACTGAATGATGAATCGTTCAGACGGAGTTTTTCGAGCGCGGTCTTTAAATTTTCGTATTCGTGAGTCTCGACCGGGTAAAAACCGCAGAAGACCATCGGCTTTATTTCCTTGTAGCCGGCAAGGGGGGTCGCAGCGGGATGTGCGGCATCGGTGATCGTGTCTCCGATCTTCGTGTCGGAGATGGTCTTAATGCCGGCAATTATATACCCCACTTCGCCGGAAGAGAGTTCGGCGGCATCGACGGCCTTGGGAGTCAGATGCCCGACCTTGTCGACCTCATACTCTTTACCTGTTGCCATCAACCGGATCTTCATGCCGGGGCGGAGCATACCGTCGAATATGCGGACCAGCACGACGACACCCTGATAATTGTCGAACCACGAATCGAAGATCAGGGCCTTCAGGGGGGCGTCGTCGCTTCCCTGCGGGGGCGGGATCTTCTGCACGATGGCTTCGAGAATCTCCGCCGTGCCAATGCCTTCTTTAGCGCTGGCCAGAATCGCCTCGGATGCATCGATGCCTATGACATCCTCAATCTGCTGCTTGACCCAGTCCGGCTCCGCTCCGGGCAGGTCGATTTTATTGATAACCGGAATAATCTCATGGTTGTAATCGATAGCGAGATAGGTATTGGCGAGCGTTTGCGCTTCGACCCCCTGGGTCGCATCCACGACGAGAAGGCATCCTTCGCACGACGCGAGGCTGCGCGATACCTCATAGGAAAAATCGACATGCCCCGGCGTATCGATCAGATTCAGTACATAGTTCCGGCCGTCGGCCGCCTGATAATTAAGACGCACTGCATGTGCCTTGATAGTAATTCCGCGTTCACGCTCGATATCCATCGAGTCGAGCACCTGCGCCTGCATTTCGCGCGCACTGAGCGCCCCGGTATATTCGAGCAGCCGGTCGGCAAGTGTCGATTTGCCGTGATCAATATGCGCGATTATCGAAAAATTACGGATGTTTTTCTGCATGCGATGATTATTGGTCCTTATTTACCTGCGAAAGGTTATCAAAAACAAGACGAGCCGCGCCGAAAAGGCCCGCGTCATCAACATGCACCGAGGTCACAATACGGGTGCGCCCGAACAATTCAGGCAAGGCGCGGCGGCTTGCCTCCTGAATCGCGGCTTCTCCGTATATGTTCCACGCGCCGGTGAGACCTCCGGTTACAATGACAGCGTCGGGGCTAAAGAGGTTTATCAGCATTCCGATGCCTGTTCCGAGAACGCGGCCGGCATCGCGAAGAACGGTCCTTGCCAGCGAGTCGCCGTCGAGAGCTGCCCGGTATATGTCTTCGGCAGTAATCTTATAAATGTTGCCCTGATACGCCCCCCTGAGCAGTGACTGTTTTCCCTGCTCCATCTCCCGTATAGCCCTGCCGATGACCGCCGAGGCCGAGGCATACTGTTCGAGGCAGCCCGTATTGCCGCAACCGCACGACGGGCCGTCATCACGGATGGTTATGTGCCCCGCTTCTGCGGCGACCGGCAATACATTCCCGTTGACCACAACACCGCACCCGATTCCGGTGCCGACGGTCAGGAGAATGAAGCTGTCGAACATTTTTCCGGCGCCGAGCCACTTTTCTCCAAGCGCTGCGGCATTGGCATCGTTTTCGACAAAGACAGGCAGACCGAACCGTTCGCTCAGTATCGACAGAAGCGGCACCCCGGTAAGAACGGTGATATTGGGGGATCTCAGGACAGTGCCGGTTTTATGATCGAGCAGTCCCGCAACAGCGACA
>DATHDH010000105.1:0-3995 GCA_035319145.1 Dissulfurispiraceae bacterium | reverse complement strand
CCGCCTTCATCTGGCACGTCATCGGCAGCAATGCTCATGACGGCAAGACCATGCAGGAGATTTTCGTCTATGCGGTCAGAGAGGATACCCTCACCCCGATCACGAACATCTTTGCTCAGTGCGATAAAACCATATCCTGCTTAGTGCCGGGGTTCATCGCCCTCTCACGCCTCGTGCCGGACGTCGAAACGCTCGGCGATCGGCCGGTTCTTGTCGTTGCCGGCGGTAGCGATACGAAAACGCTTATGCTCATGAAGGGAAGCGCCCTACATTTCGTACGTCGCATCGATTCGTCGCGCAGCGGCTATTCTCCCTACGATATTCAGAGCATCAATATGACCATCAATTATTGCCGCCAGACCTTGCGCATGAATCCTGCCAAGGTGCTCTTTATCGGACTCGCACCGTCCGCAGAACAGGTAAAAGAGGTCATCGTCTCTGCCGAACTCCTTGAGAAACCGCTCTCCCGTGTCGAGGGGATGGACACAATCCCGATCACTCCGGTAGCGGTCCTCCTGCACGCAAAGGCGCTCATGGGGCAGTCCCTCCTGCCGAAAGCCTATGCCGGATATGTCAGCACCATGAAGATGGTAAAGGCAAGCGCGCTCATCTTTATTCTATTAGCCTGCGCGGCAATCGGAGCGACGGTTTTCAGCGCAGCCGAGTTGTTTTCGGCGCAATCGCGGCTCGACAATGCCAAGGCTGCGGTTCATCGCGTTCAGTCCCGAATGGACGGCTTCGCTCGGGAACAGGCGGTATTGGAGCGTTACAAGACAGCCGCCGACTTTCTGGATACGAATCGCCCCTCGCCGGCGCTCTCAACGCTCCTGGCACGGCTTTCGGAGGTCGCTTCGGAGGAGCTGAAAAACCTCTCGATCCAGTCGATTTCTGCCGCATCGGAAGGTTCCGCTATCACGCTTACCCTTAAAGCATCAGCTGCTCACGAACGATATAATGATATGCAGAAAGATTTCGACCTTCTCAAGAAGAGACTGTTGGGCACGCCCGGCACATCGCTGACTGGCGAAAAGACCGATCTGAAGGCGCGCTCGATAGAACTGCGGGTACTTTTTCAGCCGGACGCCCCCAAATGAAAGAACTCAATGACAAGGTCACCGGGGCTCTTATGAAAACGGTCGCCGTGGGGGTCTGTGCGGCCGTCCTGTGCGGGGCAGCGTCGCTTCTCGGCTCTTATACCGACTCCGTTGCCCGTGCAGCCGATCGTCTTCAGGGGGCGGCTACTGCCGGCGCTCGTATAGACCGTGCCGTAGAGGCAGTCCACAAGAGGCTCTCCCGCATTGAAGAACTCCTTCCCTCGCCTCCGGCAACTCCGGAAACATTGCTCCTGCGGAAGCTCGACGAAATCAAGCACCGTTTCGGAGTAGCGGAAATCGGCGTCCAATCGTTCGAGCAAAAAGAGAACGAACTCCAGATACCGATCTCCATTTCCGACGGCCTGCATGATTACACAACCCTTATAAACAATATTTCCTATCTGGAAGGGCTGCGCCTGCCTGCGTTTACCATACAATCGGTGACTATCGAGGCGGCTGCGGATAAACAGAAAGCGCCTGCCCGTTTTGTGATAAGCGGTCGGTTGCACATTCCGAAAACGCTCCCGAACAGGGAATCGCACGGGGAACACTCTTCGTTATGAATACAGTCAACGATCGATTCCGTTTCTTCGCACTCCTGGGGCTGCCTTTAGCGCTCACGTTCATTCTTGTTGCTGCAGCTCGCTCGATTCATTTCGAGCCGGCCATCAGCACAAAGGAACGCTCCATCACTACATTTGCCAACGTATCGGAGCCGAGTCCGTATCCGGCTCCCATGCACTATTCTGCGCTCCGCAATCCTTTTCTTCCCGGCTCCGGCCGCGGCGGATATCCTGATATTCCGCTTGACGCACTGACGGCCGGAGGCGGCGCCCAGCAACGTGCGCTTTCACTTATTCTGATCAACGCCAATAAGAAAACGGCCGTTATCAACGGCAAAGTCGTGAACGAAGGGGCAAGCATTGACGGGGCCCGGGTAGCGAAAATTGAAAAAAACCGTGTTTTGTTGCAGTCAAAGGGGGGGCAGGAATGGCTCGAACTTCATTAAATTCATATACAAAGCCGGCTTGTCGGCTTATCGCCGTATTTGCAGGATTGGTTTCGGCGACCATCCTCCTCGGCGGATGCGCCGCCAGGGACATCAAGCGGGAGATCCAGATCCCCCCCGAGCTCCGCAGCGGACAGACGGCACGTCCGGTTCTTCTTGAACCGAAAATGCCGGAACTGGCTGCTGTCACCGAAGAGATATCTCCTCTCAGAACACGGATTGTCGATGTGACTGCTCGGAATACGCCGCTCAGGGACGTCCTGCATGTAATCGCCGATGCGACCGGCCTGAACATCGTCATGGAACGCGACGTCAATCCGGAGTCTCCGGTTACGATGACGCTGAAGAATGTGTCGGCGAAAGATGCTCTCGACACCATCTTTGCATCGGTAGACTATCTCTATTCGATAGAGAACAATATGCTGTATATCCGGGCTACCGATACGCGCATTTTTGAACTCGGCTATCCCGCCATCGTTCAAAACTATTCGATCGATGTCGGAGGCGATATCCTGAGCGGTGCGACAACATCCGGTTCATCCGGCGGGTCGTCTTCGGGAAGCGGCTCTTCATCGGGAGGCTCTTCGTCGGGTTCGTCTGCCGGCTCGTCAGGCACCGGAACAATTCGCGGCAATGTATCGCAGGCGACGAAGAGCGATAATGCAGCGTTTAATTTCTGGGATTCAGTCGAGAAATCGCTTGCAACCTTGCTCCGCACGGCTCCGGCAACGGCAGCTGGGCCGGCGACGGCTGGAGCTCAGGCGCAGATCCCCTATCCGACTGCTTCCGCCTCGTCGGATCAGTTTACGGTTAACCGGCTCACCGGAACAGTTATGGTGAATGCTTCGAAAAAGAGCCTGAAGCGCGTAGAGCAATACCTGACTGCGTTGAAAAAGGTCATCAATCGCCAGATTCAGATCGAGGCGAAAATCATTGAAGTGCGGCTGTCGGACAATTACCAGTTCGGCGTCGACTGGGCGCTCGTCGGCTACAAGAGCGGGATCGGAACCTATGGCGGAGCAAATCTGAACATGTCCAACATTTCGGGCTTTGATCTCAATCCCGGGACCCGCTCCACCGCGAATATCACATCAATTCCGAACGCAACTCCCCAGAACGGATTCAGCAAGCCCGGGTTCAACATAGGCATCACCGGCAATAATTTTGCCGCTGTCCTGACTGCACTCCAGGAACAGGGGGAGCTCCGCGCGCTCTCGAATCCGCGCGTCAGCATCATGAACGGCCAGACCGCACTGCTCAGTGTCGGAAGAAATACGAACTATATTGCGAAAGTCGAAACAACGGTCAATTCCGGCACTACGAACAATCTCATTACCTACACCGTCACGCAAGGCAACGTGTTGTCCGGCATCATCATCGGTCTCGTTCCGTATATCAGCGACACCGGCGAAATTTCATTAACCATTACGCCTATCATCTCGAATCTCGTCAGCCTCGACGACAAATTCTTCGGGGCCGCGAACCAGAATCAGGCATCCATCTCGCTGCCGACCGTCGACCTCCGCGAACTGAGCACGACGGTGAAGGTGCGTGACGGCCAGATGGTGGTAATCGGCGGACTGATCGACCAGAAGGAACAGATCGTCGACGATAAGGTGCCGGGCCTCGGCGACATACCGCTGCTCGGCACCCTGTTCAATCGCCGCGTGAAGACGTCCTACAAATCGGAGCTGGTAGTAATCCTCCAGCCGGTTATCCTCTCGAGGTAGAGATGGCACAGGCCGGAGCACCTGTCCGCATCGGCGATCTGCTGAAGCACAAGGGGCTTATCAATGATCGCCAGTTGAGCGTCGCATTGATGCAGCAGAAGATCACCGGCGACCTTCTCGGCGACACGCTTATCAAGCTCAGCTTTGTTTCCTCCAAGGAAA
>DATHDH010000104.1:0-4432 GCA_035319145.1 Dissulfurispiraceae bacterium | reverse complement strand
CGACCGGCAACGTCAATGTCATCTCGGAAAAGTGTTTCAAGGTTATGAAGGACGGCGCCATTGTTTCGAACACCGGCCACTTCAATGTCGAGATTGATCTGAACGCGCTGAAGAAACTCTCGAAGGCTCGCCGCATGATGCGCGAGTTCGTCGAGGAATATACGCTCAGGAACGGCCGCCGCATTTACGTGCTGGGCGAGGGCAGGCTGATCAATCTTGCGGCAGCGGAAGGACATCCGTCCGCGGTCATGGACATGAGCTTTGCCAACCAGGCCCTTGCAGCCGAATATATGGTCAAAAATGCGAAGAAGCTTGAAAAGACCGTCTATAGCGTGCCTGCGAAGATCGATGCAGAGATCGCACGGCTGAAACTGAAGGCCATGGGCATAGCGATTGATACGCTTACCCCTGAGCAGAAGAAGTATCTTGCAAGCTGGGAGATGGGAACCGAGTAGGCCTTACGGCTAAAGAACTTCGGAAAGATAGTATTGAACGGGCCCGGCGCTTATCTTGCGCTGGGCCCGTTGTTTTAAGATAGTGAAAAGATTTGATTCTGCATTGCTGCATTTGGCGATGCCTTTTGTAAGAAATGCTATGCTTTTCAGAGAGCATAATGTTAACGATTTTGGGCATTTATGCCATTTCATAACAGATAGGGGGTTAGTGCCTACTCAATGGAACTAAATCTGGAGGGAATGGAATTACTTCTCCTTATTTCGGCTTTGGTGGCAATGCTGGTTAAACGCCTGCATGTCCCCTATTGCGTTGGTCTCGTAACGGCAGGTATTGGACTGGCTTTTTTGCCGATCAAAATTGATGTCGAACTGACAAGAGAGCTTATTTTTAACGCCTTATTGCCTCCTTTGGTATTTGAAGCCGCCCTGTACATCCGCTGGCCTGAACTGCGCAAGGATTTCCTTGTCATTCTTGTCCTGGCTACATTAGGAGTGCTCCTCTCCGCGAGCCTTACGGCAGTCGGCATGCATTATCTTGCGGGCTGGCAATGGGCGAGTGCTGCCGTCTTTGGCATCCTGATATCGGCAACCGATCCGGTTTCGGTGATTGCAACATTCAAGGAGTTGGGCACTCACGGCAGACTACGCCTGCTTGTCGAGACTGAGAGCCTTTTCAACGATGCGACCGCCGCTGTTGCCTTCGGAGTTGCGCTTCTTTTCGCTACCGGAGGCGGTATCACTGCCTCTGCGGCAGCTGCAACGTTGTTTGCGACCATCATTGGTGGATTGCTATGCGGCTTCTTTGTCGGAGGAGGTTCTTTGCTGCTGGCGGGACAGACCGATGATTCGTTAGTTGAAATTACCTTTACCACCATAGCTGCCTTTGGATCTTTTTTTCTTGCCGAGCATTTCCATGCGTCCGGCGTGATAGCTTCCCTGACTGCCGGGATACTTGTCGGCAATCTCGGCCCTCTAGGTGCGTTCTCCGACAAAGGACGCCCAGCAGTTCTGGCGTTCTGGGATTACATTGCTTTTGTGGCGAATTCTCTGATATTTATTCTTATCGGTCTGCGTGAGGCGCATGAAAGCTTTCAGCACGTGATTGCTACTGCCATAATCGCTACTGGCCTTGTTTTACTCGGACGTGCATTTGCTGTATATCCATGCTGTGCGCTTTTTCAGCTGACCTCGTTGAGTGTCGATGTGAAGCATCAGCATATTCTCGTTTGGGGAGGGTTGCGCGGCGCCCTCGCCCTTGCCCTTGCGCTCGGCCTGCCTTACGAGGTTCCCCAAAGAAATGATATTATTACGGTTTCGTTTGCGGTTGTCTCCTTCTCCATATTCGTGCAGGGCATGACGATTGAATCGCTTGTGCGGAAACTCGGCAAGAATTGTTAGCGTTCTCCTGAGCAGAATCTGTATGCAGAGTCAATAAATCTTCATTGCGCCGGTCTCGTTGTTTTACTATCCAAAGGACCCGCGCGTTGTCCTGAACCCTACTATAAGCTTATTGTTCGCACTTCGGTGCGTTTGCCATAATCCGCTACGCAGAGCACATCCACTTCGGCATGCATCAACAGCTCTAGCACCTTCTATAGTTTCAACAAAAAATCAAGGTCAGGGGGTGCCGCTTTTGAATAACGAAGCATTTTAGAAGCATGATAAGACAGTGCAAGTGAACGGCTGCGACAGCAATAAATTATGAAAACCAAAATTGACACATGCATAACATAGCGCTTTACGGGATCTGAGAGCTGATGGGCAGTGTCCCTTTTTGTATGTGCTTGAGGAGAGCTATTACGATGCCCAATCCGCCACTTTCAACTTCCGGATTCTGTTAAACTCGCGAACATTATTGGTAACAAGCGTGACACCGAGACTTGCGGCATGTGCGGCGATGAGCAGGTCCATTGCCCCGATAGGAGTGCCTCCCCGTTCAAGATCGGTCCTGATCGAGCCATAAGCTGATGCAGCTTTTTCGTCAAAGGGTGCAATATCCAGTGGGGCGACAAATTCTTCAAGCGCCTGACGATTTCTCTCGATATGCATGCTCTTTTCGACACCGAAGCTGAGTTCCGCAAGCGTAATGGAAGAAATGCCTATCTCTCCGACAGTATGCTTTCTGAAACGATGCAGGACATTTTCAGGGCTCTTCTTTATGAGATAGATGCAGATGTTCGTATCAAGCATGTAACGCATCAGAACTCCTCCCGTTTCTGAAGCTGAGGCTGCTGGCGTTCACTCATGAAATCGGAACTGAATTTCCCGATGCTCTTGACAAGCGTATCCCATGAGGCATGCACCGGGATAAGCATGACGGCGTTGCCGCACTTTCTGATAAATACTTCAGACCCCTCAAGCCTGAATTCCTTGGGCAACCGGACGGCTTGGCTTTGCCCGTTACGGAATAATTTTGCAGTCTTCATGAATCCTCCAGCACTCCAATATAATATATATTTATAATATATACTAATTATGCTGGGTTTTCAAGCCATTTTGTGCCGAAGAGGCAATTGAGTCGGACAAGCCTCGGCTTGTAATCAGTCGCTCTCAATCCCCATATAGCAGAGGGCATCGCTCAGGGCGCTAATGGCCACATAATCAATGTCCTCTATTGTATCGACCGGGACTGCCTGTTCATCGGGCGCGGGAGGTACAAATTGTGCGGCCTGCAGGTCATAGAGGTCGGCCCTTCCTTCCGAGATATCCGTCCCCGCGTCAGCGCGCTGCACCAGTCGTTCCAGCGCGACGTGGCGCGGGCATCGGCAGTGAAAGAAAATAATAGGAATATTAAGCACGGCCGCCAGTTCACGAGCCTGAGCACGTCTTTTCGTGTCGCCGAATGTCGCATCGAGGATCACGGTGCTACCGTTATTCAGAAGGTCGGCGGCTTTCTGCAGCATCGAACCGTATACACGCTCCGTAAGCTCGGGCAGATATGCCCCCTGGAGAAAATCCGAAGGCGATGCGCCGGTAACGGGATACAGGTCGTGCCTGATCTGGTCCGATCTGCTCACGTTCGCATTAAGTGCCTGAGCAAGATGAAGTGCGAGAGACGACTTGCCGGTTCCCATGATCCCGCAGGTCACGAGCAGCGCCTGAGGCATCAGATATCCGAGTGCCCTGCTGAGAAATGAAACAGCCTTTTGCAGCGCCGCCCGGTGCGCATCTGTCCCTGCATCAAGCTCATTGCTTCGCAGATAGCCGACCTTGCCGCGCACGTATGCCCGGTATATCTTGTAAAAACGCAGAAGCCCGGAAGGGATTGCTGCGTTCAGCGCTTGCTCGTAGGACTGACGTAGAAGCAACGCAAGATCGGACCGTTGGTTTTTTTCGAGGTCCATCACCAGGAATGCGAGGTCGGAAAGAATGTCGCTGACACGGAAGCGGCGGTTGAACTCGATGCAGTCGAACATGCGGATCGGATCCGTGAAGCAAACGTGATCGGCGTGGAGGTCGCCATGGCATTCCCGCACCCAACCCTGCTGCTCGCGTGCTTCAATGAGTCCCGCATGCTCCGACAAGAAATCATGAACGAATCTGCTCATGATTGTGAATCCATGAGCAGGCATTATCCGTCCGATGCCTGACTTTGTCTGCGCAAAATTTTCTTCCCAATTGCGCCTAACATGGTCAAGCTCACTGAACCCCTCATCGTGCCAGCAACTCGGTAACGAGAGGTGTACCCCGGCGAGCCGATTCCCGAGGCGTGCCATAAGCTCGAGCAGTTCCGGACTGTCGGCAGCCAGCAAATGCGTAAGCATGCGGTCTTCCGGGAGGCGAACCATCTTGACAAGGTATTCGATTGGATCGCCGGGCAGCCCCAGATGTATTCCGGCTGAATCCGCACATACTGCCGTGACATCGAGATATGTATCAGGGCAGAACCTCCGATTAAGCCGCACTTCTTCTTCGCAGAAGAATTTTCGTTTTTCGAGGCTTGTAAAATCGAGGAATCCGAAATTGACCGGTTTTTT
>DATHDH010000103.1:0-2769 GCA_035319145.1 Dissulfurispiraceae bacterium | reverse complement strand
CTCCAGCCGCTTCCGGTCTCCCGATATCTTCGTCCCGTCGGCCTTTTCGCAAATCGACACCATCAACATCCTTCTGAACAGGTCCGTTTCGTTCAGGCGGTAGTGAATCCACTTCCCCTGCTTCCGATCCCTGATCAGCCCGGCTCCCTTTAACACGCCAAGATGGAAGGAGGCCTTCGGCTGGACGATGTCGAGCGCAGCCACGATGTCGCAGACGCAGAGTTCCCCCTTCTCGAGGAGTTTCACGATCCTGAGCCGCGTCTCGTCGGACAATGCCTTGAATATGCCGGTCAGTTCTTCCATGGTTTTCCTTAATCAAACCGGAATCCGCTGAGATAGGATTCCAGCCTTTGCTTTCCCTCTTCGGTCAGTTCCGGACAATCAGCGCTTTTCTTGACCCCCTGGGTTGCTATCGACGCGAACATCATGCAGGTCGGCTGTCCGCACTTTTTGCAATTGCTCTTCGGCAGCATTTTGTATATTTCCATGATATGCGGAACCTTGCGCCCGTCATATTTCGGCACAATGTCGGCCCTTTTTTCCCAGGCTTCATTGATCTGTTCTTTGAACCAGTCCAGGATATGATCCGCTTCTGCTTCATCCCGCAGCGCATTCACGGCGATCTTGCGGCCGTGGACCGTGATAAGCTTGCCGTACAGCTTGAAGGTGACCGAAGGCGGCTCCTTGATAAACGTGTCGCCGCCAAGGACGGCGTTCACGTAGGGAAGCGCTTCGGAGATATCATCCTCCAGGTGGGCGATGCAGTGCAGCGATTCGAACGAATTATTGCACGCGGGACGGAATATCTCTTTCCGGTAGCCGTTCAGCAACATGCGGGACCTCCGCGTCAGGCTTCTCCCCTGATGAGTTCCTTTACCCTGTCCGGGCTCGGCAGCGGCTTGCCCGAGTGTTTGATCTTCCCGTTCACGATCAGGCCCGGCGTGGACAAAATGCCGTTCCGCGCGATCTCGCCGACGTCGGTGATCTTCACGACATCCGCGGCCAGGCCGAGCTCCTTTATCGCCTGTCTCGCCATTTCCTCCATCTTGTGACAGTTTGCACACCCCGGTCCGAGCACTTTGATTTCCATACTGATCCTCCTATATAATTGCGTTGAACAGATAGCCGACAGCAATGATGGTTACGGTCATGATCGAAACAAAGACGGCAAGAAGGGGGATTTTGATGACCTTCCGCAGAATGATCATCTCCGGGAGCGACAGGGCGGTCACGGCCATCATGAACGCAAGCACCGTGCCCATGCTCATTCCCTTCTCCATGAGCGCATAGACGATCGGGATGACGCCTGCTGCATTGGAATAGAGCGGCACGCCGATGGCCACGGCCAGGGGAACGGCAAACGGATTCCCGTTCCCGGCGTAGCGGGCGAGGAAATCATCGGGCGCATAGCCATGAATGAATCCGCCGATGCCGATCGCCACAATCACATATAGCCAGACCTTATGCAGGATCTCCCCGGTGTTTGCGCGGGCGTAGGCGAGCCTGTCCTTGAACGACTGCTTTACATCACTGATCGCTGTTCCCATTGACTGAATTTTATAAACATACTCCTCCACCCATTTTTCGAGTTTCAGCTTTCCTATGGTATACCCCGCGAGTATGGCCACGGAAAGTCCGGCGCTCATGTAGATGACCGCTATTTTCCATCCGAACAGCCCCCACAGGAGCACGACCGCGACCTCGTTCACCATCGGGGAGGAAATGAGGAAGGAAAAGGTGACCCCCAGGGGCACGCCGGCCTCGACAAAGCCGATAAAGAGCGGCACCGCGGAGCAGGAGCAGAATGGCGTAACGATGCCGAGGAGGGCCGCGAGAATATTTCCGATAAACTCCCGTTTATGGGACAGAATGCGCTTCGTTTTTTCGGGAGGGAAGAAGCTGCGGACAATGGAGACGGCGAAGATGATGACCGAAAGCAGCAGAAATATCTTAATGATATCGTAAATAAAGAAGTCGAGTGCACTGGCCAGGCGCGAGCCGGGCTGCATTTCAATAAGGGAATAGACAACGAAGTGCGCGAAATCCTTCAGCATTACCGCCTCCACATATAAAAACTTATTTATATGATAAAGCGGCGATCGGGAAATGTCAAGGGCCTTGTTGCGATGCAGGGGAAATGCATGACGGCTCTGCGCGATCGGTCCGGGCAGGGAGTTCGGCAGTGCTCCTTACTTGTCTTGAACACTATTTGTGTTGAGCTTTGTTGTCAACACAACTCTTAACCACCTTCTATCGGAATTATTGCATTACAGCTGAGAGAGAGTCCTGTGAGGTTCACCTACAATGTCGCATACTGGCTCATTCAAATAATCTGAGCTGTACCCCCATGGTTACAGTGAGCAAATTGTCAATAGTATGTTTTTTTTAGGTGAAGCTTGTCGTTGATCCGTACGGCTATTTTCATTGCTGCATATGGTTCAATAACGTAACCGGATCATAGTGCATCGGCTGCGAAGTCAAAAAGGCTTTCTTCAACCTTTCACTGTTTGAACCACGCCGCGGTTTCAGTGAGACCCGAAGCGAGCTGTGACAGTTCGGCCGATGACGTCTTGATCTCCTCGGACGAGGTAGATGTTTGACGCACAATTGCAGCTACGTTCTCCATATTGCGTGTTACTTGTTCCGCTGCCGAGGACTGCTGCTCTGTTGCCGCGGCGATCTGGCGTACCATGTCCATGGCGCTCGTTGAGGCTACTACGATCGTTTCAATTGAGGCGCTTGTTTCCTTGGCAAGAATGACACCCTTTT
>DATHDH010000102.1:0-20432 GCA_035319145.1 Dissulfurispiraceae bacterium | reverse complement strand
GATCTCGGAACTTGCGGCCCAGCGCGCTTTCAGGAACGATTCCCATGCCGACCTCGTTCGTTACGATGAAGTAGTTTGTCTTTCGCCGCGTTTCTTCCAGGGCTGCAACCAGGTCATCAACAGCCCCGTCGACGAGGGCGGGCTCGTTCAGGAGCTTGTTCGAAAGCCAGACCGTCAGACAGTCGACGAGCACCTGATCGAAGTGGCTGCATATCTCCCTGAGCAGCGAGGGGAGGCCGAACGGTTCTTCGAACGTGACCCAGTCTTCGGAGCGCTCTTCTTTATGGCGTTCGATACGCTCCATCATTTCATCATCAAGCGCCTGTGCGGTCGCCACATATGCCTTGGCCTTGCCGGTGTCATCGGACGCCATCGTCAGGGCATGGCGGCTCTTGCCGCTCCGGGTGCCGCCTATAATCAGCCGAATCATACGCTCCTCCAAATAAAAAATCCCCAGAGCATTCGCCCTGAGGATTGCACCCTGATTCACTTCATCCTCACGTTCCACCCCGTTATCCGCGAAAGGGCCGACACAATAAAGCCGCCGCATCCTGAAGAAGCGACGGGGCAGGCAGGTCTTCTGGCTCCCGGATCGTTCTATTTGCCGGCCTTCCCGTTCATGCCTTCATGAACAGTGGCCTCCGGCGTTCGTCCCCGGTTACAGCGGCGGGACCGCTCCCGATTCCGGCATGTCCGTTACGGGATTCCCTATTAAGCCTCGCGGCGCCTGTCGTCATATTCTAGCGGAAGGCCCCGGCGGTCGGCAAGAGGAAAAAGGCATTCCGTTGATCGGTGAAACTTGTTTGACAGCCCTCGGGCTTCCTGATAAAGTTTATGCAGCACCCCAAAACAGACAATTGAGGAGGTTTATTATGAGAGATGATGCTGCGAAGGTTGCCGGAGCGTTTTTGATCGGCGGCATGCTCGGCGCTACCATCGCCCTTTTGTATGCGCCGCAAGCGGGCCGTGATACGCGGAAGGATATTGCGAAGACCGCGCGTCGTGTAAAGAAGGACGCGCTTGAACTGGTCGACGATACCATCGAGACTATCAATGACTTTGCCGAAGAGACGAAGGAGCGCGTATCGGAGCTGATCGAACAGGGGGCGGAGCTTTCGGACAAGGCAAAGGTCGAAATCGTAAAGACCCTCGAACAGGGGCAGAAGACTATCGAAAAGCAGAAAAAGCGGGTTGTCGAAGGTCTCGGCCTCTAATCCGGGCAGCGCTGCTCCGGATGATTGCCGAGACGCCGCTTGAACTTTTAGAATTTCCGAAACTGCTCGGCAGCATAGCCGAGTACACGCACAGTGAAGCATCGTATGACGCAGTACTGGATATTAGGCCGTTCGATGCGGCGGCCGATATCCGGCTGCGTTTTGCCCAGGTCTCCGAAGTCCGCCTCCTGACCCAAACCGGCACCCGCCTGGAGCTTTCCGCATTCGAAAATATTCTTCCGCTGCTCGGTCTTGTGCGCCCTGAAGGTGCGGTTCTCGATGCTCGGGATCTCTCCAGATTCATTCCGGTCTTCAGCATAGCCGTTGCCGTTTCGGCGCAGACTGCATCGCGCGAGGACATCCCGAATCTCAAGCTGCTTTCCGATTCACTGACTGGCTTTCCGCAGTTGTTGAAGGCTCTCCGCACGTCAGTTGACGCCGAAGGGAATATCCTCGATACGGCGTCGCCCGATCTGGCGCGGATTCGGCGCGAAGTAAAGAATGTCGAGCGCCGCATCCGCAAGAAGCTCGAAGATATTGTGCGTGACGAATCGGTGTCGGTATTCCTGCAGGACGATTTTGTCACGCAACGCTCCGGCAGATGGGTCATTCCGGTTCGCATGGATTCAAAAGGGCTGGTGGCCGGCGTCGTACATGACGTATCGCGGTCGGGAGAAACCGCTTTTGTCGAGCCGCTCTCGATAATCCATTATTCCAATGAACTCGAAAACCTTGTTGCGGATCAGAAGGCCGAGGAGATTCGTATTCTTCGCTTGCTGTCGGGACGTGTCAGAGACGATGCCGATGCGGTTGAATGGGAGTTTCTCACCCTCGTCAAGCTCGACATGTTACATGCCGTTGCAGCCTTTTCAGATACCGTCGGGGCACATGTTCCGGAACTGAATGAGGCAGGTGCGATATCGATCATTTCGGCCCGTCACCCTCTTCTGCTCCTGACATTCAAGCGAAGCGGCCTGGGGGAGGTGGTTCCCCTCGATGTGAGACTCGACGACACAAATTCGGTCATGGTGATTACCGGTTCGAATGCCGGCGGCAAGACAATTGCCATTAAGACTATCGGACTCCTCGTCGCCATGACGCTTTCCGGCATGCCGGTTCCAGCGGATTCAGCGTCAAGCTTTCCTCTCGTCAAGAATCTGCTTATCGATATCGGCGATGAACAATCAATTGAATCCAATCTTTCAACCTTTTCCGCTCATATCGCAAACATTACCCACATCCTCGGCCGTGCGGGCGACGCCTCTCTGGTGCTGCTAGATGAACTTGGCACCGGCACCGACCCTGATGAAGGTGCCGCGCTTGCGTGTGCAATTTTGCGGGAGCTGCAGCAAAAAGGGGCGATGGTCTTTGCTACGACGCATCTGGCCGATATCAAGGGGTTTGTGCACCGCACGCAGGGCATGATCAATGCATCGATGGAGTTCGACAGGAAAACGCTCCTGCCGCTCTATCGGCTGCGGGCCGGTGAGCCGGGTCAGTCATTCGCCCTCGAAACCGCCGTGCGGTACGGGCTTCCGATCCATATCGTCGAGCAAGCACGGACGATGCTCGGGACGATGAAGGTCGAGTTTGATCGTCTTATAGCCGAGCTGAACGAGAAGCGGGCGCTCTATGAACAGAAGCTGGCCGAGGTTGAACAGAAAGAAGGCGCTTTGCAGGATCGTGAAGGGGCCGTGGAGGCGATGCTTGCCGAAACCGATAGGAAACGAAAGGAAGTGCTTGCCGCTGCGTATCAGGAATCGGCCGATCTCGTGCTGCGCACCAAACGTGAAGTTCATGCATTGATTGAAGAGGCGAAGCTTCAGGAAAAGAAGCGGCGTGAAGCCCTGCATCAGCTCGATCAACGCCGAGACGAACTGGCCCGAAAACAACGCGAATACTCGCCGCCGCCGGATTCGCTGCCGATTGAGCGCATCGAGGCGGGCGATACGGTTTTTGTATCGTCGCTGGGCTATGACGGTGCAGTTGTCGATGTGAATCGCCGACAGAATCGCGTTCGCGTCCGGGCCGGGGCGATTGAAGTTGAGGTGTCTGCGTCCGATATATCTATAAAGCAGGGCCGCAGGGCGGACGCCGGGCAAAAAACTTTGGCGGCCGGGTTCACAGGCGATAGCCCAACTGAGCTGCGGCTGCATCTCATAGGGCAGAGGGTCGACGATGCCTTGGCGGAGCTTGAACCGTTCCTGAACAAGGCATCTCTGGATGGAGCTTCACGTGTCGTCATCGTGCATGGAATCGGAACCGGTATTCTGGCGAAGGCCGTGCGTGAGCACCTGACGCGCCATCCTCTTGTCAAGGGCTTTCGCAAGGGAGATCGGACCGAAGGTGGAGCCGGGGTCACGATTGTCGAACTGATTTAGCATGCATTATTCATAGTCGGTGTGGGATATCCGGGGCCGTCATTGCCGTGGAATCAGGAGGAATAAGAGGGGAAGCTCCATGAAACGCTCGCGAACCATTACGCTGACATTTCTTGCCTCAGCCACCGTATTTCTGACGGCGTGCAGCGACGATCAGGCGACAAAGCGCGAGCTCTACAGCACTAAAGAACGCTGTGTCGAAGACTGGGGCTCGGAAGACAATTGCGAACAGACCGGATCCGGGCGCTACCACGGCCCCCACTACTACTGGTATTCCGGCAGGCCGTACTATTTTCCGCGCGGCGGCGGCGACGCGCAGCCTGCGAGGACCGGCAACTTTGCATCTCTGCGCGAGGGTATGTCCTCTTCGCACTCCATCGGCTCCATCAGCAGCAGCGTAAGCCGGGGCGGGTTCGGGCGCTCATCCTCTTTTCACGGGTCAGGATCGTAATGCAGCGGCATGCGGTGAAGAAGCGAGACAACTGGAGACAGAAATTCGACGAGCTCGGGTTTTCGTTTCATTCGATGGGCGGCACCTATTGGAACGAAGGGGCCTGCTATGAGTTCAGCAGCGATGAAATAGACCATATCGAAGAGGTCACGGCAGGGCTTCATGCCCTCTGTATCAAAGCGGTCGATTACGTGATTGATAGTAACCTCTTCCACCGGCTCGGTATTCCCGGAGCGTGGGCTTCATTCGCAACTGAGTCATGGAAGCGAAGGGACAAATCCCTCTATGGCCGGTTCGATTTTTCGTACGACGGTCACGGTGAACCGAAGCTGCTTGAGTACAATGCCGATACGCCGACATCGCTGGTGGAATCCAGCATTGCCCAATGGGTCTGGCTTGAAGATATGTATCCGGAGCGGGACCAGTTCAATTCGATTCATGAAAAGCTGATCGACGCCTTTGTTGCGGTGGGGGCGCAGTTGTCGCCGTCTCAGCCGTTTTACTTTTCGTGCGTGAAGGATCACGAAGAAGATTTTGTAACCGTCGAGTACCTGCGCGATGTTGCCGTGCAGAGCGGACTGGACGGGCGGCACATTTTCATGGAAGATATCGGGTTTGACGCCGGGAAACGGATTTTTTGCGACCTCGGCAATAAGCCGATCGAATGTGCCTTCAAGCTCTATCCCTGGGAGTGGCTGCTGGCTGATGAGTTCGGAGGGCAGGTCATGAACGGCGCTGTCCGTTTCTTCGAGCCGCCGTGGAAGATGATACTTTCGAACAAAGGGATTCTTCCGATTCTCTGGGAAATGGCGCCGGGCCATAAGAATCTCCTTCCCGCTTATTTTGAAGACGGCAGAATTACCGGCGATATCGTCCGCAAGCCGCTGTTTTCTCGGGAAGGGGCGAATGTCACGCTGAGGGCCGGCGGGCGGACCTATGAAGGCAACGACGCCAATTACGGCATCGAGGGGTACGTGTATCAGCAGGCGCAGATGCTTCCGGCGTTCGGGGACAGTTATGCGGCGGTCGGTTCGTGGGTGGTCAACGGCCTTCCGGCGGGGGTCGGCATTCGGGAAGACAGAACGCCCATTACGACCAATACGAGTATGTTCGTTCCCCATTACTTTCAATCTTAGACGAGAAGAGGAGCGGAAGATGACGGCAGAAAAGTTCATGACATCTCTGTCAGGGCTCGGGGCATTCGGAATGTATTTCGGGGTATCGGTGTTGTTGATGCTCCTGTTCGCCTGTATTTATGCCATAGTAACTCCATACCGTGAAATGACGCTCATCCGCGAGGGCAATACGGCTGCTGCTGCGAGTTACACCGGGGCATTGCTTGGATTCACCATTCCCCTTGGGAGCGCGGTTGCTCATAGCGTCGGGCTTGTCGACATGGTTATCTGGGGATTTATTGCACTGGTAATCCAGATTGCCGCATTCTGTGTCGTGCGCACCATCTTTCCATCCATTGTGAAAGACATCCCGAACAACCAGACGGCAAAGGGCGTTTTTCTCGGGGCGGTTTCGCTCTCCATTGGCGTCATCAATGCGGCGTGCATGACATATTAGGAAAGGGCGGAGGGGATATGGAGAAGCATCTTGCGACTTGTATGGTATCGATGGCATTTATGGCGGTTGCGACAGGGTTTTGCCCGGCTGACGCGCAGGATAGCGCCAGCACCGAGGTCATGGAATTTGTTCAGCAGGTGACCGATAAGACAAAAGCGTGCGAACGGAACGGCGTCTCTGAGCAGCAGTGCGTCTGCCAAAGCAGGGCAGAGTGGCAGGACATGCTGGTGCTGATGCAGTTGATGCGGCAAGACCCTAATGTCGATTCCGCAAACCGGGCCGTTCTCAGCGAGGGTGAAGCAAAGGTTCAGGGAATGCTGACTAATTGCAAATGAGCTGGCGTTGGGAACGCGCTTTAGCAGAGCTGCGCAGCTTGTTGTATTAAGCGTTTGTATGGAAGGACGGTTTTGCCTTTGCTGAGAAGTAGGTCTTTCTTGACCCCGCTTCACCTTTCCTCTATGATTTCTTATAAGCAGCCTGAAAGTGGTATATGCGATAACGTAACTTGTATGAAGCTCAGTCTTCTCCTCACTGCTATGGAGAAATTATGACGAAGTCGATCACTGACATGCCCGCATGGTTCAGTGCGTTGATGTCCTATCAAAAAGGCATCCTCTGGGGAATAGCCGATCTCGGCAGCTTTGACACGCCGAAAGATGATGCGGGGCGAGGCTTTCCCAGCGCGGTATCATTTGCCGTTCACATGCCCCCGCAAATAATGCTGGACATTCAGAGCGGTCCGAATCAGGCATACGCAGAAGAATACGCAAGGGTCAATGTTCGCATTGATTCTTTCTCGGAAGCGCTGGCGGAAATGATAAGGCAGAGGGGCTACAGGTCGAAACCGTTGGCATCTTCACTTCGCACCGACGCGGTTAATGTCAGAGGCGACTTCCCGCATAAGACCGCGGCAACGCGTGCCGGGTTGGGATGGATTGGTCGCAACTGCCAGCTCGTTACCAGGGCGCGCGGTCCATGGATTCGCCTGGGCACGGTCTTTACCGATATGCCTCTGCCGCCTGCGACCCCTGTTGTTAAGAGCTTCTGCGGCCGTTGTCGTCGATGCGTTGATGCCTGTCCCGCGGGTGCGCTGAAGGACACTTTATGGTATCCCGGCACTGCCCGCGAAGAGATACTGGACTTCCACGGTTGCGATCAATGGAAAAAAGAGCATTATTATCAATACCATAAAGGACATAATTGCGGCATCTGTTCTGCGGTCTGCCCTTATGGTGTCAAATTGCTTAAAAGATGAGTGCATGAAGATCACGGAGAAATATAGCCGCCCGTGGTTCATGCATAACGCGAGCTGATAGACCCATACATCCGCCAAAACACATAAGGAATGAGAGAATAGTGTAATGCAGACATCATCAACAGAAGAGTTTCTGGAGACCTTCCCGGTTTTCAGAAGGAATCAGCTGCTGGCTGCCGATATCCTGGCGCATGGGCAGCGGAGGACCGTTGCGAAAGATCAGGTTATATATTCCGAAGGGGATACTTGTTCCGCAATCGCCTTTGTTTTGTCCGGCGAGATTCGGGTCTTTAAAATCGGTGACGCAGGTCGTGAAATAACGCTCTACGAGATCGAAAAGGGTGAAACCTGTATTCTCAACGCATCATGCATCATTTCCAAGATGTCGTATCCTGCTTATGCCGCGACCGCCCTCGACACCGAACTCCTGCTTATCCCGGCAGCCGACTTTCGCCGGCTCGTCTCTCGCTATGAAGAAATGCGGGACTTTGTCTTCGGAATCCTCAGCCAACGGCTGGCATGGGTGATGGCTCTCGTAGAGGAGATTACGTTTGAGCGCATGGACGCGCGGCTGCTCGAATATCTGCGGGAAAAATCCGAGGACGGAAAGTTATATTCCACCCATCAGAAGATCGCAAACGACCTCGGCACCTCACGTGAAGTCGTCAGCAGGCTGCTGAAACATTTCGAACGGCAGAAGAAGGTCTCTCTCGCCAGGAATTTCATCCAGTTGATTGTTCAGTAAGTTTCCGCCCTCTTTGTAACTTTGTCACAGATTTCCTTCTCCAGCCGTCCTATACTGAAATCAGAAACGAAACAGCAATCGCTGCTGAGGAGGCAACTATGAAGACGAACGAAGGGACTCTTGACCGGGCTCTCAGGGTAGTGGCGGGGGCAGCATTAATTGCATATGCCATAATAAGCGGCAGCGTATGGGCATATATCGGCATTGTTCCGCTGCTCACCGGTATTGTAGGTATTTGCCCGCTTTATGGCATCCTGGGCATTTCGACATGCGGCAAATGCTCCGACGGCAAGTCGGGAAGCGGCTGTGCGTGCGAAGTGAAGCACTAAGCCCAAGCAGCGCGCAATTTAACCCCGGATCATCGTGGCCCGGAATGCAGAATGCTGACCGGGCCGATTTTTTTGTGTTCTCAAGATAACCGTCTCAGCTGTCTCATGAAACACTTCTGTATCACAAAAAGGTGCTCCGCACGTTGTAGAGAAAGAGGAATAATGCATGAACGCCTGGTTGCGAGCGCTTGGGACCTTCGGCGGTACCCCTCGATCCCTCCTGTCCGACCACGTCGGTGATGTATGTCTGCCTTGAATCCGTGCAGCTGCGCTTAACACACCCTTATGCAGCGGAGGCAGAATAAGGAGATGGTGGCATGCCGCTTGCAAACAATTCTAGAGTTTTCGACAACTGAAAAAATAATCAAGCGTCCGAACCGACGGCAATGCAGTACAGCCACAAGCGGACAGCGTGCGCGTTCCTTAATGCATCAACGATAAAAAAGGGGGATTATCGCCATGGAAAGCAAATGTCGAGTTGCAGTCGCGAACATAGTGTTGATAGCACTGCTCGTGAGCGGGGCCGCTTATAGTGCTGGCCGGCTTGAAGAGTCCGCGGAGGCCCTCAAGGTTCCGGCATCCCAAGCACTGCTCCTGGAGGCCGGGGCTAATGGTTATCAAATTTATGAGTGCAAGGCCGCGAAGGACGATCCGATGCGCTCCGAATGGGTTTTTAAGGCGCCTGAGGCAGATCTGTTCGACAGATCCGGCACGAAAATCGGTCGTCATTATGCGGGGCCCACATGGGAGGCGAATGACGGAAGTAAAGTAGTAGGTGAGGTCCGGGCGAAACTTGACAGTCCCGATGCCGGGGCCATTCCGTGGTTATTGCTAAATGCAAAGGAACATTACGGCGACGGTGAATTTGCCAAAGTGCAGAGTATAAAACGCATGCAGACGTCCGGCGGGATCGCGCCTTCCGAGGGCTGCACCCCCGAGCGTATCGGTGCAGAATCAAGGGTTCCGTACAAAGCACGCTATAACTTTTACGGGCCAAAATCCTAAGACGCACGCATCGATGCACTCTTTGAATGTTCTATGAAGTGGGCCGCTGAGAATGTGAGGGGGACAAGCAATGGTAAAGATACTCGTAGCGCTCGATGGTTCAGAAAATGCCCTGAAAGCCGTACATTTTGCTGCGACACAATTTTGCTCAGGCAGCGACAATGAGGTCGTCCTCTTTCATGTCAGACCGTTTCTCCCCCCGCAGTATTGGGACGACGGACATATCCTGACCGACGAAGAACGGGAAGCAAGAAAGAAAGTCATCGATGTCTGGACGAAGAACCAGGCGGTGCAACTTGCTCCCACTTTCAGCGCTGCGCAGGAAATACTCGCGACAGTCGGAGTTCAGGCCGGCCGGTCATCGACTAAGTGGCGTGCGGATTCGATCGATATCGCAGATACGATCTGCGAAGAAGCGCGAACCGGGGATTATGCGATTCTTGTCATCGGCAGGCGCGGACGTTCGAACCCGAAGGAGCGGATAGGGTTTACCACCGAAAGCATTATAAAATCCGGCGCCGGCATTCCCATCTGCATTGTTGAGTAGCAAGCTTTGATATAACGACCAGGAGCCGCGTTCAGCGGCCCTGCTCCTTGCTTTCAGGAGCAGGCTGTACATGCTGGTTTCTGTCCTGCTTCACTCCTCTCACCCGCTCGCTCAGCTGCTCAAGCGCGACGTAGAATACCGGCACAAACGGAATCGCCAGCAGGGTCGACGAGAGCATGCCGCCGAAGACAACAGTTCCGATCGCACGCTGTCCGGCAGAGCCGGCACCGAACGCGACAACCAGCGGTACAACCCCCAGGATAAAGGCGAATGATGTCATGACGATCGGCCGGAAACGTCGCCGCGTCGCCTCAACCGCAGCGTCGACTAGCGGCATCCCGTCACGATGGAGATCGCGCGCGAATTCCACGATGAGAATGGCGTTCTTGCTCGCAAGGGCTATCATCAGCACGAGCCCGACCTGGGTGAACAGATTGTTGTCGTATCCGCGGGCAATGAGCGCAAGGAGCACGCCGACGAGGGCCATAGGAACGACAAGGATAACGGCAGCCGGGGACGTCCAGCTCTCGTACAACGCAGCCAGAACCAGGTAAACGAGTATGATGGAGAGCGCATAAATGAAATAAGCCTGCGCACCAACTTTCTTTTCTTGGTAACTTGTGGAAGTCCATTCATATGACATGCCCTCCGGCAGCTTTTCGTCGGCCAGCTTTTCCATGAGGCTCAGGGCCTGTCCAGAACTGAAGCCCGGCGCCGCGGATCCGAATATCGCAGCAGCCGGATAAAGATTATAGCGTGTCACCAATTCGGGGCCCTGCACCGTCCTGACATCAATGAAGCTGCCGAGCGGGACCATCTCGCCGAGCTGATTACGCGTATAGAGATTCTTTATGTCATTCGGTTTCATCCTGTATGGGTCGTCGGCCTGAATGTAAACCTGAAATACCTGGTTATATTTGTTGAAGAGATTGACAAACGACGAGCCGAGATACGACTGGAGGGTGGCGACGATATTCGACATCGGTACCTGCATAGCCTGAGCCTTTACCCTATCGATTTCAAGGAAAAGCTGCGGACTGCCGGTGCTGAAGGTTGTCGCGAGCCCGCGGAGGCTCGGCTCCGCGTTCCCGGCCTGTGCGAGATCAAACGACGCCTGCTTCAATTCGACCAGGCCGAGGCCCTGACGGTCCTCCACGATCATCTGAAAGCCGCCTGTGGCGCCGAGTCCGCGGATCGGCGGCGGAATGACCACGAAGGCCTGCGCTTCCTTTAGGTCGTACAACTTGCTGTTTATGCTCGAAATGATGACGTCCTGATTCAGTGCGGTTCCGCGCTCTTTCCAGTCTTTATAGACGATGAATGTCGTCGACATGTTCGAGACATTTGCGCCGTCCAGGATGGAGAGTCCGCCGATGTGCACCCAGAAATCAACGCCGGGGATTGTCTTCAGAATCTCGCTTATCTTCTCGGCAACGTCACGCGAACGCTCCTGAGAGGCCCCGTCGGGCAGGCGCGATACCATGATGCCGTATCCCTGGTCCTCGGTCGGGAGGAATCCGGTCGGCCTGCTCAGGAAGAACAGAAAAGCGACGGTTACCACAGCACCGAACACTGCAACGAAGAAATACGGGCGTCTGACCATCCGTGCGACCAGTCCGACATAGGTTGCCGTCACGATTTCGAAAATCCGGTTAAAGGCTCGGTAGAACCTGTTGAGCGGCTTGTCGCCGCGCGGTTTCAGCCAGAAGGCACACTGAACCGGCTTCAGGGTGAGAGCATTCACGGCGCTGATGACCGATATCGATGCTATGACGAGCGCGAACTGGCGGAATATCTGGCCGGTGATTCCCGGCAGGAATGCCGCCGGAAGGAATACGGAAATAAGGGCCAGGGTGATGCCCATCACCGGCCCGATAAGCTCGCTCATGGCCTTGATGGTGGCGTGTTTTGGCGAGAGCCCCCTCTCGATGTAATATGAGCTGTTTTCGACAATGACGATGGCATCGTCCACCACGATCCCGATGGCAAGAACGAGCGCGAACAGCGTCATCAGGTTTATGGTGAACCCAAGCCCGGCCATGGCGATGAAGGTGCCGATAATGGTCACCGGAACGGTCGTAGCCGGAACCAGCATTGCTCTCAGGTTCTGAAGAAACACCAGAATGACTATGAGTACCAGCGCTGCGGCGATGAAGAGGGTTTCATAAACCTTCGAGACGGCCTGCCGGACAAACTTTGTCGTGTCGTATCGAATGGCGTACTTAAGGCCGTCGGGGAATTTCTTGCTCATTTCGGCTATGGCCTGATACACGTTGTTGGCGACATCGATCGCATTGGCGTCCGGAAGCGAAAAGATAACGACCTGAGCGGATTTGTGGCCGGTAAAGATCGAGTAATTGCTGTAATTTTGCTGGCTCAGCTCAACCCTGGCGACATCGCGCACGCGGACGACCTGGGCCGACGGACCGGGTGCGGTCTTCACCGCAATGTCCTCAAACTCTCCGGGGCGTGACAGTCGGCCGAGGGCGGTGACAGTAAACTGGAACGCCTGTTCCTTGGGCCCCGGCGGCGCGCCGAGCTGGCCCGACACCACTTCGATATTCTGACCCTGTATGGCGGAAAGGACGTCAGCCGTTGTAAGTCCGAACGACTGCAGCCTTTGCGGGTCGAGCCAGACCCGCATGCTGTACGGCCCCGCTCCGAATACCCTGACTTGTCCGACTCCGGGAAGTCTCGCCAGCGGATTCTGCAGGTTGATCACCCCGTAATTGGAGAGGAATGATTCGGTGAACCGTTCGTCGTCGGCATAGAGGCTTATCACCAGCAGAATATTGGGAGAGACCTTCCGTACGGTGATCCCCTGCTGCTGAACACCCGCCGGCATTTGAGCCTGCGCGCTGTTCACAAGGTTCTGGACGAGCGAAGCGGCCGTATCAAGATTGGTCCCGACGTCGAACGTAATGGTCAGGGTATATGAACCGTCGCTGCCGCTTGTGGAAGACATATAAAGTGCTCCCTCAACGCCGTTTACCGCCTGTTCAATCGGAACCCCCATTGTTGCAGCGACAACCTCGGCGCTTGCACCGGGATAGCGGGTCGAGACCTGGATGGTCGGCGGCACGATTTGAGGATATTGCGTTACCGGGAGGCGTTCCAGAAAGACCATCCCGATGATGACGGTAATGATCGCGATTACATTGGCGAATATCGGCCTCTCGACAAAGAACTGGGAAATCACTTTGCGGCTCCTGACGGAGCGGAACCGGAAGGGACGTTCGCAGCGGCAGCATTGTTCTCACGTTCCGGCGTTACGGGACGTCCCGGCACCGCTTTCAGAATCCCTGCCGTGACGATCCACTCGGTGCCGTCGAGACCTTCCAGTATGACCGTAAGAGTATCGACCAATGCCCCCGTTTTCACCGGGCGACGCGCGGCCACATTCTTATCGTCGACAATGACGACATAGGATCCCTGTTGATCAGAACTGATAGCCGCCGTCGGGACCAGGAGGGAGTCCCTTTTCTCCATGGGAACACGCACGCGGGCAAAAAGGCCGGGCAGAATTCTCCCCTTGGGGTTTGCAAAAACCCCCCGCATCAACAGCGTGCCTGTCGTACTGGTTATGGTTGTCGCCGCAAAGTCGATTGTTCCTTTGTGCGGAAAATCGGTATCCTTCATCATCCCTGCATAAAGCACCTTTTTTTGAGAGCCTGACTGTCCGGGCAATTCCTGCCTGCCTGCAGTCAGACGCGCGAGATCGGCTTCGCTTATATTGAAGTAGATGTATATGGGTTCAGTCTGGGTCAGCTGTGCCAGCACGGTGTTATTTGCCCCTGAACCGACAAAGTTTCCGGGGTCCTGCAGCCTCCGGTCGATCCGTCCCTCGAAAGGCGCGCTGATTTTCGTATATCCGAGATTGAGTTTGGCTTGCCTGAGATTTGCCTCGGCGGTTTCAAGATTCGCCTTGGCGGAGTCCCGCTGAAACTGCCAGTTATCCACATCGGCCTTGGACGCGGCCTTCTCCGGCAGGAGCTTTGCATAGCGGTTTAATTGGTTCTGCGCATATTCAAGCTGGGCCTTCTGCGCAAGCACCTGTCCTTCCGCCTGCTGCAGGCCTGCCAGATACGACTCCTGCTGGATTTCGAAAAGCAGCTGTCCCTTTTTGACCGCCTGGCCGTCCTGAAACAGCACCTTGTCCAGATATCCCGAAACCCGCGCAACGAGCTGCACCGTATTGACCGGCTGTGTATTGCCGCTCAATTCCAAATAGTCCGTCACTTCGCGGGCGACAGGTTTTGCAACCGTTACTTTCGGCGGAGGCGGCGGGGCCTGCTCGTGTTTGGCACACCCATAGATAAACAACATGGCAAGCATTATCGGGGCGATGACCGCCTCAATCCTGATTTGTCGGTCAGAAATGCTTCGTCGTAGTGCCTTCACATCTCCTCCATGCCGTTTGTTCCGTTTCTTGCGTTGAAACGACTCACTCCGCACCCTTGACCGTGGCTGCCGTTTCGGGAGCAGCGGGGTTGTACGATACAGGAGAGAGCAGGTCTCCCCAGTTCGTGCGGTGTTCCATCTGTTTTCTTACTTCGGGGGGGATCAAATCGTTGCCGACCCTGATCTCCCAGCCTCCGCCCAACGCTTTGTACACGCCGACCAGATTGCCTGAGATGCTGCCCAGAGAGGCGGCCAGATTGTCCTGCGCTGAGAGAAGGCTCTGTTCGGCATTTAGCACGGCAGTAAAATCCCTGACGCCCTCGCGGTACTGCAGGACGGCGATATCGAGCGCCTTCTTTGCCGCAGTCGCGCTTTCGGCGAGGAATTGCGCCCGTTCCTGCGACCTCAGGAAGGCGATCAGGTTGTCTTCGACCTCCCTCTGGGCGGCGAGCACGGAATTCTGATACGCAATGAGCAGCTGTTGGAAACGTGCATCCTGCACCCGCACGTTATTGGTGATGCGGCCATAGTTGAAAATACTCCACTGAAAGCCGGCGCCCGCTTGGATATCGCGACTGCTCCATTTGAATATATCGCTCAGTCTTGACGCGCCGACTGTTGTCGAAAGAAGACCGAAGACGCCCGACAATGAAAAGGCCGGATAGAGATCGGCCTTGGCCACGCCGATCTGAGCGCTCTGCGCAGCGGCCTGGAACTCGGCGCTTCTGATGTCAGGCCTGCGGCGCAGCAAATCCACCGGAATGCCGACCGCGACGCTCGCCGGTGATACCGGGATCTCGGAAGAGCCATCAAGATATTGGGTCAGTTCGCCCGGCGGCAGGCCGATCAATATGCTCAATGCATGTTTGGCTTGGCGCAGTTGCGCCTCAAAGGAGGGGATCGCGGCCAGGGTGTCGTTCAGCACCGTTCTTGCCTGTTCCACATCAAGCTGGGTGGCAATGCCGTACTTGAACTTCGCTTCGGCGATGTTCAGGATCTCGCGTTGGAGCCCCACGTTCTGTCGCGCAATGGTAATTCGTCTTTCGAGCGTCCTGATGGAAATGTACGAATTCGCAACCTCTGCCGTCAGACTCACAAGGGCATTGTCGTAGTCGGCGATTGTTGCCCGCCAGCCCGCATCGGCCGACTCTATCGAGCGCCGGAATTTGCCCCAGAAGTCGAGCTCCCAAGCCGCGTTCAGACCGACCTGTGCCTGTGAATATTCGAGTGTCCCGGCGCTCAATGCCCCGGCTGCGCTGTTACGGTTGTGAGTAAGGGCACCGCTTGCGAACTGGGTCTGGGGAAAGAGCTCTCCGGCTGCGACGCCGAGTTGGGCCTTAGCTTCAAGCACCCTGACGCCGGCGATCCTCAGCGACAGATTGCCGCGGTAAGCATCGTTTATGAGTCGGTCGAGTACAGGATCCTTGAAGGTCTTCCACCATTCGCGATAGTCGGACGCCTCGCTGCTGACCCTGCTGTCGCCGGCATCAATCCAGCGCTGCGAAAGGGCGACATCCGGTCTGACATAATCCGGTCCGACCTTGACACACCCGGCCGCCATCATAATAGCCGCAAACAAAACAATGCATCGGCTCAGACAGCCGCGAACCGGCTGCGACGAATCATCGCGACTGGAACGGGAGATGTGCGGAAATCTATTCTCGCGATCAATATTCATAAATGTTGTTTATATCAATAGGTTGTGGTGTGGCCTTCTATCGCATCGGTATAAAAAGCTCCCGAAAACGTCACTATGTTTTTATGAAGATACGAGAGTGCGGCATATATCTGTATCTGCTGTTAATGAGTGAAAAGAAGCAAGCGCCATGCCAATATGCGAGGGGTAAGCGGAGCGACATATGCCCATGCAGGCTCGTATCAAGCCGGCAAGGCAAGCAAATGTCGCAACTTATTGATAACGGAGAAGCAACGTGATCGCTGTCAGCGTGAGCGGTCAGCGCTCAATGGTTAAGTCCTCGGCATGCGGTGCCATTTTTCAGAAATTATGATTATCTTATGAGACACAGCTGAGACACTAGTGTCTCAGCTGTAATTGATGTTTCGCCCCGGAAAGCCGAGAGTCTATGCCGAAGTCTTTTGCCTTTTTATAGCCCCGCCGCAGCTTGATCCCTGGCCGGCGGTGCAACCGAAGCAGTGATCGCCGACCGCTATGGCTCGGTGTTTCAGGCATTCATAGTCGAACTCGGCAATGTGGCGCGGACAGTCTCCATCGAGCGGCAAGCAAAGGACTTGGTTGAAGTCGCAATCATACAGCGTACCGTCCCATTTTACGCTGATCAGCCGCCTGCACATGACGCCGTCGAGCGTTGCAGGATTAAAGGCAGCTGCGAGCCTCTGCACGTAACCGGCGTAGTTATTCGAACTGCGCAGGAAGTCGCCGAATCTGCCGATGGGCATGTTGGCCAGCGTCAACAGTCGATCGAAGGCAACGGTATGACGCTCCTGCAGCGTGCGTTTATAGTCGGCTTCGAGCGCGCACTGGGCGGGCGGCAGATATGCCCCCCGCGGATTGTAGACCAGGTGCAATTGCCTCTCTGCCTTCCCCGTGCCGTATCCCAGCGCGTTCAGTCGGCGCAGCGCTTCAATGCTTTTGCTGAAGGTCTGCTCCCCCCGGACGCGATCCAGATCGGCGGCAAGACAGGCAGGCAGCGAGGCGATGATTTCCAGATCATAGTCGCCGTAAAAATCAAAAAGCCACTCCATTCCCGGTTCAAAGAGAACAGTGAGATTGCACCGCACCATGACATGACGGTCCATGGCTAGTGCTCCTGTCGCCAATCTGCGAAAGTCGGGATGAAGTTCCGGCGCGCCGCCGGTAATATCGAGTGTCGGGATAGGGCTCCTTCCCAATGCGGAAAGGACATGATCGATAGTCTCTGTAGGCATCATTTCCGTTCGGTGAGGCCCGGCGCCGACATGGCAGTGTTTGCACGACATATTGCAACGGTACCCGACATTGACCTGCAGTATTTCGAGCCCGGAGGCGGCAATGCCGGAACCGACTTCGGCAAAGGACGGAGTCGTCTGCATCAGAGGGATATCCCGTCCGCGGCGTTCTTCGCCTGAAGGGCATGAATGAGCGTTGCCCCGCCCTTGATTGCCGAAGCGACATGGACAGCTTCGGTGATGTGCTCCATGCCCATGCCTTCCTCAAGGCACGATTTCGTATATGCGTCGATGCAGTACGGACACTGAATGGCATGGGCGACGGCGAGACCGATCAGGACTTTTTCGCGCTTGGTAAGTGCGCCGGGTTCCAGAGATGCCTGATACCACGTCATGAACTTGTTGAAGAGGTCCGGACTTGCGTTGCCGACTTCTCCGAAGCGTGCCAGGTCCTCAGCCTTGTAATATTCGGTCATAGTGCCCCCGCAGGATCATTCCAATTTTCGAATATTATATCACGCTGCCGACGCGCCCCCCACTCTGCATGAGATCGCCGCTCGGACAAGGGAATTTATGATAATGTGGGCTAGAATAGAAGAGAAGGACGGGGTGAAATGTTTTCGAGCCTTGACGATATTACTGTTTTGCGTTCAGCGGCATTCTGGGGAGGGCTTCTGCTTTTCCTGATGCTCGAACGTGTGCGGCCATATCGAGTGCCAACCGTACCGAAGGGGTCGCGCTGGGCCGCAAATATCCTGATTGCGGTATTCAATGGCCTTGTTGTTCGCGTGTTTTTCGGTGCGGCAATTGTTTCGGCTGCGACACATGCCGAACTGAATCAGGCGGGGCTGCTGCATGTCTTAGGAGTAACCGGCCTGCCGCGCATCATCCTGACGGTCCTGGCAATGGATGCAATCACCTATGTATGGCATGCCGCAAACCATCGCATCAGGGTTCTCTGGCGTTTCCATCGAGTCCACCATTGCGATCTGAACATGGATGTCTCGACGGCAAGCCGTTTCCATATCGGCGAGGTCGCGCTCGCCGGATGCCTGAAGCTGGCCTGCATCGTATCGCTCGGCCTGGACCTCATCGGCCTCGCCGTGTTTGAGACGTTTCTCATGACTGCGGCGCAGTTTCATCACAGCAGCATCAGAATTTCTCCCGCGTTCGAGCGACTCTATATTCTGTTCGGCGTCCCGCCCTCGATGCACCGAATCCACCATTCCGTCGTCATTACTGAACACGATTCGAACTACGGAACCATCGTATCGTGGTGGGACCGGTTTTTTGGAACATTCCGGTACGATGTCCCGCAGGAGCGCATTACTATCGGCATGGGCGCATATCGCAATTTTTCAGAACTGGGATTCCTGAAATTGCTGCGGATGCCGTTTTCGAAAGCGGTGCGGTGAGCAGTCGTTACGCGCTGGGTGTTTTCCTGAAATATCCCGAACCAGGTAGGGTGAAGACCCGTCTTGCTGTCGCTCTCGGTGCGGAATCATCAGCCGAGGTCTATCGTGCGCTTGCCGAACAGGTGCTCTCGCAGACCGGTCCGCTGAAAAGACGATATGAACGCACACTGTTCGTCACTCCTGAAGAAGGGCTGGATGAGTTTCGCCGGTGGTTGCCGAACGAGCGTATTGTTCCGCAGCGGGGCGATTCTCTGGGCGAACGCATGGCCGCCGCAATCGGCACTTTGCTAATGTCCTCCGACTTCGCTGTTGTAATCGGGAGCGACATTCCCGATCTCGACGAATCGCACATCATCAGTGCATTCGACGTTCTGGCGTCGCATGATTTGGTAATCGGGCCTGCAGAGGATGGAGGTTATTACCTTGTCGGGATGAAAAGGCTTTATAGACCGTTGTTTGAAGGCATTGCGTGGAGCAGCCCGTCGGTGCTGTCAGAGACATGCGCGAAGGCTGAAGCACTTGGGCTGTCGTGTCGACTTCTGCCCGAGCTTATCGATATTGACACGGTTGAAGATTACAGGAAATGGCAGAGCATGCAGATTATCCGCATGCCCTGCCGCGGAGATTGAAGAAGAATTTCAGGGCGCTTTTCACCCGCTCCGAAAATATCTTTTCTGCGAATACATTCCCTGCAATTTTTCGATTGATCTCGGCGAGCGTCGGGTAGGGCTGTACGGCACCGGCCAGTGTCGAGAGTTTGCTGCCGTTCATGATGCCGACCCACGGGGCGAGCAGGTCTCCGGCATGAGGTCCGGCGATCTGGATGCCGAGAGGATTTCCTTTCTTGTCGAGGAGCAGCTTCACCATCCCTGCGGTTGTCCGTTCCGCCAGTGCGCGGTCATTGGCGGAAAAGGGTTCCTGATGGATTGAATATTCGATGCCTGCATCACGGGCGCGTCTTTCGTTCATTCCGATGCTCGCCAGTTCAGGGTCGGTGTAGGTGCACCACGGCATTGCAGTGTAATTCACTTTTCTGGGAAGCCGTAGAATAGCGTTGGTAACCGCTACGCCCCCCTCGTAGCCCGCTGCATGCGTGAATTGGTAAGCGCCGGTAACATCGCCGGCTCCATATATGTGGGTATGCTTCGTGCGGAGCCGATCATCCAGCACCATGCCGCTGTCCGTCCGTTCGATCCCAATCCGCTCCAGGCCGAGGCCATCGAGGTTCGGCTTTCTGCCGAGGGCCACCAACAGCGATTCAGCTGAGATGTCATGCGGTGAACCGTCAGCCTTCCGCGCGGAAACGACGCATCCCCCCGGTATCGCCCGAATGCCGGCAACGGAAACATTCAGGTGAAATATCACCCCGTCAGCTTCGAGCGACTGCTGAATGATCCCCGCCATGTCTTTGTCTTCACGCGTGAGAATCTGGGGGCTGCGCTGGATAACACTTACGCGGGTGCCGAGGCGTGCAAAGGCCTGCGCCATCTCTATCGCAATGGGACCTCCGCCGAGGATGACGAGGGAGGAGGGCAGGCCGTCGAGGTAAAAGAGCTCGCGGTTTGTCAGATACGGCACATCAGGAAGCCCCGGGATTGCCGGGATTGCGGGAGACGATCCCGTGGCGATGAGCCAGCTTTTGGCGGTGAATGACGAGCCGCCGAGGCGAATCGTATGCTCATCCGAAAATGTCGGATCGCCGAATTCCACACGCACGCCCAGACTGCAGAAGCGTTGCGGGGAGTCGTGGCGCTGGATGGTGTCGATGACTGAAAGAATGCGGCTGCGAACCGCGATGAAGTCGACCGGCGGCAGTTCGATCTTCGGAAGGCCGAAGCCCTCTGCGTGCTGCATGGCATGCCGGACCTGTGCCGTGCGAATGAGGGTTTTGCTCGGCACGCAGCCGAAGTGCAGGCAGTCGCCGCCCATCTTCTCACGCTCGACGAGGAGGACCTTCGCACCGAACTTCGCAGCGCCCGAGGCGGCGGTCAGTCCTGCCGAGCCCGCCCCGATGATGCCGATGTCGAAATCAAAGCCGGCCATTTCCACTTCCCTGTTCTCTGCGTTTTCGCAGGTGGGTGAGCACCTTTCGAATTACGAGAGGAAAGATGCTCAGGAGTACGAAAGAAAAGATGAGAGTCGGCGAGGCGATGTCTTTCGCCGACTCAATTTTTGCAAGCTCCCTGCCCGCGTTTATATACACCAATGTT